>SOKP01000049.1 GCA_004375715.1 Promethearchaeota archaeon | reverse complement strand
TCAATAAATTTTTCGGCGGCAATATCAACTCCTAAATCATGAACTTCAAAACCTGCAGCTTGTAAAAGAGTTACAAAAATATTTTTTCCAATATCGTGGACATCGCCTTTAACTGTTCCTACTATAACGACTCCTAAACTCTCAGTCGTTTCGGTCTCATCTTTCATTGCCGTTTCAAGAATTTTAGCGGATTGCTGGAAAATTTCTCCTGCCATAACTAATTCGGTTAGAAAATATTCTTTTTTATTAAATCTTTCTCCAACAATTTCTACTCCTTTGCGCAACATATCAACAATTTCTTTTGGATTGACTCCTTCGTCTAATAATGCCTTTACAAGGGAGTAAGATTTTTCTTCTTCTAATTCCGTAACAGCTTGGATAAGTTCTTCTTTTGTTACCATTATATTTACTTACCTCTCACTTTTTTTTTCATAAAAGCAAAAATTAAGCGCCTCATTGAAAACTTCTTACCATTTTTGCCCCAAAGGACTTTACCTATTGCTTCATACATTTCGTCTTTATCAGCATAATTTGGTTTTTTTGAAAATTCTTCCATTTTTAACTCCTTTAAATTTCTAATTAATGATTTTAATTCGTTTTTGAAGTATATAAACTTTAAATTTTTAATTTTTTTTTCTATATTTCTAAGATTTCTCTTTTTTCTTTCCCACTATTTTGATATACATAATTACCCCCATAAAACCTCCCATAAACCCACTAATTAAACCACTAATAGCATGATTCATTCCATTTATTAAATTATCTGTTGGAAATGGTATTAGGAAAAAATTTATGAGAAAACTCATTATAAATCCCATAATTGCTCCAATTATTCCAGCTTTTAGCGATTCCTTGACATTATTGTTCATAATATTATCCTCCTTAATTTTAATCCGTTTTTAATTATTTTTTTTTTAATTGTTATTATGATTATTACTCGTTCTTGAAACATATAAATGTTTAAGAAAATAAAGTCTAAAGGTTAAAAGGAACGTTATCAAGTTAATTTTATTTTTCAATGATAAAACTATCAGAAGAATAATAAAAAAAAGCAGCCCTTGTGCATTACAAATAAGTGTAAAATTAGTAACGCAGGGTTTTAAATGTTCTTAGCTCAAAATTTTTTGTTTAAAAATATCGATTATATCCGAAATTTCATTTAACCGCACAGAAAATTCTTTTGGCCTAAATTTTTTTAACTTCTCAAAATCACGTATGATTTCTTTGAATTCACTCATCCAAATTTTCATTAGTATCTCGTTCTCTTTTCCTTCGACTTGTTTATTAATGATTCTACTAATTGACGAATTAACTTTATCCATAAATTTCTTTTCATTTATTGTATAAGAGATTTTTAACACATCTTGTTGAGTTTTGAGGATTTCAATATCTTCCTTCATCGATGATTTGTGTTGTAATAATTCTTCATTAAACTTATTTATCATATCCATGATGATTTCTTCTTGAGTTCTAATAGTTTGCTCAATCCGTTCTTGGCTAGATAAAAGGTCACCCCTAAGCGATGTCATCTCTTGTTTTACGAACTTCATTTCACCTTCTAAATTAGAAACTTGCTCCATTAGATTTTGAATTGCTTTATTATTTGATTTAACCAAATTCATCTTGGACATGGTCTTTTCATATTGGTCCGCTAAGTTGTGCAAGGTTTTTGGGACATTTTTCATAGAATTGAAATCTTTTTCGAGTTTATCAACTTGTTCAATTAAATGTTGAAAATCTTTGGGAGTAATTTCTTCAATATTATCCTTTTTAGGAATGATATTCCACCATTAATGTTCTAATATGTTTGCATAATAATTTTTAATTGTTCTTATCCGATTTCTCAAGCTCCAAAATTGAATCTAACTTTAATTCAAAATCTTTATTTAAGTTTGATAAATCATCTAAAGTTTTATCAATATTATCAATTAGAGAATTGATTGGAGTTTTTTTTAGTTCTAAAATTAGCTCTGAAATAGCAACTAGATTGTTCTTAAAGGCACTAAATATATTTTCTTTGATTTTATTTTTATCTATGTCAAACGCTCTGATTTGTTTTAGATCCTTGATTTCTTTAAGAGGAATATATTCTTTTTCGGTCAATTTTATATTCTTTTTAATGATTTTGGGAGTAATTTTCTTATGAAGCGTATTTGAATCAATTTCATCAATATTAATAATTAAATCGTTTAAATCTTCTTCAGATTTACCTACAGAATTTAAAAAATCCTTAGAAATACCCTGAAATTGTGTTTTATTACCACTTTCCTCTAATTTTTTTAAAAAGTCAAAAATTACAAGTGTAAATAGCTCTGTAATATTATCTTGGGTTTTCGCAGATACAAATACTATAGGAAATCCTTGAATTTGATATTTTCTTATAATATTTAATAGAATTTCAGAATCTTCAGGTTTTAGTAAGTCAGATTTATTTCCTACTAAATACATAATGCATTCAGGAGAATGTTTTGATAAGTTTTTAAGATATGTGTCTATAATTTCTTGGAGGGACTCCTTTGGGTTGTTCAAGTCAAATAATAGTAGAGCTGAATCCAAATTACTGAAAAACACGGGGTTCAAAGGGTTGAAGCTTCTTTGACCTCCAATATCCCATATATTTAACCGAATATGGTTATCTTTTAATCTGTATTCCTTTCTGGCAATATTACTGCCAATAGTGGGGATGTACATCGAAGGAAAATCTTTTCCCACAAATGTGTTCACCATGGATGTTTTACCGACACCCCATTGACCCAATATAGTTAGCTTAATATTAATTTCAGAGACTAGCATGAGCAGTAATTAAAAAATATATTGACAATTTATTAAACTATAAAAAAAGGTCTATTTAAATATGCTTTATTCATGAGCAGAATCTAATATAAGAAAGTAGCAAATACTCTTCTAATTTTAAGGATTATCGTGATTTTTCCCTGAAAATTTTTTAAAGGCGTATATTAATCTTTGAAGAACTGTTACATTAGTGCCAATGGCAAGAAGGACCATTGTCCACCAGATTGCGGTGGGAAACCAGATTTGAAATATTGAGCCTATAAAAAGAATGGGAACTCTATCTGTTCTTTCTAGCAATCCTACACCGTATAAGCTTGAAACTCCTAAACTTTCTATCTTGGCTCTCGTATATGAAGTTAAAAATGCCCCAGCTAAAGTAATTAGTCCAATATAGATGTTAGTATACCCACTAAGAATAATGCCAAAGAAAATGAAGATATCTCCTATTCTATCTAGGGTAGAATCTAAAAAAGCACCTAATTTAGTAGGTCCTTGTAATCGAGCAACTACGCCATCTAATTGATCGAAAAATTCAACGATAAATAGCGTTATAATAATGAAAACTAGATTTTGGACCAAGAAACTCAAAAGGGTTAAAAAAGCGAAAAAAAGACCTAAAGCAGTGATAACATTAGCGGGTACTCTTTTTATCTTTTTCCCCAATGGAAGTAACAGTTTTTCTGAGAACTTTTTTACTCCTAATAACATCTTGCTTTATAATCTTAGATTTA
>SOKP01000209.1 GCA_004375715.1 Promethearchaeota archaeon | reverse complement strand
GATCAGATTGGTCCAATTACAAAATGTGTTTACGATTCAGCATTAATCCTTGAAACCATATCAGGTAAAGATCCCCTCGATTCTACGTCAGTAGATATTAAAGTAGATAAATATACGGAAGAATTAAAAAATCCAATTGAAAAACGAGTTCTCGGAATTCCAAAAGAATTTTTCGGAGAAGCGATTGACGGCGAAGTGAAGAATGCTATTAATGAATCAATCGAGAAATTGGAAGGTTTAGGAGCAACTACAGTTGAAGTTTCAATTCCTCATCTAGAATACACAATAGCTACGTATTATTTATTATGCATGTGCGAAGCTAGCTCGAACTTAGCTAGATATGACGGTTTAAGGTATGGTAAAGTCAAAGACGCACTTTCGGGCGATGTTTATAGTGCGTTTAGTAGAACACGAGGAGAAAATTTTGGACCTGAAGTAAGAAGAAGGATTTATTTAGGAACATTTGCACTATCGGCAGGATATTATGATATGTTCTATATTAAAGCTCTGAAAGTTAGAGCCCTAATCAGAAGAGATTTTGTTGAAGCATTTAAGAAATGTGATTCGCTCGTCTGCCCAACAATGCCTTCAACAGCGTTTAAGGTTGGATCATTAATTGAAGATCCGCTGGAAATGTATACTCAAGATATCTTAACTTGTTCTGTTAATTTAGCGGGACTCCCAGCACTTTCAATTCCATGTGGTTTTGATAGCAATAATTTACCCATAGGTTTTCAGATTATTGGAGATTATTTTGATGAAAAAGGAATTCTCAATATTGGCTATCAGCTTGAACAAGAGTTAGGTATTTTTCGAAAAACACCCCCATTGACAAGTGGAGGTAAGTAATCTGAGTGACCTAGACAAAAAAGTTATTATTGGATTAGAAGTCCACATTCAATTGACAAATCTAAAAACAAAGCTTTTTTGTAGTTGTAGCAACGATTATCGCAATGCAGAGCCTAACACTCACGTTTGTCCTATTTGTTTAGGTTTACCCGGATCCCTCCCAGTTATAAATGAGAAAACCATCGACTATGCTACTAGATTAGCTTTGGCTTTAGAATGTAATATCAATCGTCACTTTTGGTTTTTTCGTAAGAATTATCATTATCCAGACTTAGCAAAGGGGTTTCAAATTAGCCAGTACAATAAAGCGGGGGGTAAAGCTTTTGCTGATGGAGGTAAAATTACGATTAGATTAAATAATCACAAAAAAGATATCCTATTAAACAGAATTCATCTAGAAGAGGATCCTGCGCGATTAGTTCATAAAGGAAGTATCGCAACGTCGCCATATACATTAGTGGATTACAATCGCTCGGGAGTTTGCCTTATTGAAATCGTTACTGAACCGGTTATTAGTTCACCTGAAGAAGCAAGAGAATTTCTAAAACAACTGAAATCTATTATTCAATACACAGGGATTTCTAACATCGAGCTAGAGGGCTCAGTTAGAGTGGATGCTAACATATCGCTAAAAGGAAACAAACGTAGTGAAGTAAAAAACATCAACAGTTTCAGAGAAGTTGAGAGAGCATTAAGGCACGAGATTATTAGGCAAAAAAACGCATTAAAAAGGGGAAAAGTGTTAATTCAAGAAACAAGACATTGGGACGATAAACTGAGGATCACACAATCATTAAGGTCAAAAGAATTCGAAGAAGATTATCGTTATTTTCCTGAGCAAGACTTAGGTCCAATCGAAGTTGATAATGCTTTTATCGAGCAAATTAAAAGAAATTTGCCAGAAATGCCAAATGAAAGAGCACTAAGGCTTCGAAGAGAATATATGTTATCGGAATTTGATTCAGAAAATTTAGTTTTAGATAAACGCATTGCGGATTTTTATGAAGCTGGAGCAAATGCCGATCCAACATTTGGATCTAAAGAATACAAGCAATACTGTAATTGGTTAATGAACAATTTATCAGGTTGGTTAAACGAGCATAATTTAACAATTGATCAAACCAAGCTTACTCCTAAACAGGTAGGGGACTTAATCAAATACATAAGAGAAGGGAAAATAACATCAAAAATTGCCAAGAGTTTTATTGAAGATGTCATGCAAGGGACTCCTGTTTCTCAAATTATCAAAGAAAGAGGCCGAACTCGACTTTCTGATGAAAACATCATTAAAAAAACATGCAAAGATGTAATTGAGGAAAATCCTCTTATTGTTAAAGATTTTTTTAAAAATCCAAAAGCGTTAGAAGCCTTAATCGGTCGTGTTATGGCAAAAACTAAAGGTCAAGCTGATCCTAATATTACGAGAGAGATTATGTCTAACTTATTAAAAAATTTTTAAAAACAGTAAAAATAAAAAGTTAACTATAAAAGACCTTTTAGAGCGTCTCCTGCAGCACCTAACTTTAGATTAATTATACCGAGTTTAGCATCAGTTGTTGCAATAATCGTTAATATATTTCCCTCAACTTCAGAAAAGAGTATTTTTCCTTTTGCACTTTCAATTATTGCATTGAAAAATTGGCCTTGTTCTAGCTCTTTTGTTGCTCTTTGAGAAGCTTTTAGAATAAGAGTGACCATCGCCGCAACGGCTTCTGGATCGACCCATCCAGGTAAAGCGCTCCCTTTAATCAAGCCAAATTTTTCAATAATGGCTGCACCATGAACTCCCTTTATTGATTTTAGACTTTCCAGTATTTCTTTAATCCTTTCTTCACTCATTTAAACCATTTTAATCTGCATATTTAGAATTATTAGAATAATCTTGTTATTGATATTTAAGATTTAATATTATTTAAGTATTCAAATTTTGGAATTAAAAAAAAAAAAGGTAGAATAATTACGATTTTAAATTTATAATTTTATGATTTTGCCCCACTTATCAAGAAGAATCGCGATAAAAGACATAACGAATACCATTAGTATGAAAATTAAAAGATCCATATCCAAACCTATTACATCGTTTAGTAAAAACTCTAACACGATCGCTATCACATAAATTATAAATGGTGATTTACCATAACTATCTAAAATGAATATCGGCTTCTGAACTTTTTTGTCAATGCTTATAAAAATAAATGACAACAGAATCGAAGCCCCCAAGCTTATTGATATATATGTTAAGGTTACCTGACGTTTATTTGGATACCATCCAGGAACCAACCAAAGTAACAAACCTCCAAATAAAGCTATAGCGCCAACAATCGCGTAAATTTGATATTTCTTTTTATCTGTCAGCTCTTTATTTAGTAGCATTATTTCCCCTAAACAGGTTGCGTAAATCATTATAACGGAAAAACTAAAAATCGTTCCAAAAATACCACCGTGGATAGATATAATCGCGTATTCTCGCCAACCACCATAAAGAAGCATAATTTGATAGAAAATCAAGATAATTGTAGCTACGACTGCACGGGGTTTAGGTTTTAACCATAGAAAGGGTATAGCAATTAATCCAACCAGTCCGAGAGTAGGTAACACATCCCAAATAATAACAGGGACTTCCCCGACCATCGTTATTATTTCACCATGGTCAATAAAAATCACCAAGAAACCGAGAAGAAAAATTATCCCATAACGGATAACCATGTGCCTAACTGCTTTAGTTACTCCATCTCTTTCTTTTCTATGTGAAAAAGACAACGGCATGAGTAAACCCATTATAAAAATAAAAGCAGGAGCACCAATATCATAAAAATTCATATATTCGACTAAGGTTTGATTTGGCGGGTGAGCAAGAAAGAATCGGGCGATTTCAGACCCTTCCCTAAAGATCGTAGGAAGGAATTCTGTGATAACAAGTAAAACCATGATAAAACCTCTTGCGTGGTCGATCCAGTAATACCTTTTCCTTTGCGATTGAGTTTCTACAATATTTAGTTTCTCATCACTCACATTTAACCAAATTTTTTCATTAATTCGTTTAAAATTTGATATTATAAAGTATTTTAATAGATATTTATGGTTTTATTTTATTTAAGTGTAAAAACTTGGAGAATGAAATTTCTTTTTTAA
The DNA here is from genome assembly GCA_004375715.1 of Promethearchaeota archaeon. GTDB lineage: Archaea > Asgardarchaeota > Lokiarchaeia > Sigyniarchaeales > SOKP01 > SOKP01. Next base: position 8,734 of record SOKP01000209.1, on the reverse strand, counting down.
AATAAAAAATATTAATAATCATTGATTAAGGTAATTCATAATTAAAGCATAAGAAATAGAGGATATAAGAATGAATGATTTCGATAGAATGAAAATTTCAGCTCAAAAGGCAATGATTCATGTATTAAATTTGAATAAAGAGGACATTGTATTAGTCGTAACTGACGATCATACCAAAAGTGAAGGTGAAGCTTTTTACACTGCAGCTAGTGAGTATGGGTGTACAGCGTATTTATATTTATTACCTGAAAATAACCGTCCATTATTTGAAATCCCCTCCGAATTAAGCACATTAGCGGAAGGAAAAACAATAGTTATTAATGCATTTAAGGGTTTGGCTGAAGAGACTCCTTTTCGAGTTAAATGGATTGAAAGAATTCTTGCTACTAAATCAATTCGATTAGGTCATTGTCCAGGTATTACTAAATCGATGATGATTGAAGGTCCTATGAATGTAGATTATATAAAAATGGTAGATGCAGCCTTCAAGATGATAGACAGTTTTACTAACGCTAAACTAGTACAAATCACAGCACCGGGAGGAACTGATATTGTTTTGTGTATCGAAGATCGTGGATTTTCAACAGATGTTCAAATTAGGAATGAACCATACCTTGCTAATTTACCGTGTGGCGAAATATGGTGTGGTCCTGTAGAAACTATAGGAGATGGTTTAATAGTTTGCGATGGTTCCATTGGAGATATCGGTAAAGTAAGTAAACCTTTGAAGATTTTTCTAGAAAAAGGTAAAATAATCGATATTGAAAGTGCGGATCATAAATTAGTAGAAGAAATTGAGAAATTAATCAATATAGATGAAGAAGCTAGAGTTATTGGAGAATTGGGAATAGGCCTTAACCCTGGTGCCAAATTAAGTGGTAATTTACTCGAAGATGAAAAAGCCCTTCAAACTGCCCATATTGCTTTTGGAAATAATGAAAATATGATTGGGGGGCAGAACAAATCAAAAACCCATAGAGATTTCTTATTTTATAAACCAACAATGAAAGTTTCTTATAAAGATGGTTCATCACAGACTTTAATAAGAGAAGGTGAAATCCTTTAATCTCGCTTTTTTTGAATATACAGTTTTATAAAAAACACAAAATAAAAATTATTAACTTACCTACATTTAGGTAAATCATGTTTAGACAAGCAATCAAATGGGTAAGAGCGAACCGAGATTTATTGATTGATGTTAGCGATCAGATTTGGCAATTTGCAGAATTAGGATTGGAAGAGTTTAAATCGTCAAAACTCTTAATAAAGACTCTTAGTGAGGCGGGCTTTTCTGTATCGTCTAATGTTGCTGACATGCCAACTGCTTTTTACGCGGATTATGGTAAAGGTAAACCAATTATAGGCATATTAGGAGAATACGACGCTCTCCCAGGGCTGAGTCAAAAAGCAACACCTTTTAAAGAGGTGTTGACAGAAGGCGCTCCAGGTCACGGATGTGGACATAATCTTTTAGGAGTAGGTTCATTAGGGGCGGTATTAGCTGTTAAAGACGCTATTGATTTAGGTAGTGTAAGTGGAACTATACGCTATTATGGTTGTCCTGCTGAGGAATCTTTCAACGCAAAGGGATATATGGTACGAGAAGGATTGTTCGACGATGTAGATATCGCAATGACTTGGCATCCCGGAAATCTTAATATGTTAAATCTGAGGAGCTCTTTATCAATAAACTCCGTAGTTTTTAAGTTTCACGGACGTACAGCCCATGCATCTACAGACCCTCAAAATGGGAGGAGTGCTTTGGACGCTGTTGAGTTAATGAATATAGGGGCTAATTTTATGCGAGAACATATGATTACTGATGTAAGATTCCATTATGTCATAACTCATGGTGGTGAAGTTCCAAATGTAGTGCCTGCTGAAGCAGAAGTGCATTATTTTGTGCGCGCACCACAACGCTATCAAGTTGAAGAATTATATGCTAGACTTATTAACATAGCCAAAGGTGCGACTTTAATGACAGATACAACGATGGAAATCGATTTTTTAAGTGGTATGTACAACACGATGTATACGAAAGTAGTAGCCGATGTCATTTCAAACTCCATGAAAAAAGTTGGTTCGCCTAGATTTAATAAAGCTGATATGACTTTTGCCAATGAGCTAAAAAAATCTATTCCAAAAAATTCACTTGAGGAATATTACAAATTCATACCCCCCGATATGATGGAATTTGGTAAAGCTATTTTAAGTCAAACTTTGAATAAATCCATAATTCCTCCAATGGGAAAAGGTAAGGTAGATCTAGGATCTACGGATGTAGCAGATATTTCTTGGAATGTGCCTCTTGGAGAATTTGGGACCGCTTGCGAGATCCTGGGTTCTCCTGGGCATTCTTGGCAAAATACAGCCACTTCGGGTATGAGTATCGGTCACAAGGGGATGTTAACAGCTGCCAAAATATTAGCTGTGTCCACTCTTGAATTCATGCAAAATCCGAATTTAGTTGAAAATGCGCGTAAGGAGCACAACATAGCACATAAGGATAAGCCATATAAAACACCGTTTCCTGATGGATTAAAACCGCCTTTTCGCAGGCTTAAAAAATAAAAGTTTTATACTCTTTTATTTAAAATATTTTTCTAACTCTAATTTTCAGGTAAATTTAAACAAAAACTGGTCTCTTTAAGAGTTAAATATTCCAACCTACTTCTTAAATTAAGAAAAATCAAGAAAAACTATAATAATCATGAGTAAAGTAATTAAATGGCAATATTCTGATTTCTTTGAACCTAGAAGAGAGAAGTTAGTAAATCTTCTTCTTTGTGAGATTATTTTTTTAAAAAGTCATATGAAGAAATTAACTTTAAATGAAGAAGCGAGATTCATTAAAATCGCTTTAGACAAGTTAGATTACCTACTAAATACTCTAAAAAATAATGATACAGATTTATCTGATAAAGATTTTGATAAAGTAGTACTAATCGTCTATCAAATATTCAAAGAGATTATTAACAAATTAGAGTGCTAACTATAATAAAATTAAAAAAATAAAAAGATTAATTTTTTCTACATTTTAATTAATGAACCAATTGCTTCCATTAATGATTCTTTCTTGGGAGCACCCTTCATCAATTCCGATTTAACTCTTTCAGCTAAAATTTGAGCTGTGAAAGGCTTACCACCGTTATCGATTTGATTATAAGTGTGCCAACCTTGAAAAGCAAATACTCTATCTGCTACTACTCGAAACACTTCTCCAGAAATTTTTCTTGCATTATCTGAAGCAAGGAATACAACCATAGGAGCTACATTAGCAGGATCAAAAACATCAAACCCAGTTTCATCCAGCTTATTCATAATTTCAACCATTGTAGGAGTTGCATCAGTAGTAAGTCGTGTTCTAGCAACAGGAACTATGCAATTAACTGTAGCATATTTTTTTAGTTCCATTGCGGCGATCACTGTAAAAGCTGCGATACCAGCTTTTGCAGCACCATAATTAGTTTGTCCCATATTACCCAATAGTCCAGCATCGCTAGCAGTATTGATTATTCGCCCGAAATTCTTTAATTTAGGATCGTCTTTTCCAGTTTTTCTAAAATAAGCTGCTACGTGACGAGTCATATTAAATGTGCCTTTAAGGTGTACTCCAATTACACTATCAAATTCCTCTTCAGACATATTAAAGAGCATGCGATCTCTTAGGATACCTGCGTTGTTCACGACAATGTCTAATTTTCCAAACTCGGATACTGCTTGATCGATCATTCCTTTTGCTTTATTAAAATCTGTAACTGAATCGTAGTTACCGACTGCTTTAACGCCAAGTTTTCTGCATTCCTCGGCAACAATATCAGCTACTTTTGTTCCTTCTCCGGTTCCGTCAAAACCAGCACCCAAATCATTTATTAATAAGTTGCATCCTTCTTTTGCCATTAACAGCGCTTCTTCTCTACCTAAACCTCGACCAGCGCCAGTAATAATAGCAACTTTTCCATCTAACATTCCCATAATTTTTTCACTACTTTAAAATATTAAGATTGAATTTTTATATGTTAGAATCAATTGCAAAGTTAAAAAATTTTAAGAATTTGATAAAATTAAGTACATTATCTCTCATATCTACTTAAGTTGAAATGAATAAGAGCCTCATGGAAACTATAACTCACAATCTGATTGCTGTTTTTATACAAATCCTCTGTTTTTTGTTTTTTATATTTCCGTGGAATGTGATCTTTACGATTATATTTGCAATTATATCCCATATAATTCTGGACGGGTTTTCGTTTATTACTTACCACACTCCCGATCCTATGAAAAAAGATAAATTTTGGCTCACATGGCATTATATAATCTACGCTCTTTCGTTGTTTTCGATTGTCCTTTTTGTAATTCCCTATTGGATAGGTATCCTATTCGCTAATATTATAGATTTGTGGGATTGGTTTACCTTACGACCTATACAAAAAAAAATAAAACGCAAAAACCCTGATTCTAAATGGGGAGATAAATATTATATGCATCAAATTGTCGATTGGGTGAGAGGAAAACTGTTTTATTGGCTTCCGAACCGGATTTATAAAAAGTCAGGAATATTGATTGAAATTTCCATCATAATTGTTTTTACCGTACTCTTAGGTATGCTAAATGTTTCGTTGTTTATCGATTAAAAATTCGCTGAATTTCCGGAAAATCTTTGAAGTACAACAGATGACAAGAACAGAAACAATCTGAGGATCCAAAATCTTTGATGTAATTATCACAAACTGATAATATCTCTCCAGCTAAAACGCACTCCAACCGAATCAAAGAAGGAATTAAATATATTTTAATTAGTTCTGATATATCACTTGCTAAGAAGTAATCTATATGCCAGAACAATTTCTTAAGGTGAGTCTCGGAGACATGTCTCTTGACTCTATTTTCTAACGAAGTAGGGCCATTCCTTCCCATAGCAGAGCCAACATATAAGTAATATCCCTTAAGAAAGGTCAACAGGCCCATTGATCCTATTTTAATTCTCGTCTCATTCGGGATAAAGATGAAGAGAATGTAACTCCCTTTCATCTATTTACAAGCTTTTTTATGATCGTGATAACAACCGTCACAGAAACTTTCGTCACAATTACCGCAAATATTAACGCAATTATCGCAAATTTCATTACTACATTCGTAACACTCATATATACGATTGTTAGGATTTTCACCGCAGTTATCACAAATGATTTCTTTATTTGACATTATAATTATAACTCCACATTTATCTAAAGTATTTATATTAGAGGATGTGATTTAAAAAAATGCTCTATTACCTCTTAAATAACCTGAATATTCTTTAATCTGCTCATATTGTCCACTAAGAAATCAAGAGTCCATTCATAATTTTACTTTCCATTCATAATACATTTTCAAAAACTAAATATGAACAATTGATCTAATAAATATTAGCTAAAACCCGAACGAATATCGGGGGAGAGTGGCGAAATTTGATAGAAAATAAAAGCATAATAATTTTTGAGTTGGAAAAACCATTATCAGAAGTTTTAAAGGATCAGTTTAAAGAACCATCTAAAATAGATTCAGTAATAATTCCTTTCGCATTAGTAGAATCGAATCACGTAGAGAGGGCGCGATTACTTAAGAAATGGAAAAAATCTGAAGGCTATTTTTATTTAAAGCCACAAAAATTTGAATTTAGTTTAAGAAATTTATAAAAAATTATAAAAATAGAGGTGAAAAAAGAAAATGGAACAAGTGCTTTTAAGAAAGAATGAACCAGAATTAAAACTTGAAGTAGTCGTTTTAGAGGAAGTTCCTGTTAAACTAGAATTGAGTGAAGAAGCAAAACCACAGGAGAAACAGAAAAAAGTTAAAAAATCATTATTAAAATTGATGAAGAAGAGTAAGTATAACGCAAAATATCTGGAAGAGTTAGTTTCCCCAGATGCCGCAAAGAGAAATGTTAACTACAGGAATTATGGATACTTCTAATTTTTTTTTTTTTTGTATTTTTATCACTATCTTATTGAAATAAAGTGGTCTTTAATACTTAATTTTAGTAATTATAAAAACCCTTTTTAGTTTTTCGACCGATATAGTTATCCTTTACCATTTTTCTTAAGAGCGAACTTGGATCATAGTTTTCCCCTAATTTTTCTGTGAGATATTCTCCAATGTGAAGATAAATGTCGTTTCCTACTAAATCAGAAAGTTCCAGCGGACCCATTGGAAAGTTAAATGCTAATTTTACCGCCGTATCTATATCTTCGGTGCTAGCGATTCCTTCTTGTTTCATATTTATCGCCTCATTACATAGTACGTAAATAAGTCTAGTGGTTATAAATCCAGGTGAATCTTTCACTGTAACAACAGTTTTATTTAGACTTTGGGCAAAATTTTTAGATGCTTCGAGAATTTCATTTGAAGTATTTTTTCCTTTTATTAATTCTATTAACTTCATTACTGGAGCGGGATTAAAAAAGTGAATACCGACGATTCTTTCTTGATTTTTTGCTTTCAATGCCATATCTGTAATACTTAACGAAGAAGTATTAGAAGCAAGAATAACATTCTTCTGGCATTTTTTATCTAAATCATAGAGTAAATCCTGTTTTAAAGCCATATCTTCAAATACAGCCTCGATAACCATTTGAACGTCTTTTATCGCTTCATCTCTGTTAGTGGTTAGATATATTCTGTTTAGAATCTTCTTAGCTTCTTCATCTGATAATTTACCTTTTGCTACAAAGAATCTATTCAAGTTCTTATCAATGCTAGCTTTCGCCTTTTTTAATATTTCTTCAGTTATATCAACTAAATATACATTGTATCCATGGGTTGCTGCTAATTGTGCGATTCCTGAGCCCATAGCTCCAGCACCGATTACACACACATTTTTAATGTCCATATCTCTCTCACATCTTCCGGAATTTCATAAAATCTGCTTTACGCTTTTCAATAAACGCGTTCTTACCTTCAACCGCTTCTTCAGTACCATAATAGAGTGATAATCCCCCAACACCTAATTGTGTGATACCGTGAGTTCCATCCGTCTCTGCTAGAAAAGCAAACTTCAGCATCTTCAACGCTGTCGGACTTTTTTCTAATATTTCTTGACACCATTTCTCTATTTCTTCGTCTAGTTTTTCAAGTGGCACAACAGCATTTACCAAACCCATATCCAACGCTTGTTGTGCGGTATATCTGCGACAAAGAAACCATATTTCTTTCGCTCGTTTTATTCCAACAGCACGCATTAAATCGCCCGTTCCGTAACCAGGATCAAAAGATCCAACGCGTGGACCAGCTTGTCCAAGTTGGGCATGTTCTGCTGCAATACTGAGATCACATGCGACATGCCACACATGTCCTCCCCCAATTGCGTATCCATTTACTCGAGCAATAACAGGTTTGGGAAGAGTGCGAATCAAACGAGTGACATGCTGCCAGCCAACCTCTAATGGCAACACATATCCTCCTTTGTAACCTCCCTTCTCGCGAGTTGTTTGGTCACCACCAGTACAAAAAGCTTTTTCTCCAGCACCAGTCAATACAACAACTCCGATTTCATTATCCATGCACCGATTAAATGCGTCGATCAGTTCATGGACTGTTTGTTGTGTACAAGCATTGTAGCGTTGAGGTCGATTGATGGTTATATATGCAATGCCATCTTTCTTTTTAAAAATTATATCTTCATAATCCAATATTTCTCAGCTCCACATAATTTATTTTTCTATTTTCTATTTATTATTAAAATTTGATTTTAATATTAATTTTGTTCTCTCATTAAGAGACAACTTTATTTTTTATTTCTTATGGTCATTCTACTAATTCTTGTATTCTCTTCTTACGGAATTAATAGAAGACAGAATAATATTATTCCAGAACTTTTAAAGCTCATAGACTCTAAAATTTTCTAGTCAGAATATGATCAAAATGACCGTCAAATGAGATGAGATAATCAGCGTTAATTTTCTGATATAAATAAATTAATGAAGCATCAGCAAAACTAAGCAAACTTTTAGGAGTAATATATTTTTTACATATTTCAATGATATCTACGAAATCTTGTGGAGTATTTTGAATAACCTGGAAAAAATTGTCTTTTCCAAAGAATAAGCTGATATAATGCTCTAAAAAAGATAAATTTCCGCGAGAACGGTTAATAGCTAATGTGAAAGTTTCATTCAAGATAAAATAATTTGTGAAATACTTTGTGTTTTTTTTTTGAATTTCGGTAAAAAGTTCGTACGCTCTCTGATAATATTTATCTTTCCTAGATTTTAAAGCAAACAAAAAACTAGTGTCTAAAATTATGATCACGGTAAATTCGCCATTATATTTTAAAGTTTAGTTTTTAAATTTCAGAGATTATAAATTAGATCGTCATCAGATTTATCTGAATGGTAAAGAGGTGCATCACTTGCACTTTCTTTAAGTCTTTCTATGAATTCATTAGTTAATGTTGGTTTATCAATGTTTTCTATAAAAAATTCGTCGAGTCTATTGTATGTAAACTCGATACTTTTATCTAACAATTCCTGCTGAGACATCTTTTTTCCTAACTTTAGAGTGATTTCTGCTTGAAGTTTTTCGAGCAAGCTTTTATTGTTCAATTTTACATTAGCCATAAGAATCAGTAGAAAATTCTACTTTTTATATTTTTCTACTACTGAAATATATGCCATAACACTAGTTTGAGGATATTGATTAAAAATTCAGATCGTGAAACTTCTGTTTCACGATAGTTTTAAATAATTGTTAAGAT
>SOKP01000088.1 GCA_004375715.1 Promethearchaeota archaeon | reverse complement strand
TTTTAATTTTTAATAATGTTTGTCTTTTAGTTTTTAATTAGATTTAGGTCACTGCAAAATATCACACTAGTATATTTAAATTTTACGATAATGTCGAAAATTTATGAAGGTTTATACCCTCTTGCTTATACCGTGCTTGAAATACGGTCTAAAGAATAGTATAATAATTCCTCGAACTTTGAGTCATTTCGTAATCGTAAAGTGAGAGTACACGACGATTTATCGGTAAAAAGTAAGACTCCCCCTAATTAACATTTACGCTCGTTCTACTATCGAAAAGCGAGGAGAAAGATTCCTTACAATTTTATGGGGTATTTTTTTCAAGATCATGAACAAAATGAAAAAAAGCAACACAATTAAAAGATCACGCCTTCAAATAGAAAATTTTAAAAAAATAAAATTATAGTAGATGAGAAAAAAGAATTTTTAGTACATAGCAAAAAATCTGATACTTCTTTAAACAATTTTAGATCAATACTTTATACTAATGTAAGCTATCCTTGAGTTATACATATTTATAGATTCTACGAAATATTTATATAGGAATAATTTCATAAAAGATTTTTAAGTTATATATAAAGACAAAATCGTATGAATGTATATTTATAAAGACAAAATCGATTGTCCAGAGATATTTCGATAAATTACTTAAATTTAAATAAATGAAGTTTATAATTATATTAAAGATAATATTATAAATAATTTTGACATTAAAGGGCTTTTTCAAAAAGGTAAGTTAAAAAAGTTGACCTTTACATTAAAAAAAATGGAATTAGAATAAAATGATTAGAAAGAAAGACGAGATTAAGGAAAAAATTAGACATAGATTTAAAGAAGAAATCAAAAACTTTCATTTTGGCAGATCATATAAATCTGTCTCACAGATACACGAAGAGTTTAAAGAACATCTAAGTGATAAGACAGTCCAAAGCATTGGAAAAACCTCCTTTCCTGAAGATTATGAAAAGATATGGAGTAAACCAAAAGTACAAATAGAAGTTTATTTGGAAATAAAGAAAAGGATTGCTAATGAAATCAAAAATTTTTATTCAGGTTCTTCAGCAACTCCTCTTGAACAGATTTATAGAGAATTTAAAAATGTTATAAATTCTGTAGATACAATTTATTATATTGGGAAGAATGAATTTCCTGATGAATATAATGAGATCTGGGCAAAATTATCTCTTCCAGAAGATGTAAGGAAGGAAGTAATTGATATTTTGAAACATGAAATTGAAAAATATAAGAATGGCAAAAAACCAAGATCATTAAGCCAAATTCACAACGACTTTCAAGAAAAAGTAAAATCTCTATCTGTTATTGCAAAGATATGTAAAGAGGAATTTCCCAAATATTATTCAAAAATATGGACCAAAGTCAAGATAACACCCGAAATAAAAAATAAAGCAATAAAGAGGATAAAAGAAGAAATTGATATTCACAAAAGTGGAGGTGAACCTATGGCAATACGAGATATCTGGAAAGAGGATTTTCAACCTTATATGTCAGAGGGTCAGCTTGGGGGGATTGGGAAGGATACATATCCAGAAGATTATGAACTTATTTGGGGCGCTTATAGAATACCTTTCGAGGTTAAAGAAGAATTGATTAAAACTATTAATAATGAGATTTCTAAATATGATTTAGGACAGACACCAGATTCCCTACGCAAAATTCAACGAAAGTTTGATAAGTGGGTCAAATCAAAAGATCATATAATTTCCATAGCAAAAAATGTGAACCCTGAAAAATATGACGAAATATGGAGCATCCCGCGTATTCCAGAGCATATTAAAATTAAGGTTATAGAAGTTATAGGATGTGAAATTGATATTTATAAAACAGGTTTAAAACCAAGAACTATTAAAGAAATTTGGGAAGATGATTTTATTCAAGTTATAAAAACAAGAGATACGATTAGTGATATAGCAAAAAAAGCATTTCCAAAAGAATATGATCTTATTTGGGGGAAAGAAATCCCTAGTGATAAAAGAATTGGAATTATACAAGATATCCTTGATTATAATAATCCTAATGTTAGAACAATAGGACAAATTGCACGAAAATATGGAGTAAGCAATACTACAGTTATTCGCATTTCAGAAAACGAAGTTGAGGGTGGGCACAGTTCTTTTAGTCACGAAGAGCGATTTCCCCAAGATTTTTTTGCAAAATTTGGAACTATTTTACATAATATTATTAAGTATTTAATCACTGCTCATTTCTGGAGGAAAGGTTTAAAAGTCTACTCCGAGATAATTGTAGATTTCAACACCCGTGTTTTAGTTGATAATTTTTTCCTTAATGTCAAATCTCATAACTATTTATATAAAGTATTAGAATGTAATAGATATTTAGTAAAGGAAATGCATTTAGATATCGATGAAACAAGAAATATAAACGGTTTTATGTTTGATTACACTAATGATGTTTCAGAAGAAAATATAAGAAAAAAGGTTAAAAAATATCAAAAAAAAGACAAATTACTATTCATTGTAGGAACGAGATGGCCTAGGAAATATAAAAAGAGAATTATTGAAACAAACTTTAAAAACATAAGGATAATCAAACATGACTTATTTGCTGAATTTATTGGAATAAATGGTAAAATTTTAGATAAATTCGATTATTCTATTGGACTAAATTATATATTTGATCTAGATACTTTGAAAGAAACTTTAATGGGTATTAAGAATATTTTTCTAAATAAATTTTGTAGAGATTTATACAAAAATGATGATCTTAAAAAAGATCTTGAAAAAAGAGGTATAAGATATGCTGATTTTTTTTAATTCCTAAATGCTTGCAACTTTTCATAATAGCCAATAGTAGTTAAAAAAGGGATTATTATGGTATTGAAATTGCAGATTGTTCTTCTCCAATAATGAAAGTATAATCGTAAAGCGTTTCTGTATGTTCGGAATTATGTTGTATAGAAACTGTACTTGCTTTAGGGCCAAACCGTTTAAGTATACTAATTATCTTCCCCATTTGACCAATGTTTTTTCCAGATACAATAATTGCTAGGTGACCTTCCTTAAATTTTAGATGCTTAATAATCTGTTGATCTGGAATACTGATGCTCAAGACATCCATGCACCGATACACATCTTCTTTAGGATTCTCCGGATCCTTAACACTGATAAAAATATTCCTCCCATCGTGCAAGTTTAATTGTATATTTCCCCCTTTTAAAGTAGTCTTTTGCGTTATTCTGCATAGTTTGAATGTGCTTTCTGCTTCAGGAATTTCGTGTAAAATTAATCCATGATGTGAGTCAGGTAAAACGCGATAATGTGTGTTTGTTTTTACGATACTTAGTACATCCATTAATCCAACCGGAAATGTTCTATCCTTAACAACCCTTCCATCGACTTTAAAATTCCCTAAGCCTATTAACTTTTTTGCTTCTCTGTGGTTATCAACAATCTCAAAAAGATCTCTCACAATATGTAATAAAGGCAAGCAAAATCTACTCGGATGAGGCCCCGGTGAAGGGGTCATAAAGAATTTACCATGCTTTCTTTTTATCTGTAAGAATTTAGGTGTATTCAGTCTTTTTAGCGATCTTGAACCTCCATGCCTCGTCATTTAATCTTTATCCTCCTCTTTCTGTTTTTTTGGACCTGTTAGTCCCTCATCTCTGAATCCAAAGACCTCCTTTCTTTCAATCATACTCGCTCTCCATGGATCCATTTTTTTCTCTTTCTGGAATTTTGTTATAACCATTTTTGAAATGTGGATAGCTGGGTGAAATTGAGTCCCATCCGTTTTATCAAAAGTAGCTTCTTTGATTTTTGCTCGCTGATTTTTAGTGATTTCGATGACTTCTCCTTCAAAATCCTTGAATTCACCTCTTATTATTCTGACTCCATCTCCCACTCTTAGTGGGAGTGTTTTAATCCCGTACTCTTCTCGTACGAAATCAGCTACTCGTACGGTTAATAATTTTGACCTCTGATGGTTTTTATGTCTATACAATGATTTTCTTTGCTTTCGAGGTTGTTTCGATTTTACTTTCATTTCTTTTATCACTTTATCCTTATTTTTTAAATGATTAACGATGAAATTGATGCTAATCGCGGAAATAATTCTGCTGCTTCTCTTGCAATAGGTCCACGAATTTCGGTCGCTTTGGGGTCGCCTTCCTTAGTTATTATTACACCAGCATTATCCTCAAAACATAATCTCGTGCCATCTACTCTCCTATAAATCATTTTTTGTCTTACGATAACAGCTTTTACAATATTTCCCCGCAAATCTGGTCGACCCTTTTTAACAGTTACTGTACAGACGGATCCTACTGATGCTTTTGGCAATCTTCTTAATCGTGTTTTGGAACCATCAACATTAATAATTTGAGCGATTTTTGCTCCAGAATTATCGGTAATAAAAATTCTCGTACCATTTTGGACACCATAACTGGTTCTAGGTTTTGCTAAGGTTTTTCTACCAAGTTTTCTTCTTGTCCCCATTTAATTCCCAGCTCCTGCTTTAATTTTATCTAAGACGATAAACGCTTTAGTTTTTGATAGTTTTCTACTTTCTCCTACGCGTACTAGATCTCCAACTTGTATATCGTTCTTTAAACATTCTGGAAGATGGCAGGCTAGTCGTGAATTGCGCCTTTCATAACGTTGATATTTCTTAACGAATTGAACATAATCTTGTCTAATTACAACCGTGTTTTTAGATTTTTTATTAACGACGACTCCTTGAGTGATTTTACCTCTAATTCGTGTATTCCCATGAAAAGGACAATCTTTATCATTACATTCACGATTTGATGGAGGATTAACTCCCGGAATGCCAATATTTCTAACACTCATTTTATTATCTCGACCACTTCTTTTTCTTTAAACTTCTCAACCTATTTTCTGGAACGCCTACGATTTTCGATCCATTAACCTCTAACATTCCATTATCAAGTGTAAATCTAAAAATATAATCTTTCTTGATGTATTTTTTTATTTCATTATTTTTTTCTGATATTAACATATTTTGAGTATCATCAATTACAACGCCCACATCGTTAAATTTAGAATGAGTTGGCTTCGATTTAAGTTTAGATTGCACTCTAAAACCTATTAAATCGTGGTATATCAGATACTTTGGACTAATCATTATAATTTCAACTATTTATCTTCATTTTTTACTGTAAGAATCCTTGCAATTTGTTTTCTCAGTATTTTCGCTTTCGCAGGATTATCTGCAATACCGCCACCAGTTTGTTGGCTGTATAACATCATCAATTCTTCTCTTAGGGTTATTAAACTTCTTTCTCTTTCTCTTTCATCCATTTCCCGGACTTTATTTGCGGTTATTATATCCATATATTAATCACTATCCATATTTTTGTTTCAAATTATATTATTCGTCACTATTTTCATCAGTATCTGTATCTACTTCAGGTTCAAGAGAAATTTCGGAAATTTCTTCCTCTTCGACTTCTTCGAACAGGTCTTTTTCTTCTTCGGTTGGCTCTCTTGTTTCCTCATTTATCTCGAGGTCTTTTTCTACTTTTGTTTTACGTAACTCGGCTTCTATTTTTGCTTGAACTTTAGCTAATTCTTCGTAGTTTACTACGATTGTATCACCCATTCTTATATCAGCGTGCATTATTTTCACAATTATCCCTAAAGTTCCAGACTTCATAACACACTGAGCTACTCCTTTATCTACTCCTTCTTGAGCAGGTTGACCTGATTTTTTCATTGTACCTGCCCTAAACACGGTCGTCCTAGCTCTCTGTGAAGTAACCTTACCCGAAACGATGATTTCTGTACCTCTAGCTCCAGAATCCATGATTTTTCGTAGTATATAATAGCCTGCTCTTCTGTAATGTCTTCCCCGATCTAACGAATACGCTAAACGCTCCGCCATAATTTGCGCATTCAAATCTGGGTTCTCGACCTCTTCTACCTCAATCTGGGGCATTTCTAGATCAAAACGCTCGTGAAGGATATCTGTAATCTCTTGAATACGCTTTCCACCCTTACCAATTACAAGGCCTGGGCGAGATGTGCGGAGAGTGATTCTTACACCGAGAGGAGTTTTCTGTATATCAACACCTGCAAATCCTGCGCGAACAAGTTCAGATCTCAAATATTCGTTTATTTGCATCAACTTAATTCCTTGTTCGATAAAGTGTTTCGCTAATGGGCTCATAATAACTACTTTTTTAATAATTTTGATTATATTATAATTTTAATTTTAATTTTAACTTGGAAATTCGTACACTACAATTTCCACGTGACTTAAATGCCCAAACTTCGGAGAAGATCGACCGTGAGCTCGTTGAATATAGCGCTTTATTATTCTTCCTCGATGTGTTGCTGCGTGAATAATTCTACACTGTTCAGTGTCTAATCCTTTAAACTCAGCGTTTGATTCAACGGAAGTAAGAATTTCATAGATTCTAGCAGCGGTTTTTTGGGGGAATCTACCTGCATACCAGTTATACTGTTTCAAGTCTTTTCTGTGAGCTTGTTTCTTTTTATGTCTTCTAAATGGTACGGATTGCTTGAGTTGAATAACTTTCTCTAGATACCTTTTGGCTTGCTCTAACTTCATACCTTTAATTACAGCACAAACTTCTCTTGCAGGTTTTGGTTTTATTCGCAAATCTCTACCCGAAGCTTTAGCCAACCTGTCTGCATCATATTTTTGCTCTACGAAAGAATAACCCCAGTTAGGCATTTTTTATCATCTTTTATATTATTGTAATTATTTTAATGGAACATACTTACTTGAACGTGTGGCTCCAATTCCTGGCGACCCATGCTGAACATGTCTTCTAGTTTGTGAGAATTCTCCTAGATAATGACCAATCATTTCAGGTTTTACTTCTACTATTTCGTAGGTTTTCCCGTTATAGACGCCAATTTGCAAACCAACCATTTCTGGGAAGATTAACATATCTCTAACATGCGTCCGAGTAAGAATATCCTTTCCTCTTTTCTTAGCTCTATAAGCCCTTCTTAACCTTTCAAGAAGTTTTTTTTGTCTGGGAGGAAGTCCTCTTCTTAACGATCTTCGCGCTCTCGCGGGTAGTAGTCGAACGAACTCGTCCATATTCATCTTCTTTAATTCCTCTAAGGTGTGACCTCTATAGTGAAACTTGAGGCGATCTCTTTCTTTTTTTAAGTCTATTTCTTTATCTTTTGTTTCTTCATCAGTTTCTTCTGAAAGTTTTTCAGTAGTTTCATCCGGTGTCATTTCTTTTTGTTCTTCATTGTCCCGTTCTTCATTTGGAGCCATAATTCCACCAGTCTATTTGTTCCATTCAATATTTTATGTTTATTTTTTACGCTATTTGTAACACGTGTAATGAAATTAGTTATCTATCAAATTTGAATTTTATTAAAACCAGAGAACCAAAAACCAAAAACTTAAAAGGTTGCTACGTGACCTTCAAGGAAAATTGTATTATCTCTAAATCTCAATTTTTATCGATGTAGTTAAGTGGAGAATTTCATGGTTCGTTCACGATTGTTTAAGAATAATTATTTGGATTATATTCTCTAACAATATCTTCTTCATTAAAATTTCCACTCCATCGTTCTTCTACAATCACATATTGTTCAAGATCGTTATTAGAATTCATTATCGAATGGTACATCAATTTATCGTTTATAAATTTCGTTTCCGCCTCAACAAAATAATACACTTTGTTCGCATTTATGATTATTGGATTACCTTTTAGAATTCGCCATATTTCGCTCCTGAACTTGTGTGTTTGAATTGATATACCTATCCCCGGTTTAATATATATTAAACTATAGTCTGAGTAGGTGAATTTAATGCTATACCATTTATTTAGTACATCAAGGAATCCATTTGGAACATTATACTTCTTCTTGAATAGTATTGGGTCAATTTTTGCTTTTTCTGATAACTCAAATTTATAAGGATCATAAATCGTTCTGTGATTAGAAACATCGTTACTATAATTAACTTCTATTTCCTCATGATTTTTATTTATCAACATGTAATAATCGTTTGGTTTTACAATTAAATTAGCTTTTCTTAAATTTTGAGAGTAAAAATTATTGCCATTTATTAGAAAAATGTTATCCAGATGATTGGAATCGAGGAATATCTTAAGCTCTTTCTGGTTGTTTTTTCTAAGAATTGTTCCTCTACCCGGGCCAATGATTTCTTCCTTCACATAACCAACCTTTGACTTTTATATTCTACTATATTCTTTAAAACGCTCCGTAATTTCGTTTAAATACGGTAATGATGCTTGCGCTCCTTTTCGAGTAACTGATATAGAAGCAGCAGCCGATGCATATTTTACAGATGTTATTAAATTCTCTCCTTGGTTTAACATACTTGCTAATACGCCATTAAAACAATCACCAGCACCAACGGTATCGACTGCTTGAACTTTTAAGGCAGGAATAGCTGTAATTCTATCTTTTTTTGCATCATAGATTAAAGATCCCTTGCTCCCAAGTGTTGTTATAATTACATCCACGCCATATTCTGAAATATCTCTGGAAGCCTGAATTATTCGTTCTTTTTTCTCACCTTTTAGATTTTTAAGGTTCAATAATGAATGTAAACGCAATAGTTCTCCCTCGTTGGGGATTAGGATATCTACATTACTTAATATTGAATGACTAATAGGTTTTAAAGGCGCAGGATTAAGAATTTTTATACAGTTACCTTGAGCTGCCATTTTAAAAATTTCTTTAATTGTTGCTGACGGTATTTCCATCTGAACAACTAAAGAGTTCGCATTTCTAATAATCTCATTGTTTGCTTTAACATCATCAGGTGTCAGATTGAAATTAGCTCCTGGTGCTACGCTAATCATATTTTCACCAGTATTATCTATCAAAATAAAAGCAACACCACTCGATTCCTGGGAATCTCTAATAATGCATTCAATATTAATTCCTTCAGATTTCAATTGTGAAATCATTTGGTCTCCAAATGCGTCTATCCCAATTTTGCCAATAAAAGTTGTTTTTGAACCAGACCTAGCAGAAGCAACTGCCTGATTCGCACCCTTTCCTCCTAAGAATTGCTTAAAAATACCTCCAGTTACCGTTTCTCCTGGATTTGGAAATCTTTCTGAGTAAATATTCAAATCCATGTTGCTTGAACCGACGATAAGAACGTAGCGATCGAGATTTGACATGGTTTCGCTTATATAAAAACGATACTTTAAATCATAATTTCTTTTATAATATCAAATTATGGATCATCACAATTAAACCCAAATGATCATTAACGAATGGTTTTAATTTAATATAATTTTAAAAACAATAATAAGCAAGGTAACTTTGCTTGATTAAGCAAAATACCCTAGCTTGAAAATATAATTAAAAAAAAACATCTGAAATTCGCAAAGGTGTCTAATATGGCCAAAGATAAGATAATTGGAGCAATCGTTATGGTCCTTGGCATTTTAATCGCTATTGTCTACACAATGGGAAGCGTTGTTGATTTATGGTTTAATACCATAGGGAATGATCCTAATTGGGATGTAGTGTTTAATTTGTTTGGTATCGATTGGCTCGACTACAGATTATTTACTGTTCTACCGCTCTGGATTATGGTCCTTCTAATAGCGATTATTGCTATATGGATTGGATATTCAATGCTCACAACTCCAGCGCCTGTACCTCTCGAAGAATTGGAAGAGGAATTAGCTGCTGAAGAAGAATCTGGAGAGTAGAAAGAGAATTATTTACAATTTTTATTTTTTTTATTTTATTATTAAGGATATGAATCTAAAAGTTTAATTTCGTAAAGTTCGTGTCCAAATTTGCTAAGTTTATTTGAATTAGAGAATAATTAGGTATCTCTTTAGCATTATTAGTAAGAGGGGTCGTACTTACGATGATTTCGCTGTTTTTTCGACTTATAAACAAAGTATGGTGCCGACCGTTAAAATTATTTTTATGGTTAGTGATCACATTACACATTCGGGAATTAAAGAGAAAAGCGTTAGCGCCGGCGCCAATTTCAATTTCCTTAAAAATAAATTCCAAACCACGCGCTAAATCTTTACTTTCTTGTAATTGGTCAATTATGGAACATAAATACTTTCGAGTATCTAAGCCAGTTTCCTTATAAATTCTATCCAATTTAGGTGTAGTTAGTTTTTTTTCAGGAAAATTTTTAATTATGCCGTTATGAGTAATTAGATACTTCTCACCAATGTCTATAGGGTGTACGTTTTCAAATTTCCTTTTCCATGGGAGGGTTTTTCTTGCGTGAACTAAAAGAAATCGAGTTTTAATCTTAGTAAGGCTTTCCCAATCAGCGTGGTAAATTGGGTTAATATCGTGCTTAATTACGAGCTCATTATTATTTTCTGAGAGATAAGCAAACCCCCATCCTAAGCTGTGGTGTCCAAATATGTCATACCTCCTAAAATATCGCCAACGACATGTTGCAAGAAAGCCTTTTAGAATTGTGTAATCGATATTGAATGGCTCAAGAGAGCACTTAAAGAACATGCGACACATAATCTATCCTTTAGGCATACTATATTTGTATATCAAAATTAAATCTCACCTAAAAAGTACGCGAATAAAGAACCGTCGTCGTGACAAGTTATCAGAGTTTTTGTATCTAAATCGAATTTTGCGTCATTAACGCACGAGTTCTTTTTAATTTCTGCTAGAATTTTACCAGTAATATCTTCAATGAGTTGTGTTTTACCTCTAGTTGTACCAATGATAAAGAATTTAAGTCCTTTTAAGATAACATGTGATACTGTTTCCACATTTACGTTATTTATTTCCCATATAATATCTAGTTCTTGATTGAAACACATCACTTTAGAATTGAACTCGAGATCATCGATGTTTATCAAACTATCAAAAAAATCAAAAGAGTACGTACTAACAAGTAGATTATATTTTTTCATAGATTCAAATTGGGAACATTTCCAGACGTACTCTTGGCATTGAATTGTTTTTATTTCATTGTGAGATATTTTTTCAATGAAGTGAAGCATCTTATCGTCTCCTCCACACACAATTAGCTCGTTTCCATTTGATTTGAAAAGCGAAACGCATCGAATTTTATCAGTAAATCGTTTAAACCACGATAAATCGCCGTTCATTCCTTTAAAAATTCTAACGGTCCCGTCGTTTCCAGTAGCAATGACTTCTCTCAGATTGGGTTCTGAAGGATCTTGCCAAACTATAGCGTCCCCAATTCCATCCTCAAATAATTGTCCCCAAATTAAGGATCCATCTAAAGGATTTAAAACTCTCAGACTTTTGTCTATTGAGTATGCAATGATTTCATTCAGATTATCATTATTAATATCATATTCTAAAAATCCGCTAATAGATGCTCCAAATTGATGTTTCCAGAATATTTCCAATTCGTAGGAAGTATTACTTCTAAAAACTCTTAATAGGCCGTCCAATCCGGCTAAAATTATTTCATTTCTATCGTCATTATCTATATCTCTTACTTCTATATTCCAAATTGATGATTTTTCCGTTATTTTTTTATTCGCTAAAACTTCTCCGGTCAAAGAAAGAATCATAAGTCCTCCCGATTTTGAAGCTGCTATAATTTCATTTTGACCATTCTTATTAACATCTCCAATTGCAATTTGTAGAATAGGTTCATCAACTTTACAGTGCCACTTTTCTTCTAAATTAATCATTTGTATATTCTTTCATTTATTATTGCTTAATTATTCTAAAATATCGATATAATCAATTATGATAAATAAGATATAATTATAAATAAAAATAAATTAATTTCTATTTAATTACTTAAATTTCGGTTTAAAAGTGATATAATATGTCAGATGAGAGAAATGAAATTCCGACATCAACTTTTTTTATTGGAGCGTTTATCACAAGTGCTATAGGGGGAATTTTGCTATTGGCTCTAGATTTTGGTTGGTGGGATGGTTCAAACTATTACCTTGGAGTTTATATATATGGTTGGATTGGTGCATGGAATGGTTTAATTGGTATTCCGATAATAATTTCCGGATTCTTGCTTTTGTACTGTATGGGTATTTCAATATTAATTCTTAAATTTCCTGAAAAAATCCCTGATAAGAAGTATGTTAAATATGGATTATATGCTTCTATTATTGTTTTTATCCTTAGTCTAATCGGAGGTATAATTTTCGCCGTAGAAATGACAATTGAGGAAGCTTGGTGGGGATTTAGTGCAGGTTTTTATGGGGGGATAATAGGGAGCTTATTAACAGCTATTTTATATTTCCTTGGTATGAAAAACCTTGAGTTATAACTATTTTTAACTATTTTTTCTTTTTTGGTTTTGTTTCTATTATGGATTTGAAAAGATCATTTCTTAAAATAAGAACGAAATTTAAATCTTTTACACAATTCTCATAAACAATGGTAATTATTTTATCAATTCGATAATTACTTAACTACGAAAAAAAAATAGATAAGGAGTCGAAAACGAATGAGCTTTCAAATTAAGCTAGATTTAGATAGATGCACTGGTTGTGGAACTTGTTACGAAGTCTGCCCAAGTGAATGTTTCGGGGAACCAGAAGGCGGAAAAGTAAATATAATCGATGACAATAGAGATGATTGCGTCGGTTGCAGAGCATGTGAAACCCAATGTCCCGAAGAAGTAATCGAAATTATTGAGGAATAAGAAATACAAAACCTCTTAGATATTTCAGCGAATTTTTTTTTTTTATTATTATTATTTTAAATTACTTTTTAATTATTTTTTTTGATGATCTACTGCTTTTTTAAGGAATAAGATCGTGAAACCGGCCTTTCACGAAAAATGTAAC
>SOKP01000161.1 GCA_004375715.1 Promethearchaeota archaeon | reverse complement strand
GATAATCAAAATTCCGATTTAAATGAAGAAAATCTTGTAGAAATCCCCTTATATGAGGATATGCAATTCAGCATGAATGATATATCTTATCAGACAAGTATGGATGATAACATCATAAAAGAATCAGCTGAACAGATTATATACCACGGAAATCAAGCTTTTAAAAACAAAGATCCCTTTACAGGTATAGAAAATTATCGTCAAGGTATTGAAAAATATAAAAAAATAAACGATATGAATCGAGTTATGGACCTACTTAGAAAGGTGACAAGATTCTGCATTTCAAATAATCATTTGGTCCTTGCTCGAGAATTTGCTGAAGAGTTATTCAAAGTAGCAGAAAATAACGATCAGACATTTTATAAAGGTATTGCTAATTATATCATTGGTTACATTGTCGTAAAAGAAGAAGAAATAGATGCCATAGAATTTGGTTTAAAAAAAATTGAAGAGGCAGCTGTAGAATTCATCAAAGTTAAAGATTTTGCTGGAGCTGGAATGGCATTTAATAGAATTGGGCTGATTTATGAAAAAAAAATTAAGAGTATTGGCCAAGCGTGCCTTTTCTATCGTGAAGCCATAGATAATTTTAATAACGGTTTAAAATATAGTCATCCTCTAAGAATTACTCCGTGGAGCAAACCAGAAGTTTTAATTGAAAAAATTGTAGATTTAAGAGATATAGTTGATGTTTTATTGCCAGATATTGAAAATACAGAAATTAAAGCGAAAGTCGTTAATGACTTGAAAGAAATTCGTTATAACTTCTAATCTCGACATACTACTAAAAATATTTTTCTTAATTTGGATGAGAACAATCAAAAAAATTAAATTTTAGGATATATTATTCTTATTACATACTTTTTCTGGTTGGTTGACAATTCCACGTAAAAAACAAAAAATGACATTTGCACGCAAATTTGCTTGTAAACATCTCACTTCAATGGGAGATATTTCCAATAGTTTACAACCCCTTTGTTACTGTGTTAAAAGAGATTTAGTACTGGGCAAAAAGGCTTATACATGCCAAGTATGCGCTTTGTACGTACAAACAAATCAGCGAACATCAGATGTTTATGAAGAGAGTAGAAAAGGTGCCGAGAAGAAAATTAAGGAGAAAAAAATAGAATTAGAGGCATTTGAATTAGCTGAACTAGCAGCTGATAGCGAACTTGATTTATCAAGTGATGAATTTGAAGAAGAGGACGAAGAAGTTTCTCTAAGATTCGAAAAAAGAAAAGCGGGAAAAGATCAAGTTGACGATTCCGATGATTTTTCGTTAGAATGTCCGTTTTGTGGCGAAGTATTTGGAGATTTAAGATCCCATTTACCAAGTTGCGAACTTGCTCCTGCAGATGCTAGTATAAAAGATATTATGCCTACAAGAGCGAAAAAGAAAAAAACTACAACAGCTTCAGGAAAATCAACTAAAGAAAAACAAGCTTGTCCTTATTGTAAAAAGGAATTTGTCAGATTAGGACGCCACATTACTTCCTGTCCAAAACGACCTGACGATACGGACGATAAAACAGATGAATAAGCTAAATAGCCCCTATGAAAAAGATTTTTTCTTTTCAATCTCAAAATATATGTTAATAAATTTAAATAATAGTTATGAATAATCAAGAAACAATTTACTACTGTAATCCTGTTTTTCGCCCTCCATCAGAAGGAAATTCTCTATTGATTCAATTAACTGAAGGTTGTACATATCGCTGCGATTTCTGTATGTCAAATCTTCGTAAAAATTTTAAAATCCGATCGGTTGATGAAGTTAAAAGAGATTTAGACATCGGAGCAAGAAGCAGGTATAGCTCATCAGTGCGCAAATTATTTTTCTTAGATGGCAACGCAATGGTAACCCCCGTAGAAAAATTATTAGAGCTTACTATTTATGCCATGAAGAATTTTCCTAATTTAGAAAGAGTAGGCGTTTATGCTCATGCAAAGGATATATTGAAAAAATCTGATAATGATCTGAAAGCTTTATCAGATGCGGGGCTCAAAATTGCTTATGTAGGGTTTGAAAGTGGCTCTGATGAATTACTCAAGATGGTTCATAAAAACGCCACTAAAATGGATTTTATTAATGCCTCAAAGAAACTAATGAAAGCAAACATAACATTGTCTGCAACATTTATAAACGGTCTTGGAGGGGCATATAACGAGAGCGTTTCTAAAACTCATGCTATCGAATCAGCAGATTTAGTAAATCAAATCTTTCCTGATGACGAAAGGATATGGTATATTGCGTTTTTATCTCTCATGATTCCCTCAGGAACAAAGATGTATGAAAGAAAAACAAAAGGTGATTTCACAGAAATGAGCTCTAATGAGATTTTAAACGAATTAAAGCTATTCATTGAGTCGATTAATTTTCCTAATAAGTCCGCAAATTGTATCTTTAGATCTAATCATGCGTCAAATTATTTACCACTTAGAGGCGTACTAGAAAGAGATAAATCTAAGTTATTAAACCTTATTGAGTATGGTTTAAAAAATAAAGATATTTTAAAAGCAGAGCATTATCGGGCTTTATAGATTTTAAATTTCAGATAATCATTTTAATTTCACTTATTAAAAATTACTTCTCGGTTATATTGTATATATTTTTTTATAGGACTTTTTGGATTGTCTATGAGTAGATTAATAAGGTCTTCAACCCTCTCAGGAGCTATTGATAACATTTCAGAGATCTCTCGTAATGATAATTTATCGTATTTCTCAGACATTAACTGAAATTGAAAAAAGAGCAGATTCTGATAAATCATAGTAACTAGTACTTTCAAATTGGGAAAATTCACCATCTTCAACTCTTTGATATAGCTTAATATCTTCCCAGAAGCATCATTATAGTTAAGAACTTTATAAGAACTAATGATTGTATATAATTTTTTAATATAGGTAAAGTAGGTATTAATAGCATCGCGTAAATCATGAAGGTTATATTGATTTAGATTATTATCGACCTCATTCTTTAACATTGCTAAAAGTTTTATGAAATTTTCCAAATTAGCTTCAGTGAGGGTTTCTTTCCGAAGATTGTTATATCGCCTTATGTAGAGATTACGATGATTATCAAATTCAACCCGGAGTTTTTGCTGTAATTGGGTGAATTTTTTTGTCTCTTTTTCCAAATCAAATTCTGTCTGGTATTCTTTCAAAAAAGTTAATGCAGAATCTATTTTTATTAAAGCAGAGTTAAAATCATTAATATCCATTTTTTTTAAAATTATTGACTCATAAAAATCTAGTTCTTCAATGATTTCTTTTTTCTGCTTGTATCTATCAATATTTTGATTTGAACTCATAATCAACTACGGTGAAATACTTACCTCAAACCTATAATTACATTAATGATTAACCGATAATTTAAGTTTTAATGTAAAAAAACTATATTGTTATCTAAAAGCATTTTGATTCTAAAAAGAAAAATAAAATGTAAAAATTAATTTAATTTTTAATACATAGCTAAAATTCTTTGATGTCTATTCCTTATCTGTCGCTTTTTCTAATTCTTTTTCAACATTGTCGATATCGTCTTCTAGTTCTTCTATTTCTTC
>SOKP01000171.1 GCA_004375715.1 Promethearchaeota archaeon | reverse complement strand
ATAATGTAATTTCTCATCCATTTTGAAGTATTTGTATCAATCTTATATATTTTTACAGCGTATTCCTTATTATTTTGACCGTAAGCAAGATACACATTTGCTTCTTTACCCGCGGAAATTATTCCTTCGATGCGGCTTAAAATTCCAGATTTTAATATTTTGCTAATTTGTAAATACATTCTTTCATCAAATACAGAATCTACAGTAGCCCTCTTCTTAGTTTGATCAATCTTTTTAACCCGTTTTGAATCGATCTGCTTTTTAACTAAATTATCTATATTTTTTTCGAAGTCATCCCCCATAAGGTCGTTATTATCACGATTATCGAGTTCTTCGTCGTCGTTCCACTCCTCTTCGGGTTGATTTTTTCCCAATTAATCCACCCCCTTAATGGGATTTAAAGATATTTTATTCTTAAAAAAAAAAGGAAAGTTCTTAACATGTTTAGAACTGTTTTCATCTCTTAGTACGACTTTATTCTTAGTAATATTTTCAACTAAATATGTGACCTTATTGATTACAACAATGTCGTTTTTCTTAACTGGTAAGAATTTTATAAGGGCTTTTAATCTATAAAGACCTCTTCCTTTTTGAGAATCTCTACCTACCAACTTTTTTGTTCGATTTAAAACAAAGGTAAAATTCGCTCTCATATGTGAAATAATTCGGTTCATCAACTCGTTTGTACTCAAGTAGAGATCCACACCAAGATTTTGATCTTCTATTTTTGAAATATACTGAGTTTGATTTTTAGCAAATAAATTTTCTACGAAATTCGAGATACGACCTAAAGCTTCTTCAATAACTCCAAATTGAGACCTATCAGTCACCCTCAATTGGATAATCGAAATATAATACATTCCTGCTCTTAAATTAGTGCAATTTTTACATAAATCATAATTAATGTTCAGTTTTAGGGTATGTTGATGTGATATCTTTTGGTTATCCCTTAATTTCCCTAATACAGTAACATCCATAGAAGTTAATAGATCTCGCGAAGAGTATACAAGTGTATCGAATGAGAACGAGAATATTATCATATCTTGTTTTATGTAATTTTTTAATAAATAGCGAATTAACGCTGCTTCAATGATTTTGAACAAATCTTTACTTTCAGATGCTATCCAATCCTCTTTTTTAGCATAATTTTGGCAATCAATACATAACTTAAAGTTATAATTATTAGGCAACTCAAATAATGGATTTTCGGTTAAATAACAATTAAGGCACATACCAAAATGAGGTGCAAATTCATCAATTACAGTACCGCATATCGCACAAAATCTGTGAGGCATTAAAACATCATTTTCATAGCCATTGGAATTTTATTTATTTTTCTAACTCCTTCTTTGGGAAGTATTTTCTGAGCTATAGCCAAGTTTGTTATATTTTCTCCAACTATATTAAAGTTTGACGCTTCTCTTAATATTTCAATAGCCCTGTCGATAGATAGAAGATTCCCCCCAAAAAAGGCGGAACCAATATCAAGTCTTAAATTACCTTCAGTAATAACTTTATTTAATAATTCTTCGTCGCAACAAGCGATTGTCTCCATGTCGCTGTGTCTATGGATTTTAAGATATACCTTCATTTCACACTCATTAATATTTGGTTATTTCTCTTTAATTTCTTCTCTCGCTCCGCAAGCTGTGCATTTAAGAAAAATCTTTTTACCTTCTTTTTCAATGTCCGTATCTGGTTTATTGCAGATTTTACATAATACATAAGTCTTTGAGTAAACCTCAACGAGTCTATTTAATACTTTTTCTTTGTAAATACCCTTTAAAAACAATTGTTGCCCTCGTATCTCTCCCATGGTCCCTACTTTTTTGAGAAATATCACTATAAAATGCTTCCGATCTCTATTTAAAATATTGATAATCCTGTTAAAATTTGTAATGTATGTGTTTTTTGCTTCAAATCTTATCTGAACTTTAGGTATCTCAAATCTAGATAACTTCTTTACATTCTCCGGAATGTTTTCATAAGCTTTATCAATTAATTCGTCATAATTATTTATATCCATTTCATTCAACCTGTTCTTAATATTTCTACAATGTTCTAGTATTTACCTTACAAAATTAATTTTACGATTTTGAGAATGAAATTAACAATATAGAGCAATCTTGTGAATGATGCAGTTTAGTAACTTTGGTAGATATTTTCTTCAGTTGGATAAATCCTTGATTCCATAACTAAGTCGTTAATATATGTTCTTAGTTTGTTTTCAGAAACTTTCGTTCTTCGCTGTAATTCTTCAAGGCTTATCCCATTCCCATCTTGTGAATACTCATAAATTATCGTAAAAATTTCCTCTTTAACTTTATCTATTTTAGGCGATTTCGTTTCACTAAACAATTTTTCTACATCGATTTCGCTCGGAATATCATCAAAAAATGTATCTTCTTCTAACTCAGAGCCGGAGACAGGAGCTTTGGGGATCTCGTGGAGATCTCCAGATTTTATTTTTTTAATTATATCAGCTTCTCTTAACAAAACATAGTTAGGATTTGTTATTTTTTTTATAAAGGCTATGTTGTTAATTTGGACTTTCTCACCATAAAACCCAATCCTCCCTAATACATCAACTAATACTCCTTTGTTTATATCTCCATAATTTTCTACATCTACATCCCACTTTACGGCAGAAATGATGCCCGTACCGTCATCAAGTTCAAATCTTAAATTGGTGCTAACTTCTTCCGTTGGAGAATTAATATCGCTACTTCTTTTACTCATAAATTCTTCTCGATTTGTGATTGTAGCAACAATTCTAATTCTTTTAAGAGCTCCAAAGATAGTATATAGCGAATTCTCCATAGAATTATACCTGCCTTCTAACAGGTGCTTTATCCAACAACGAATTGGAGGTGTAAATTCGTAGGATCTTACAGTACTCATAATTAAAACTTTTTTTTCTTTTATATTATCTTTAAATTATATCGCATAAAGAAATGATTATTAAATGCTAAATATAACATAATAAATCTAAATTTTATTCTTTTATAAAATGATATTTTTGAAACTGAATAATACCTTATTGATTTATTATTATTGAAGTCAAAGAGGTTATATATTTTCAAAATGCTATGGAAAATTTCAAGAGAGCGGAAAAAAAGGTACTGAGTTTATCAAAAATGAGAAAATGGTAGCGGGGGTTCGATTTGAACGAACGATCTCAGGGTTTCTCATCCAAAAGTGTGAAAAATTTATTTTTTCCACACATTATTAAGATATGAGCCCTGCGGCATAAACCAGGCTAGCCCACCCCGCTAAGGTTTTTTTATGAGCATCACTCTTAAAATATAGATCATATAATTATTTTTTCTATTAATTTCTTTTCATTTTTAAAGTAGATATTAGTGGTGTTTTTTTAGTACAATCTAAATTAACATGTAATTATTTAAAATAAACTCACAAATTTATCGAAATGGCTAATTCTCATTCAAAAAGCTTTTTTGGACAGAATACAGGGATAATTGTTAGCAGTTCTTCAAGTTCCGATCCATTTATGTTTATCCATTGTTTTAAAAAAAAACCAAATGGAGTTTGGGAAAAACCCTCAAATAACGAGGGCAAAGCGGTTAAGTTTTCATTAGAAGAGATCGTAATGATATTAAGAGTTTTGAACCATAAAACTCAAAAATGGCAATGTCAACATGTCTTTAAAGATAAAGAAACATCCGTATTTTTTAATTGGGAAGATAATAATCAAGATGTTCTTTGGATTAATGTAGGAAAATACTCAAAAAGGCTCAATTTAGCTCAAACTGAAATTTTGCGTCTTCTTTTAACTCACTTCCTTAATGAAAAAATAGTATATTCTACATTACAAAAGAAACGTAATCAAAAAAATCAGTTCCAATCAGACAACCTTAACATCCAGTTAGACGATCAAATCCTTTCACATAACCCTAATAATACGAAAAAAAAACCAAATGACACCAGTAATCTTTATGGATTTATCGTAGGAGAAACGGAAAAAGCAGTTTTAATTGACTTTAAAAACAAAGAAGAGTGGATACCAAAATCTGCCATTAGTAACCAATATCTTCCAAAGAAAAATGTTAAACAAAAATTTCTGATTAATAACTGGATTTTAAAGAAATTAGAATTAATTATATAGCTAGCAAATACATTTTTTTAAAATAAAAAGAATAACCTTAATTTTTACTCTAAATTAACCTTTCTATCACAAGAATTAGCATTTACTAACGTTTTATGACCTTACTCGATCTTATTGTAGATTTCTTATTAAACCCTTGGTTTATCATATCTTTAGTTTTTTGGGTTATTGTGTTTATTTTTGTCTTTTTACTCAGAAACAAAAAAGATGCTTACACTTTATTTTTCCCTTTACTCGCTATGTTTAAGACCAAAAAACTCAATAACCTTATTCAAAGAATATCGAAAAAAAGCCCTCGATTTTGGAGGATATTTTGGAATATAGGCATATTCGTATCTTTTGGATTTACAATTTATGGTTTTTACTTTTTCTTTACTAACATTGTAAACCTTCTTTTCCAACCAAGCATAGAAAACGCTATTGTTCTCCTTATCCCCGGGGTTACTATCGACCTACCAGTAGTTATGTATCTGCTATTGCCGCTATTATTTATAGTGACGACTCACGAGTTTGCCCATGGTATTTCTGCTAGTATTGATGGAGTAGAAATTAAATCAACCGGTGTACTCGGGGCTGGTTTGTTTTTTTTAGTTGGATTTGGCGCTTTTGTAGAAGTTGATGAGAGAACATTAAGATCGTCAAAATTTAAAAGAAACACTCGGTTTAGAATAGCTGCTGCAGGAACATATGTGAATGCTATAACTGCAGGTGTAGCGTTCCTATTAATATTAAGTTTTCCAGCTATTGTTTCTCCTTTCTATGTACAAACGATTCAAATTAATAGCGTTTTAACACCTCAAGAGGGAGGTTTTAATTACGGAAATCTTGAGAGTGGAGATGTTATAGTTGCAATCAAACGCCAAAACGATCCTGATAGCCAATTTTTAAACCTTGATTTATCTCAGGACATAAGTCTTACTTCAATACTGAGTAATTCTACTAACGTTAAATTCGCAATAGGAGAAAATCTAACTTTTAGTACTTACAATCCATCTAGCGATTCCTACTCTAAGAAAAATGTTACTGTGGGTCCTCGATATGATATAGGAATCCGGTATGCATATATTCCAAATGGTACAGGATTAATTATTACTTATAATTATTCGAGTAGTACAGCAACAAACATACTTATATCCAAAGTGAACGGTACGGCTATTAATACCTCAAACGGCGATACTTTAGAACTGTTGCTAACTAACTTTAATCTAAAAGCTATAAACCTCACAACTGACTCAGGAAAAGATTATATTTTAGATGTAGAAATTGATGGTGTATTCATTGGTGTTCAAAGTAATTCTTATTGGATGCATAAAAATGACATAGCAAAATTTTTTACGAGTAATTGGCCAGATTTCCTAATCAAAGAGCTTGTATGGCTTTTTATTATAGCTTTTAGTATAACCCTGTTTAATATGATGCCCCTACCCATTTTTGACGGGGATAGATTCCTAAAAGAATTAATTGATTGGATATTTGGCGAAGACTATAAATCTAAAAAGAAAAAGATTGATAGATTAATCTATAAAGGAACCGATACGGTGTGTAAATTAACAGAATATCGGGTTGAAAATGTAGAATATGTTAAAATTTTCTTGAAGGAGGATAATAAGAGCAAACAAAATGGCGAAGTCCTCTTAGGAAAAGAAAATTATGAATTAGTAGACTCAATTGGAGACGGCTATAAAGATGCTGTATCCGTGAAACTTCCTAAAACTACGAAACTAAAAAAAAATTCAGTCTTTGAAGTTTCTTTCGAATACTTATACGATGATAAACGAAAAATTAAAAGGATTGTTTTAAATGTGATAAGATTTGTAGCGCTAGGTCTCATTCTTGGGAACTTCGTGCTATCATTTTCGATATTTGGATTTAATCTTTTTGGTTTTTAATTATATCGCTGATGTGATTTTCATAAACAATTTTGATAGCTCCTATAATATTTTTCTGAAAACTGGTACATGCGACTATTGCAGTAAAAATTCGCTGGTAGTTCACAGAAAATATTCTGGTGAATTAATATGCACTAATTGTTTTACGAAAAGAATTGAGAAAAATATTTACCAGACAATATCTAAATATAAAATGCTAAAACCTAAAGATAAAATCGTAGTGGGTATCTCTGGTGGAAAAGATTCTCTTTCTTTACTATATAACCTTAAGCAAATTCAAGCAAATAATTATCATTCGAATCCCATAATAGCAATAACTATCGATGAAGGGATTAAAGATTACAGAAGTAATAGCACAAAGAACGCTATTGAATTCTGTAAAAAGCATAAAATAAAACATAAAATAGTTTCGTTTAAAGAGAAAACCGGTAAAACTTTAGATGAGATCGTAGAATTGAAAAAGAACGACACAAAAAATACCTATGCTTGCAATTTCTGTGCTACTCTTAGAAGAAGAATTTTAAACGAAACCGCAAAAGACTTAGGCGCAGATGTCCTCGCAATGGGTCATAATTTAACAGACATAGCAGAAACTTATTTAATGAATATTCTTTTTAAAAGATTTAAGCTTATCGCTAATCAGTATCTTTTCAAAGAAGAAAGTAAAGAAATAAAGAAGTATTTCGTCAGACGAATCACTCCGCTAATGAAAATTCCAGAAGAAGAAATATTCCTTTACGCAAACCTAAAAAAAATTAACTATTACCCTTCACATTGCCCATACAGAGAGGAAGATCCAATTTTAAGGAAACGCGTTCTAGAATTCATACAAGAATGCAAAAAATTCAGCCCAGAAATAGAATTCAATTTGCTGAACGGGTTTTTGGAGAGTTCTGAAATTTTTTCTAAACATTACATACATGAATCCTATAATACCTGTAAAAAATGTGGGTATCCGTGTGGTAAAACAAATATCTGTTTATACTGCAAATATCTAAATGAGTTTCGAAACTAGTTTTATTTGACGAGGTGCTCTCCGAATATTTTCAAATTATCATATTCTCTGATTTCTCCTCTAAAAAGCTGAATCTCGATCAAATTTTTGCCGAGTTCATCTCTAAAGATTTTCTGAATTTTAAGCAAATTACTAGCTTGCATCTTTCTTCTCGATCGGCAAAAATCACATAAATCCTCTTCATCTTGATATAATTGGTTCACAACAATATTTGAAACAGGAATGTTATATTTTAACAGTTCGCTTAGAAGGCGTCCCGTCTCTGAAATAGCCATTTCTTCCGGTATCATTACTACAACAAACGAGTTTTTCGTGGGGTTAGTAAGATCATCTCGTGCTCTAATGATTGAATCTTTTAATCTCTCTAATATTTCTAATGAATTATCTTGTTTTTTTTCCCCGCTTGTAAAAAGACTCTTCATCATTCCCATAAGATTCCCTAATTTTAATCGTATCTTCAATAGTTTACCTATCCAGCCTGATAGTGTTTCTGGAAGGCTTAGAAATCTCAAAGTATGGCCCGTTGGTGCCGTGTCAAATATAACTAAATCATAATCGTGATCAGTCTCTATGAATTCTAAAACCTTTAATAACGCGAAAACTTCGTCTATCCCAGGAGGACTCATCGAGGTAATATCTTGTAAATCCTCCATCATTGGCAATCCGCCCATTATATCTGGCATTTCCATTCCTTCTCCCGGGCTCATACCAGTTAAACCTTTATATTCTGACATATCCGCTTTAGGGTCTATTTCTAAAGCAGTTAAGTATTTTACACCGGGTATTTTTGTTGGTTCACCGGGAGGAAGTACTATCCCAAAACTGTCTCCTAAAGAATGAGCAGGATCAGTACTGATAATTAAAGTGTTTCTTCCGTGCTCTGCAGCCCAGATCGCAGAGCTTGAAGCGCAGGTTGTTTTCCCGACACCACCTTTCCCACCAAACATTATTATCTTTAAACTTAATAACATTTCAGATAAGCTCATAATATTCCACAATAATTCTTCTAATTTATGTCTGTAATACTCTTACATTTTTTTAATGAAGATCATAAAATAAAAACTATAAAATTTACTCTAATAAGTTAATTTGAATCGAAGAATCGCGATTATTCCACCGAAAGTGCTATATAACATTTCCCCTTCCTCAGTATCTGGAGAAATTATAATTACATCAGTTCCCATGGTTTCTGCGATGGTACCAAGCTCTTCAATTATTAGGACAGCACTGCTTACATTAAAGGTGTTAGAACCGCAATCAGGACAACTTTCATCTTGAATAGACAATTTTACTTTATTAACTTCCCGCTCCCGTGCTGTTCGAGATTCTTCGTATTTACAATTGGAACAAGTGATATTTACTTGATAGGTGTCTAATTTTTCAGAAAGAATTAATTTAGCTACAGCACCCATATTTAAAGCTTTTTGCACTTCCTCAAGACCATATGCGACTAAACCAGTCTCTTTTGAAATAGCATTTAGAAATGATTGCATTATTAGTTTTTCTCTAATGTACTTTACGTTAGCTATCTGATCTTTAATCTTGTGGATCAACGCACGGATTCCCTCAACTCCACCGTAACCAAGGTCAACAACATCCAAAATTTTATCTCGTAATCGATAATCTAAACTTTCATCGTTCACAAATTTTTCTTTAGAAGGGCCAGGTCCCCCTATGAATATGCCTTGTAAGTCTTCCATGCCTAAAAATAATTTGTTGACTTCATAAGATATCCTTCTGTAAAACCTGGTTTCTGCTTCTTCCATTTGCCGTTCAAATCTTTTCTGAGACTGACCTCCAGCTTTATGCTTACCATGAACCCCTGAGGTAAAATCCCTCACTACTTCCACATGATTTCCTCTTAAATATCCTACAGCAGCCTCCTTTCTCCCTATACTAAGTAATCCGTAAGTTTCCTTTGTTTCTAGCATATCTTCTAACGGCCATAATAGAAATTCACTTGCACAATGATATCTAAAGGTTAAAACTTTTTCAGGGGGATGTACAATATACAATTCATTTTTCTCTGTTCCAGGAGTATTATTTTGCGGGATCGCACCAGAAAACATAACTAAGCCATTTTCAGGAATTACTGTAATGTTTTTCAACTGACCTAATAGACTTGATATGCTTTCTAAAACATTTTTCCGAGTTAATTTTGACTTAATATTCTGACTTTCACTTACTTCATTCTTAAGGTGATTTGTAACATCAGAGATTTTACGATCGTGAGGAATATACAACGAAACTAACTCCGTGTGAAAACCCTTCTTCTCCTTTAGCTGATTAAGTAACCGCTTTGTTTGATATACCTGTAAATCATTACCTTTTCTCTCTTCGGTTAAAGCCATACGAATCAACAAAAATTAGAAAGATTCAAAAGATTAATAGTTTTTCTTTATTTTAAACTATATAAACAACTATATATGTGAAACCTTTAAATTATGACTTCTAATAATGACCAAGATCACATTATCCCCTTAGATCATCCCCGTTATGAAAGTTTAAAGTATAGACACAAAATAATTGAGGGGATGAGAACATTAATTGTTGCTGAGGCGGGGTTAATCGCCCATGGTAGAGGAGAATGTTTTGATTACATGCTCGGGGAAAAAACCAACGAGACCGCAAAAGAAGCTATTAAAGCTGCGGTTGCCTTGCTTCTTACAGCAAAACATGCCATTATCAGCGTAAATGGGAATACTGCTGCATTATGTCCAAATGAGTTGGTAGAACTATCAAAGATTATAAATGCACCACTTGAAATTAACTTATTTTATAGAAAAAAAGGAAGAATTGAAGCAATTAAGAATGTATTACAGGGTGCGGGAGCAAAAAAGATTTTGGGGCTCAACGAACTTAGCATGGTCGAAATAGAAGAATTGTCTAGCAATAGAAGAAATGTGGATCCGAATGGTATAAAAATCGCTGATGTCGTATTCGTCCCCCTTGAGGACGGAGATAGAACAGAAGCTCTAAAAAAAATTGGGAAAAAAATAATCGCAGTCGATCTAAATCCAATAAGTAGAACTTCCTTATGGGCGGACATTACAATAGTAGACAATATTGTAAGAGCACTGCCGGAAATGATTAAGATTGCTAAGAAATTAAAAGACGCCGATGAAAAAGAACTAATAAATATTATTCAAAGGTTTGATAATAAAAAAAATATTCAATTGTCTTTAAACACAATAATTAAATACACAAAAAAACAAAAAAAAAAGCTTTTATGAATTTGAATTTATGAAATTAAGAAACAGCATTTAAAGCTTTTAGCTAATTAAAAAAGCTTAAAAAGTTCTAAAATAATACTTATTTAGCAACTATTTAATGTATATAGAACAATATCTAAGGCTCATATAATTATGGGTACAGAAAAAGATACACAGATCAATTCCTCCAGCAATTTCAGCGACATAGCCCCTATTGTAGTAAGAAGATGTACCATAGAGGATCTAGAAGGCGTTATCAAAGTAAACGAACTAGAATTACCAGAAGATTACCCCTACTTTTTTTATAAAAGTATCCTAGATAATTATCCTGAGTCGTTCCTCGTAGCGTGTAACAGTAATAAGGAAATTATTGGATACATAATGTGGAGAGTTGAAAGAACCCCCACAATTACAAGCCTGAAATTAAAAAATAATGGTCACTTAGTCTCTATTGCCGTCTTAAAAAACTATAAGAGATTAGGAATTGCTACGACGCTCTTATCTCACTCCATGAAAAAAATAAAAAAATACAAAATTGACGAGTACGTGTTAGAAGTAAGGATTAGCAACTTTGAAGCTACTAACCTATACAAAAGATTTAATTTCATTACTCACAGTATAAAAGAAAAATATTATAGAGACGGAGAAAATGCCTATTACATGACCTTCAAAGCCTAAATCTCAGCCTAAAAAGAACTTTCTAACCCCTTAATTAAAACAGTTAATAACTCATTTGTGGCCACTTCTACACCCAACTTTTTACCAAATTCTACAATTCTGCCGTTAATAAAGTCAATTTCGGTAGGTTTTCCCTTTAAAACATCCTGTAACATTGAGTTTTTGTTGTCATACGTTTTCTTTGCGACAGAATACATTAACTCGACGTAATCTCTATTCGAAAAATTAATTTGCTTCACATGCGCTACTTCTAAAGCCTCCTTGACTGCTTTTCCCATTAATTTTCTTAAAGAACTATTCTCTAATAGCTGACCATTTTTTAAACCTGTAAGAGCACCTATTGCATTAATACCAATATTTACAAAAACTTTTTCCCAAGAGCATTTAATAATGTCCTCAACAAACTCCGTCTGCAAACCCCCTGCGCTCATTAGGTTTTTTAAAAACAGTAAACTCTCTTCCGCTCTACCATAATCACTAACATTAGAATTATCTGGTTTCAAATAGGCAAATCCAATTTTTGTAAAACCTACACCAGTATGAAACACATGCCCATAATCCTCTAATAGTGCCCCATGAGACGTAACTATTCTCAGAATCTTATTCTTATTGCAATATTCTTTCACTAACGCCTCGTTACCAATGCCATTTTGTAGAATTATAAACCAATTACTTGATTCAATTAAACTCTTAAACTGAATCATCGTCCTCTCGGTATCATATGCCTTTGTCGTAAGAAAAAGAAAATCAAACTTATAGAATTCTCCTATTTCCGAGGATCCCGTAAAATCTTTAACACCTTCGTAAGCCTTAATGTTTTTCAAAAATATATCTTTATCGGAAACAGTCAAGCGTAACCCTTCCTTGTTTATCGCAACAACGTGATCTCTCCTTCCAAAAAAACTTAGCTCTAAAGGATTCTCGTCAGAGTGAATAGATGCAAGATATCCTCCGAACAAACTACCTATAGACCCTGCTCCAATAAATCCAATTTTTACTACTTTTCGACGCAAAGGTTAACTAACTCTTCTTACCAATAAAAATCCTACTCAGTTCTTAAATACTACTCACACATATTAGCTTAAAAACTTATCCAACCCCATTTGACCCGATGAAAGCGTACCAGATTTTTTCTTAATGTCTAATATGCTAACGCGCTCAGGGTCGTTTCTTGGCTCTAAATCAAGTTCGCCCATCATCATCAAAGAATTTTTTGTCGCATAACCCGAAAAATGATTGTTAAAATAAATTCCGACAGTATCAGCTTGATCTATCACATCCCTAATAGATACCGCCCATTTCCTTATTTCTTCCTCCTTAAAGTAATAATCAAACCAAGGACTTTTACCATAACCGTGAAATCTAATATAAGCAAAGCTCACATCCGTAACATCCATTCTAGGAGGCAATAAAGGCTCTATCACAGCACAATATGTAACTTTCTGCTTTTTCAAATAATCAAATACCTCATCATTCATCCACGATAAATGCCTGAACTCTACAATCAAATGATATCCATCCCGCTTTAGATCACCAGGCCAAGAACTAATGAATTCTTTAAGCGCTCCGAAATGATCCGTCCTATTAAACGAAGGAGGTAACTGTATCAAGAAACCCAATAACTTTTTCGAATCAATTAAAGGCTGCATCGCAGTTAAATAATACCTCAAATCAACCGAACACAAATCAACATCCAACTTATGCTCGTGAGTTATAGCTTTATGCACCTTGACCGTAAATAAAAAATTGGAAGGCGTCTTATCTACCCAACTCTTAACGATCCAAGACTTAGGAACGTTATAAAATGTCGTGTTTATCTCAGTAGTGTAAAATACCTCCGAATAATACGAAAGATAATCTCCCTTCTTTATCCCCCTCGGATAAAAAACCCCTAACCACTCATCATAACCCCACCCTGAGGTCCCTATTAATAC
>SOKP01000035.1 GCA_004375715.1 Promethearchaeota archaeon | reverse complement strand
TGATTGTTGAAACAAACCACGGTTTTATATGTGCAAATGCAGGTATTGATAAATCTAATGTCGGAGAAGGGAATGTAATTTCTCTGCTCCCTTTAGATTCAGATAATGAAGCCGAAAAAATCCGGATTTCACTTCAAAATTTAACCAAAAAAAAAATTGCTGTATTGATTTCAGACTCGTTTGGAAGATCCTTTAGATTGGGGGCCGTAGGAGTAGCTCTAGGCGTTTCTGGAATATCTCCAATATTAGACAAGCGAGGTAGTAAGGATTTATATGGGAGAGAATTACAGAGTACAATTATCGGACAGATTGACAATTTGACTTCTGCTGCTCAATTAATCATGGGAGAAACAGACGAAGGACTACCAGTTGTTATAGTCAGGGGATATGAATATTCAATAATGGAAAAGTCTTCTATAAACAAAATTTTAAGAAAAAGCGAGATAGATTTATTTAGAGAGAAACGCAAAAAGAGGAATTTTAAAACCATTCTTAAATCTCGGAGAAGCTATAAATCAGAGTTTATTGATAAAGAAATTAGTATTAAACTGATAGAAGACTGTATAGATGTGGCTCGATGGGCTCCAAGTGCTCACAATGGCCAATTCTGGCGATATATTATAATTGAAAAGGGTAAAATTCGTGAATCTTTAATTAAAAAGATGAATTCTAAATTGAAAGAAGATTTGATACAAGAAGGCAAATCAGATAAGCATGTTTTTAAGAAAAAAAATAAAACAAGAAATCAATTTCTCAATTCACCTTATTTAATACTCTTATGCATGGATTCACACGATTTAAAGACCAATTCGGATAGTGCACGAGATTTTAATGAGTATATTATGGGAGTGCAGAGTATAAGCGCCTCAGCAACCTATTTACTTCTTGCATTTGAAAATTTAGGAGTATCTGCGTGCTGGTATTGCGCACCTTTATTTGCAAAACAAATTATCAAGGATGTACTGAAACTACCAAGTTCTTTCGTACCTATGGCATTTTTTACAGTAGGTTATTCGACTAAAACAACTCAAAAACCATATCGCAAGGAATTAAAAGAGATTATCTTTAAGATAAGTAAAAAAGATTGAGCGTTAAAATATGGATGATATTTATTATTTAGTACTTGCTGGTGGAGTAGGAGCGGCTAAATTTATTGAAGGATTGGCGAATGTAATTGATCCTGCTTTGTTAAAGATCGTAATAAATACAGGTGACGATATAGAATTATACGGTTTACAAATCTGCCCTGATATAGATATAATAACTTACACTTTGGCGGGATTAGTAGATAAAGAAAAAGGTTGGGGTTTTCAAGACGAAACTTTTAATTGTTTAAAATCTTTAGAGCAATTTTACGATTTTAAATGGTTTAATTTAGGAGATCGGGATTTAGCAACACATATTTATAGAACCGATCTCTTTAAGAAGGGATTTAGTAAAGCAGAAATCACTATGAGAATTGCTGAAAAAATGGGGATAAAATCTCATCTTATACCAATGACTAATGAGAGCGTTCAAACGATAATTACAACTGATTCAGAAGAAATGCATTTTGAAGAATTTTTTATTAAATACAAAAGTAGACCAAGAATATTAGACATTAAGTTTCAAGGCATTGATAAAGCAAAGCCAGTTAAAGACGTACTCGATTACATAGAGCACGCTGAGAGAGTTATAATTTGTCCTTCGAACCCTGTAGTCTCCATTGGAACTATACTAACGATTCCGGGAATTAGGAAAACTTTGAAAGGCATTAAGCAAAAAGTAATTGCAATAAGCCCAATTATAGAAGGAACAACAATTAAAGGTCCAGCAGATAAAATGATGAAATATCTAGGACTCGAAGTTTCTTGTGTTGGAGTGGCGCATTATTACAGAGATATTATAAGCCATTTCATCATCGATAATAAAGACTGTGCATTAAAGCCGATTATTAAGGAAAGGGATATAAATGCTTATTGTTTTGATACCTTAATGATCTCAAAGGAAAAAAAAAAAGAATTAGCTAATTTTGTAGTTAATTTAGAAATATAATTTGGAAGGTTTTATGCAGTAGTTTCTTGAATTTCAAGATCTTTTTCTTCTTTTATTTCTTCTTTCTTCACATAATCTCCTACAGAAGCTAGAATCTCTTTTATCCTCCCTTCTTGTTGCAAGCGAATAATTAAATTTCTATGTTTTATTGAAGAAATAATCTTTGAAATCACGGGGAATATAAGTATCAGTGGAACTAATAGTATTATTATAACTTCTGGAGAATACATTGCAACGCTTTCCATAATTGCAGGTGGTAAATTAAAAATGTTTTCCATGAACCATCTTGGATGAATAATAATAAAGCTAATGATTATAAGTAAGCCAACCCGGAAAACAAAATTAATAATTGTTGAAACCATGAGGCTTTTAGGTTTAGGGGCTGATGATCTGGCTGTTAGAGTATCGCGGGCTTCGCTATCTTCTTGAAAAAGGCGGTGTATATATCTTCCAAGTCTTCTCGTCTTAGAAGCAGCGGTAATTAATTTTTTTTCTTCTTCCTCTAATTTCCTTTTTTCTATCATTTCTTTTACATAAGAAAATGTATCTCCCGTTTTAGCGAAAAATTTCCCTATAGTTGCTTTTTCATCAATTTTTAATTCCTGTTTTCTTTTTTTTGCTTCTTCTTTAATTTTGTCAACATTTGCGGTTATATAATAGGATTCACTTTGTAACACGCTTAACTGAGCTTCTAACCGATAGCCTCGTTCTAAGGATGGTTTAGTAACAGTGAATGTATAATTTATTTGAAAAGCCATTTCTAAATATATATAAGAAGCGATTGCAAGAAGAATTACAGGACTTGCAAAAAATTGAAATATATTATCGATAGGAATTACCTCTAATGATGAATCCAATGGATAGGGTAGATCTTCTAAATACGGAAGTGTTATATTGAATAATTCTAGCATATCTTTAAATCCAAAAACCATAAGCGGAACTACTAACATGAGAACAATTGATCCTACAACTCGCAGTTCGTTTTTTGGATCTGTTTTCAGAAATGCTTTGATAGCGTAATAGATAGCGATGATTATTAATATTTGAAATGCAATTAAATAGAAATTTTCACTGAATACTGCGAATTCCTGACCTATTAGATCAGGAATTTCACTGAATTCCGGTGTATTACCATTCGGGAATGTAAACCAGAGGCTCAATAATCCTCGAAAAAATTGGTCTAATAGAGTACGCATGAATGGTTGAACTGATAGAAATAAAATAGAGGCTACCATGACACAAACAAACGCAACTCCATATGCTACTGTAAATATAATATATGTCGAAATATTTCTTAAACTAGTTAGAAATGAAGATAAAACAAGTTCCCCTTCACTAGTTGTGATGACGTCGTCAAAATGAAAAATAGATAAAAAAATAACTAAAATCCACAAGAAAACAAGTGCATTAATAACCTTTAGTATCAAAAGGTAATATCGTGCCATCTTTTAATACGCACTCCCCTTTTTCTTCGCTTCCATATAAGTGCCTAAAACTTGCTTCATCATATCATCAGGTCCAACTGTTATGAGGTTTACACCTAAATTTCTTACTTCTTGCTTTATTATTAAGATATGTTCCATCATTTCTTCGCTAATAGCTTCTGCAAGAGCTTTATCTGTGGTTGATAAATCAATTTCATGGATTTCAAACCAGGGACTGAAAGGATTGATTAAAATAATAGTATGGTTGAAAGTTACTAGTTTTCTGATTGCTTGCCCTATTTCTTTAATATTTGCTTCTAAATCCGATATAATGAAAATTAAACTACGTTTTTGAAAGCAGCTGCTTAAAAAACCCATCGCTTCAACAAATCTCGACTTACCCTCAGGTTTTACTCTCGCAATAAAATCTAACACTTGGTAAAAATGATCGTCTCCACTCCCAGGTTTTAAATATTTAAAATTTTTTCTATCTGAAAATGTAAAAACACCAACATTGTCTTTACGAGACAATGCGACTTTAGTTAAAAGCATGCAAGCTCTAACAGCATACTCGAATTTTGTGTTTTCAATAGCACCACCTGCCATAGAATTAGACGAGTCTACTAAGATCATAACGGTAACATCTCTTTCACTTTCGTATTCTTTAACAATTAGTTTTTGAGTTCGAGCACTTGCTTTCCAGTCAATGAGTCTAAATTGATCGCCAAATACATATCTTCTCATTCCATAGAATTCAGATCCAAGTCCTTTTAGCTTAGAACGTTGTATTCCGTAATTTAAGTTTAAAGAGCGCTTAGACCCTAAAATTTCAATTCTTTTAATATCTTCATAGGGTGGATAAATTAAGATATCAGATACACTATCCGGAACAACTCTTTCTACAGAATTAAATCCTAACCTATCTTTGACTATTAGAGAAAGAGGCCC
The DNA here is from genome assembly GCA_004375715.1 of Promethearchaeota archaeon. GTDB lineage: Archaea > Asgardarchaeota > Lokiarchaeia > Sigyniarchaeales > SOKP01 > SOKP01. The sequence continues at coordinate 8,454 of SOKP01000035.1, read as the reverse complement.
CAAAGGGTATTCGCCTCTTACTCTTGGCTCGAGAATGTAGCTGAACTTTATTTTTTTCTTTGGACCAATTCTAGTGGAAATAAAATTTTCTCCTAATACTAACCTAAAGAGTTGAGGGTTGTAGTAATCTCTAATTTCAAGAAAATCAAAACTACTTTTACCAGTGTTTTCAACGATTACTTTAATATGAACGAAATCGTCTTTGAACACTTTCTCTTTTTCAAGTTCTCTATATACTCTTAATTCTTCGATATTCATCTGATAATAGAATAAGGGTAAACTTATAACTGTGCTAAATAATAAAAGTACGGCGAAATAAATCAGGAAGTAGTTTTCAAACGCAAAACCTGCTGTTAGAAAAAAAACTGAAAATAATACTAAAGTTCTTCCCTTTCCTCCTAACATCTTATTCCTCCTTGCCTAAATTAATTAACACTTTTTTCTTATAAATTTAACTCTATTTTTAATGCAAATAAAAACTTTAAATAGGGATTGGGATATCTTCGACAATATTTTTGATTACTATCTTAACATCTAAACCCTCTAATTCGGCTTCTGGTTTTAGTAGTATTCGATGGTTCAATGCTGGAACAATTAACGCTCTCACATCATCAGGTGTAACATATACTCTCCCTAAGATAGCAGCTCTAGCTTTGGAACACTTCATTAAGACAAGCGAGGCTCGTGGACCACATCCAAGAGCGATCTGAGGATGACTTCGAGTTTTTAATACAATATCTCTAATGTATTTCAATATCCTATCATCAATGTATACCATGTTCATTAGTCTTTGAGCCGCGAGTAATTCTTCCCCACTGGTAATTGCCTCAACCGTTGGAGACTCTCCTGATATCTGTCTTCTCATTATATCAACTTCTTCTTCTTTTTCTGGATATTCTAACCAGAGCTTCATGATAAATCGATCAAGTTGCGCTTCCGGTAATGGGTAAGTTCCCTCCATTTCAACTGGGTTCTCTGTAGCAACAACCATAAACGGTTTTTCAAGAAGAAGTGTTTCTCCTTCAATGGTTATTTGTCTTTCTGCCATAGCTTCAAGTAGCGCAGCTTGAGTTTTGGGAGCACTACGATTGATTTCGTCTGCTAATACAATATTTGCAAATAGGGGACCCTTTTGGAGTACAAACGCTCCTTCGTTTTGATCAAATATTTTTGTTCCTGTAATATCTGATGGTAATAAATCAGGAGTAAATTGAATTCTTCTAAAGGATATACCGAGCGTTTTTGCGAATGTCTTTGCCATCACAGTTTTCCCTAAACCAGGTACTCCTTCAAGGAGGACATGGCCATTGACAAGTAACGCTATGAAAAGTTGCTGCAAGATATCGCCGTAACCTACAATAACTCGACTAACCTCGGATAATACTTCTTGTGCTATATCTCTAATTGGTTCTACATCTAATTCTTCCCTATCATAATACTTTGCTTTATTATGGGATTCCATTTATTATCACATCTCTCATTTTTTTTTTTTAATATTATTTGATTTATTTTTTTTTATTAAATTGATTATTATGATTTATTCTTACATGTTATTTACAACCCACTCCATCTCGAAGTATAGGTTTTCAAATTCTTGTTCATTTTTCACTTTGCTTTTCCCTTCTTTAATAGCGATCATTGTATCCATAAACTTAGCGATCCTTCTGATTTTAATTTTGGTTGTCTTTGGTTCTTTAGATATTACCAAATCTATTACATTTTTGGTTGTAATTTTTTGACCTCGTAAAAGAGCATTTAATTTTCTCTCTAATCTCCTATAAAGTAAAGTTAATGCTTTACCATACCTACCTTTCTCTCGATACCATCCAATTTTTTCTGCAAAAAATGAAGAAGTTCTAAATTTTTCTCTTTCTTCTTTTTTATCTTGTTGATCAGCTTTCTTTTTTTCCGATTTTTCGTCTTTTTTAGGTAGATATTTTTTCAAGGAGTAAATTGCTAAAAGAGGATAAATCCAGGCTGTAATCGGATTAGTACTTAAATGAATAATATACTGTGTAATAAACCCAAAGATACCTGCCGATGTCATATCCCGAGTCAATTCAGGTCGAATGTGAGCTTCATCGAAAACAATAATCCAGTCATCTTTAGGTTCACCATAGGTTAACCAATTTACTATATTTAGTCCGAATTGAAGATTGTCATAACCAGATTCTGATATGAGTTCGTTATTAAACAAACTCGCATCAGCTGATACAAAAACCCTTGAAGTAATAGCATCCTTAGCCATAAAAACAGCTTGAGAATAACCACCTAAAGGCCATTTATCTGGAAAACCAGGGAGTGCTCCACTTATTAAGCTTAAATCAACAAAATCGTCATCAAAATTGTACATATGATCATCATTTTTATCAACATACCCATATTCAGTACTTGATCCAACTAAATCCCAACCGAAATACGATAGGAAAGGACCACCTACTACTGCGGATGCTTCAGATAAAATAACATCACTAATCCCCACAGTGGTGGGATGAGCGGAAAACGATTGAATCACTGGAAAATCTGGAGCTACATAATATGAGCCGTTATCACGTAATATTCCATTAGCAAAAATAGTAACTGGTATTGCTCCTTGAAGGTGAGGGTCTAAGGCACTTGCGATAAAAATCTCCCATAATAATGTACTCGTGCTTCCATGGTCATGGCATATAAATAATGAATTTTTTGTAGTATTATCGAAAAAATCCATGAAATACGGTATTTCAAATACGGGATTGTAAAACAAATTAGGGCCCAGCAAGACAAGTAAGATTGATTTATCTAATCGCTCCGTAGCACTCAAGCTGGATTGAATCGTCATAACATTATATCCTTCTCCTTCAATTGCGTTCTTAAAATCAGATGCACCATTCCAAGCCTCGTTATAAATGGAAAAATTCTGATCGTTTTTTCCTTGATCAAAAATTGGACCAAACAAAGGTATAAATGTGAAAAGAAAAATCACTAAAAAGAGCGCCTCTTTATAAGCAGAACCTGTTTTTGATTTTTTACGAGATTGTATTTCTCTCGATTTTTGAACAGTAGCGTTTCGAATGAAAATTATCAATGCAAATCCTAAAAACACAGCTCCAATATAACAAACAAGAGGAATATAGTTCATAAAAATTGGAAGATATTCCCCCATATTATACTTAGGGTAATCCTCAATGAAACTGCTTATAAAAACCCCATAGATTATGAGAAAAACTGTGAAAAATCCTATGATTAAACCCTTTGAAAATGGGACATTTTTTCCGTTTGTTTTTCCAACATTTGACATTTTTTTTTAATACTGAAGCTCGATTTTTAGTGTTATTATTCTAGTGTTATTTAACCAAAAGGTACTGTTGGTAACGCTTTTCCTGTTATATCATTGTATAAATTTGAGAATAACTGAACTGTAAAGTTTAATTCCTTTACTGTTGGTTCAATTCCTCCATAAATAATATCCTCGATTTTCTTGATGAATGGGTAGATAGACTCCGGTTTTTGACCTAACTCAGTAACGCATGTTATAGCGTATTCCCGTATAGTTTGGTAAGCTAGTCTTGGTTTCTTGAACTTTTTCGTTATAATATCGTTGTATATAAGATAAATATACGCGATTGCTTCTTTAGCCCTATCCGAGCCTACTAATACTTTCACATTCTCTAATTTTTGGCTAATATCGATTTCAGTTTCTTGGCCTTTTTTTGATTTTTTCTTCTTTGCCATTTCCTTTACCTACTTCCTTTTTTTTTATTGTTTTAATTATAATTTCTTCTGACCTTAAAATTTTTTCTACAAATTTTTCAATCTTCTTTTTATTATTTTTCTATCATCTTAAAACTTTAGTACAAAATTATAACCTGTTAATTCAAAATAAATGGGAGAAAATAGTTCAATTGTACTGTAAAACTCTTTGTCTGTAATTTGAAACGGTTTTGCATAAATAATTTCTTCTACTTTTTGTATAAATGGATAAATTCTAGCGGGTGTTAAGTTTAATTCTTTGACAGATATGATAGCAAAATCTCTGATTGTCTCGTTATTGTTTCGAGTTCTTCCAAACTTTGCATTGATCAAATCCATATAGATTGCGTTGAAAAGGTAAGACAGCGATTCTTCTAACCTTCCTGTTTCTTTTAATATTTTAAGATTCGTTATTCTGTCTTCAAGAGGTAAATTAACTACTTTCGAAAGTTTATCTTGTTTTTTATAATAACGATAACCATAAAACGCTAACCCTCCAACAACAACTCCCAAAATTGGGAGAAAAATGGTAAAAAACAATAAGAAAGGGGGGATTTGATCACCCGGACCAGATGGAGTCAATTGTTGTTGAACTGTAACGAAATGTCGAGTAACTATAGCAGGACTGCTTTGTAATCGAATAGCGATAAAAGTCAAACCTGTACTGTTATTAAGTGAATAAGTTACGGAAAAATCTCCGTTTGAATCAGTCTGAACACCGCTCACTAGAGTCCCATTATAATAAATATTAATTAATCGATCATTAATAACTACTGTTGGATCAGTCTTCGAAACGACTTGACCAGCAATGGTCAAATTGTTCAACGCTCTTATCGTTGAAGGGAGGTTCCAAATGCATGAAATGTTCGAGAACAACTTTGTATCTGCATAAAATGTTTCAGAATATCCAATCTCGGGAGGTGATTGAAATGTGAGTTTTAAATCTAAATCTGCTATTCCAATATTTGGGATAGGAATAGGTAGAATTAAACCTGTAGAATCAGTTGAAACGATGTTAGTATCAACTATAAACGCCCCGTCATACCAAAAATAATTGAGTGATGAAAACGGGATTCCGGTGCCATCTAAATATCTTAAGTAATCGTCAGCATCAAAATCAAAGAATTCACCGATTAATTTAGCATCAGATGGAGCGTTTACATCAAAATAAGAAGTAGTATTTACAAAAATTGTGTAATAAGTCCGGTATTCAACAGTAATAGGTGGAGACAAAACAATAGCCTCGATTTTATGAGAAGAATATATATCGAGAGATGTATCAATGGTGTAATCAATTTGGAAGTCTCCATTAAAATCAGTAACGCCAGTGATGCTCGAGTATACGATATCGTCAATTTCAATTGCTACTGTATATCCATCTTTGCCAGTATCATTGATTCTATTAAAAAGTCTTCCCTGAACATTTATAATACTATTTTGAGTAAAGCGAGAGTTATTAATTCCAATTGGATTCGTTAAGTCTAAAGTCGCCTGGAAGCCTGAACTTTTAACTTTATCATCTTGAATACTATTAGAAAAATAGCTAAACAAGTTTAAATTTACTAGAGCCGGGGAAATGATGAAAATTGAAATTACAACGAGGATTCCTTTAATTTTTTTATTATTTTTATGCGAGTTATATTTTTTTTTCAATATCCTCACTCGAATCTTCATTTATTAATTATGGAGCTCTAAATAATTCTATTTCATAAAATTCTATATAATAATAATCGGGAGAACTAAAGTTATCTTCGGGATAGAAAGTCACCCATACTTCAGCGTTAGAGGGCCAATTTCCAATGATTATCGTAATGTTAAAGAAGCCAGAACCATCGGTGACTCCTAATGCTGTTCCTAAGATATTTCCAATGCTATCTCGAACAGTAACATTTATTTCCATAGAAGACATTGCAGTTCCGTTGTCCCAGGTCAAAAAACCATAGACATATAAGTGATCCCTCTCATAAAAATCTTCCTTAACCACCCTTGTATCGTATTCGCCACTTATAACGGCGCCGGCAGTAACATTAATCGGAAGAATCATACTCATTGATGTATTCATATAACTCGTTAAAGAAATTCCATTTTCACTTATACTTCCAGTAAAAACTATCAAAATGTAATATGATCCTTGTGGGCAGTTTAAAAATATTGAATTACTATCGTACAAGTAAGACCCACTTATAACCGACCTGAATCGAGGACCGTTCCAACTCAAAAAACTTGAAGCATCCTGGAAGGAAACATTGATGAGGAATATCCCTATAACTAAACCATCTAAATTTGTGCCGTTTTGTTTAAGAATACCATTCACATTAAACTGGTGGAAATTCCTCTGAACCACATTTCGATTTATATTTATTGATATTGGTATGGTCTCATTGATTACTATGTATGTCGTATTGAATGTGCTATAAGATTCATAGTTTACTCTAAACCTAATCAAACCAGCATGTAAAATATTTGTTGAAATATTAAACTGTATAAATCCTGACTCGTCAGCAAAAACCCATGAAGTGATTAGAGCATTAGTAAAATCATCGTAGAGATATACTGTATTACCTGTTTTTGCCAAACCATGAATGATTTGAACTTGAATTTGAGCAATTTCTCCAAATTTGTATACTTCTGGAGGATTAGCATCGTTATAATTTAAAAGAGTTGGTTTTCCTTCTACTGAAAGAAGAATGTCCAAATTTTCAGGATCTATGACTTTAAGTTCATAAGTTGCATTAACTAGATCTGTAAAATTACTATAACCACCTATGTAAAAATCATGTGGATTAAACTGGTTATTGGGTGAGGAATACAAAAATACTCCTAAGAATTCGACTTGGATTGTATAATTTTTTTCAGGAGTCGAACTCAAAACAAAATAATTTAAATTAAACTCCCCGGTCTCATCTAGACTTACGGAGCCACTTTGTAACCTTAAATAAAATGATGAGACATCGGTTGGACCATCATACATATATACATTTATTTGTGCATATTTAATTGTAGCTCCGTTGCTAGAATCGTTGACATAACCGTGAAGGTTAAAAATTCTATCTGTAGAGCCGCTTCTTAATATTTCCCGTGGTTCAGGTCCATCTGTAAGGTCAATTGTGATGTTTTTGTTGTAAATATAATATGAATAATTGTAATTGGAACCCCATCTGGCATAAATGAGATGAGGTCCTGCAACAGTAGCAGTTGATGTAGAATATACCAAATGAGAATAACCATTAACAGTTTGAACAGACCCTAAAGCCAAATCTTGCGTAACATCGTAAAAATCTATCCATTGTCCATCTCCAATCGGTGTTTCACCCCATTCAAGGTATACAGATAAATTAATATCTTCATTTTTTGTAAGCAAAGGTTGATTATAGTCGTCAAAAACTGTCCCATTTATCCAAAAATTAAATATTAATGCAGCAGGGGTTAATATTTTCAACTGGTTTGTAAAAACTGAAGAAGTATTAACATACGGAAGATTAAAAAAGGCGGGATATTCGGGATGCCCTAGCCTATTAATTGTACCGTTGAAATCCAACCTTAAAGTGTAATTTCCTGTTGGTGTGCTAGAATTAACTTCAAAATTCAAATTAAAATACCCATTAAAGTCTGTTAAAAAAGAGTCACTTGGAAGTAAATAGGGAGAATAATCCATGCCACCCTTTAGAAGTTTAAGGATCAATCTTGAGCGCCTAATTGGGATATTATTGACACTATCTAATATTTCTCCTTCAATATTAAACACGGTATTAGTTGCTCCAAGAGCTGTTCTATTAATTTCTCTTGGTGAAGGTCCTGATAATATATTGATAGTTGGTTCCTCATTTAAAATAAAATAAGTATAGTTTTCGTTACTTCCAAACTTTCCATACAATAAATTAGGCCCTACTGTAGCGAAGTTTCCTATAAAGTAATTGAGGGTTGCAATTCCGTTAGAATTTGTTAAATTTGAGCCGATGTAAGCTCCTCTTGTATAATCAAAGAAATTAACATTTTGATTTGATATGGGAGCGTTGGTTTCATTTACTACTAAAGCTTTTAAAGTAATATTGGAATTTCTCTTAACAATTGGGGCATCTGATACATCTGATGGAACATTATTAATATAAAACCATAATTTTTTGACTATCCCTTTTGTTACGTTAAAATCCATCATATTACTTGAATCGTTAACAAAACCTAACGCGTAAGGATTGAAATACCAACTTCCGTTCGTATCTACTCTTAAATCATATTTACCTACCGGTACTGATGCATCAATATTTACATCTACATTAAAATCACCATTTGAATCGGTGATTACAAATGGGGCATCAAATGGAGGAGTTCCAACTCTCGTGTTTGTACCCTTTTGAAGGATTACAAATTCTACTGTTACCCCACTAACCCTTTGACTATTCACAGGATCGATTACATAACCTTGAATGTTTGTAGAGGTATCAATTGATATATTTACTTCTTGAGGATTAATGTTCTGAAGATTTACCTGAATATCTCCATATACTGTGTACGTAGTCGTGTCGTTGACATCTGGATTAAATTGAGCAAAAATGTAATGTGGTCCGACGACTTGTAAATCATCAACATTTACTATGATTGAAGCGTTGCCGTTTAGATTTGTATCAGATTGGCCAAGAGTCTGTAATGAGGTTAAATCATAAAAAGAAATGGTCGCACCCTCTACAGGAGCGCCATCAAGTGTTAATGAAGCTGTGAGATTTG
>SOKP01000227.1 GCA_004375715.1 Promethearchaeota archaeon | reverse complement strand
AACTTATGAGTTTAAAAACATTTCAAGATTTAATTGAGGAAGTCCACAACCGAGGCATTTGTGAGGAATGCGGAGGATGTGTATCTTTTTGTAACGCGGCAGAATACGAAGTTATAGGATTTAAAGATCCTTACTTACCTCCGGAATATATTCATAAGGATAAGTGTCTTGAATGCGGAATCTGTTATTATATATGCCCACAAACTCATATTTTAGATGACGATCTCAATAAAACATACAAATTTACTGATTTTTCTTCCATGCCTATGGGATATTATAAAGATATATATTCCTGCCAAGCTATTGATAAAAATTTTTTAGAAAATGGAACTGATGGTGGTGTGGTTAATTCAATTATTAATTTTATGATTGAAAAAAAAATGATTGATGGTGCGATTGTTTCTAAGACTGATGCACCTTTTTTAAGGGAAGCAACTTTTGCTGATAGTAAATATGATTTATTAAAGACTTCTGGAGCTAAGTTAGATATTACAACACAGTTAGATGAAATCCAGAAGTTTTCTACATACACAAGTTCAATTTCTGAATTAAATCATTATAAATTCAAAAAGTTAGCTGTAGTAGGCACTCCTTGTCAACTTTATACAATTAGATGTATGGAAGACTTAGGAGTTACTCCATCTGAAAATGTAGAAATTTGTCTTGGATTATTTTGCTACGAAAACTTTTTTTTTGAAAAATCGCAGATAGAGAAGTTTGAAAAGGATTTTAAGATAAAATTTACTGATATTAAAAAAATTAATATTAAAGAAGATGTTATTTTAAAATTAAGAGATGATGGAAATGGAGAAAAAATTATACATATTCCTTTTAATCATTTGAAGAATTATATGCGTCCAGCTTGTAACGCTTGTAATGATTTTACCAATATTTATGCGGATATATCATTTGGGGGTTTAGGATCGTCTGATAAATACACAACTGTTATTCCACGAACAGAAAAGGGTAGTAGGATATTTTCTCAAGCTATTGAAAGTGGAATTATCAGTTGTGCATATTTAGATACGAATAAAAAAAATAAAATGATTGAGTTGATATCTCAATTTTCTCAATCTAAAATCAAGCGTAAGGAAGATTTTATGAATGATTTAATATAGTGAGGAGTGTACAATAACAGAAACAAAAAAAGAAGCTGAAAGAAAGAAGTTATTTGGAGATACTTTAGATTATTTAGATAAAATTTACGAACCTAATTTAAGAAATCTTTTAAAAAGATGCTATCAATGTGGCCGTTGTAGCGGTGTGTGTCAATTAAGTAAAGTACAGATATATACTCCAAGTAAAATAATTCAATTAATTTTAGAGGGTTTTGAAGATAAGGTATTGAAAAGCGAAGTATTATGGGATTGTTTAACCTGTAATCAGTGCCTTAAAGATTGTCCTGAAAATATTAATTTTGCCGATTTAGCGAGAATGGCTAGATATAAAATGAGGCATACAACAAATAAAAATGTTGAAGAGTTAATAGCGCACAAAGGAGTTTATACAACAATTTCGGAAATAATGAGTAGACCATATATAAATCCTGATAGAAATCTCGATTGGGTTCCTAAGGACTGCCCTATATCAGATAAAGGGAATCTATTATATTATGTTGGTTGCCTGCCCTTTTTTAATTACGAACACGATAAAGTAGACTCAATTGCTATAAGTACATTACAGATTTTAAGTAAAATCGAAAAAGAACCTATAGTTGTTTTTAAAGATGAAGTTTGCTGCGGGCACGATCTTTACTGGGGTCAAGGAAAATTAAAAACCTTTATTAAACTAGCAAAGAAAAATCTCGAGATGTTTGAGAATGCCGGAGTCTCCACTATTGTGACAGCTTGTGCTGAATGCTATAGAACCCTTAAAATTGATTATCCTGAAATCTTTGAAGACTTTAGTGAGAAATTTGAAGTAAAGCATATTATCGAGTATATTTATGAAATGTGGAAAGAGGGTGAAATTGAATTTATAAGTAGTAGCGAGCTTAGCGAAGAAATATCGTTTACCTATCACGATCCATGTAGATTGAGTAGGTTTCTACCTAAAGAAAATAATATCACTGAAAAGGTTAGAGAAATCTTCAAAGAATTCGAAAAACTAAACTACAAATTTAATGAGATGGCTCACAATAAATCAAATTCTTTATGTTGCGGCGTAAATTCTTGGATGAATTGTAACGAGAAATCAAAAGCTCTTAGGTACAAAAGAATGTTAGAGGCTAAAGATGCTGGAACAGTAATGGTAACCTCTTGCCCAAAATGTAGAATTCACCTCTCATGTCTCCAAAAGGATTATGAAAATCTTGCTTCAATTGAAATTGTTGATTTCTCAGAATTTTTAATTAAACATATTAAGATTATCGATAAAAACAACAAGAAGGAGGAGAGTGAGTAATGGAAGGCTCAGTATTAGTTATTGGAGCGGGAATTGCCGGGATCCAGACTTCATTAGATTTAACGGAGCTTGGATTTAAAGTATATCTTGTGGAAAGAACACCCTCAATCGGAGGAAGAATGGCGCAGTTGGATAAGACCTTTCCAACAAATGACTGTTCGCTGTGTATCCTAGCACCGAAGATGGTTGAAGTTTTTCGTAACCCAAACATAGAACTTATGACTTATCACGAAGTTAAAAAGATTAGTGGAGAAGTCGGAAATTTTGCTGTAACAGTTTTGAAGAAGCCTCGATATTTAGACGAGACAAAGTGTAAAGGATGTGGAGATTGTGCAACAAAGTGTCCAAAAATTGAAGTTCCTAATGTATTCGATATGAGCTTAGGTAAAAGAAAGTCCATTTACATTCCTTTCCCTCAAGCGGTTCCACCAGTATATTTAATCGATCCTGAAATTTGCTTAAAGTTGACAAAAGGTGTATGTGGAGTTTGCGAGAAAGTATGTACAGTGGAAGCGATCGATTTTGAACAAAAACCTCAAGATATAGAAATCAATGTCGGAGCAATCGTAGTTGCAACTGGATTTGATATGCCTGCTGAACAGTTATCTTCAAGATGGGGATATCGATATCAAAATGTAGTGAGCGCACTCGAATACGAAAGGATACTATGCGCTTCCGGACCATTTGAAGGGCATGTCTTGCGGCCAAGCGACCAGAAAGAACCTCAGAAAATTGCATTCATTCAATGCGCAGGATCAAGAGATCTCCACGAGAATGTGCCTTATTGTTCAAGCGTGTGCTGTATGTATACAGCAAAAGAAGCTATTATTACAAAAGAACACTCAGATAATTCTGATTGTTATGTCTTTAGACATGATATTAGAGCCTATGGTAAAAACTTTTATGAATTTACCCAAAGAGCTCAAGACGAATATGGAGTAAAATATTTTCAATCTAAAATAAGTAGTATTGAAGAAGATAAGGATAATAACGATTTACTTATTCATTATGAAGATCTTAAAACAGGTAAATTTTCAGATTTTAAAGCTAACCTAGTAGTTCTAGCAACACCCTTAGTTCCTACAAAGGGAACAGAAGAAATGGCTGGAATTTTAGATGTAGAGCTAGATAAATATAATTTCTACAAAGAACGATCATATTTTAATAAATCTTTATCATCAAAAGAAGGAATTTTTCTATGTGGTTTTTGTCAAGGACCAATGGATATACCAGAAACTGTTACTGATGCGAGCGGAGTAGCTTCTCAAGTCGCAATGATACTAAACTCAGTGAAATTCAACGAAATTAGAGAAAAAGAAGGTATTGAGCCTGAAAGAGAAATAAAAATAACGGATGAACCACGTATAGGGGTTCTTATCTGTCACTGCGGAATCAATATAGGTAAATATGTAGATGTTTCAAGTGCAGTCGAATATGTTAAAACCTTACCTTATGTCGTCCACGTAGAAGATAACATGTATTCATGTTCCAGCGATTCACAAATAAGAATAAAAGAGTTAATTAAAGAACATAATCTTAATAGATTAATTGTAGCATCGTGTACTCCAAGAACTCACGAATCTTTATTTCAAGAAACTTGTGTAGAAGTTGGATTAAATAAATACCTCTTTGAAATGGTAAATATTAGAGATCAATGTTCTTGGGTCCATATGAATGAGTATGAATTTGCTACCGATAAAGCTAAAGATTTGATACGAATGGCCGTGGCTAAAGCTCGGTTGTTGAAACCACTAACTGAAGCGTTGTTAGATATTACCCCTAACGCTCTAATTATAGGTGGTGGTATCTCTGGATTGACTGCGGCGCTCAATCTTGCTAGTCAAGGATTTCAAGTTTATATTGTTGAAAAAGAAAACAAACTAGGAGGAAATCTCAACGATCTTAATATTTTATATCCCATACATGAAGACTCATCAAAATTTTTAAACGAGATAAAGAATAAAGTTGAGAAAAGTAAAAACATCCAGGTTTTCTTAAGTTCAAAATTTAAAGAGATTAAAGGGTATATTGGTAATTACAACGTCTCAATTATTGATTCCAAAGAAAACACTCAAGATGTAAAAGTCGGCACAATAATAGTTGCTACTGGTGCACTTGAGTTAAAGCCAGAAGGTTTATTTCAATATAATGAGAAAAATAAAAATGTCATTACCCAATTAGAATTAGAAAAAAAATTGAAAAGTGATGATAAATCTTGGCTCGATGGAATCGATCGCATAACGGTAATCCTTTGCGTTAATGCCAGACAGAAAAAAGGTATAACTTATTGCTCAAATGTATGTTGTGGTGTGAGTCTAAAAAACATAAGCATTATAAAGGAATTAAAGCCCGAGCTTGAAATTGTTGTGTTATACCGAGATTTTCAGATGGCTAAAAAAGAGTTCGAAGAATATTATCGTGATAGAAGAAAGGAGAGTATGTTTCTAAGATATGACTTAGATGGACAGCCAGAGATCGTGAAAATAAACGAAAAACCTGAAAAATATCAGGTATCCGTATTTGAGACCAATTTACAAGATCAACTTCAATTTGAAACGGATTTGGTTGTATTATCAACTCCTATGGTCCCTCCAGAAAACCTACAAGAACTCGCGAAAATGCTAAAAGTACCATTAGATAAAAATAGATTCTTTTTAGAAGCACATGTTAAATTGCGTCCTTTGGATTTTGCTACTGAGGGTATCTTTCTATGTGGATGTGCACAATGGCCTAAAAACATCCAAGATTCAATATCTCAAGCGAATGGTGCTGCAGGGCGCGCTAGTCGATTTTTAAGTGCTAAAACAATTAAAACATCAGGACTCATAGCAGAAGTAAGTCAAGAGAGGTGTATCGGTTGTGGGAAATGTGAATCCGTTTGTCCATATAATGCTATTGAACTTATAGATTCTCTTTTAGATTTTGAAGAAGTCAGCTTAAATGTTTCAAAATCTTTTATAAATTCAGCTTTATGCAAAGGATGTGGTACATGTGCGGCAACCTGCCAGAATGGAGCAATCTCTGTAAAACACTATGATTTTGATCAGATTTATGCGATGATCGAATCTTATCTATTAGAATAATAAAAAAAATATAAAATATTATGCCAGAAGCAAAAAATAAAGCTGTAAAACAAGATTTTGAACCCGATATCTTAGTGTTTTGTTGTAATTGGTGTTCGTACGCGGGAGCTGACTTAGCAGGGGTTTCAAGATTTCAATATCCTCCTAATATGAGAATTGTGAGAGTCATGTGTTCAGGGAGAGTTGATCCTTCGTTTGTTTTAAAAGCTTTAAAGGAAGGTGCTGATGGAGTTTTAATAACAGGGTGTCATATAGGTGATTGTCATTATATATCTGGAAACGAATACGCAAAAGAACGCTTTGAAAAATTACATAGAATTATAATAAAACAATTAGGAATCAATGAGAAGCGGGTACGATTAGAATGGGTTAGCGCATCTGAGGGTAGGAGATTTGCTGATTTAATCACAGAGTTTACGAACGAAATTAGAGGATTAGGACCTCTTAAGTTTTATTAAAATACTGTTTTACATTCCAAGACCAGTGAAATCTTCGACTCTAATTATTTTAAATTCTAATCGTTATAAATAAAGTTTCAATTTAAAACTTCAAGATATTGTTTAATTTTGAAATGTCACTTTTAGATCAATTTTCATATCATAAATGTTTTAAATTGATCAAATAACCTTAAATCATGTCGTAAACCAAAAATAATTTTATTTTTTTGTCGTTTTCCGATAATTTGTCACGATAATATTTATATAATAATTTTGACTCTCCATTATTTAATTAAAAAAGAATCAAGACAGAGATGTTAAAGAATTTTAATAACATTCTCTATTTTTTAAAAAGGTGTTCAAAATAATGGAAGGGTCTGTGTTAGTTATTGGTGGAGGTATCGCAGGAATTCAAGCGTCTCTAGATTTAACCGAACTCGGGTTTAAAGTTTATTTAATTGAAAGAGAACCATCAATTGGAGGTCGCATGGCACAATTTGACAAACTTTTTCCAAATAATGATTGTAGCTTATGTGTTCTGGCTCCTAAAATGGTATCAGTCTATAAAAATCCTGATATTGAGTTATACACGCTCTCAGAGGTTCAAGAAATTACAGGAACTCTGGGGGATTTCAATATAACCATTAAAAAGGAACCACGTTTTATTGATGAAACAAAATGCAGAGGCTGTGGCGAATGTGCTACGAAATGTCCAAAGATTGAAACTCCTAATAAATTTGACATGAATTTAGGAAAAAGAAAATCTGTCTATATACCTTTTCCACAAGCAACCCCACCAGTATATCTAATTGATCCTAATATGTGTTTATATCTAAATAGAGATGTGTGTAAAGTTTGTAGTAAAGTTTGCAAGGTGGGAGCAATAGATTTTAACCAAAAGCCACAGGAAATTCAATTTAAAGTCGGAGCTATTGTGGTTGCAACTGGTTTTGATATTTCTGATGAAGAATTACCAGAAAAGTGGGGTTATAAATATAAAAATGTTGTCACTGGTTTAGAGTATGAACGATTCATTAGTCCTACTGGACCTTTTGGTAGAAATATTTTACGACCTAGTGATGAAAAAGAACCTCAAAAAATAGTTTTTATCAATTGTGTTAGTTCTAATAATTCAACAGAAGATATTCCATATTGTTCACGTGTATGCTGCATGTATACTGTAAAAAATGCAATTTTAACCAAAACATATTCGGAGAACATACAAGTTTCGATCTTCAGGCATAATATTAGAGTTTTTGGTAAAAACTTTTACGAGTATACTAAAGGCTCCCAGGAAAACTTTGGCATAGAATATTTTCACACAAAAATCTATAAAATTGAAGAAGAACCAGATACAAAAGATTTAACTATACATTATAGAGATTTAAAAACCGAAATGGATAAGATTTTTAGAGCAAATATGGTAGTTTTAGCTGCTCCATCAACTTCTTCCAAAGGAACAAATCTGTTAGCTGAAAAACTAGGAATTGAATTAGATAAATATGGTTTTTTTAAATCTAAATCCTACTACAATAAATCTCTATCTATGAAGGAAGGAATCTTTTTATGTGGTTTCTGTCAAGGTCCGATGAATATAACAGAAACTGTTGCTGATGCAAGTGGAGTAGCAGGACATGTAGCAACTTTATTAAAGTCTGCAAAATATTCACAGGTAAAAGAAAGTGTAAATGGCTTTCAATCAAAAGATAAAACTGTATCCATAACACCAAGAGCTTTAATAATAGGTGGTGGAGTTTCAGGGATGGGAGCGGCATTAAATATAAGTAAACAAGGATACGATACGATTATTATTGAAAAAGAGGATCAGTTAGGAGGAAATTTAAAATTTATAAACCTTTTATATCCGGCTAAACAAGATGCTTTAGAATTTCTGAATAATATCGAAGATAAAATTAAGATGAATTCGAGGATTAAAGTATATTTAAATTCTATAATTAAGGATGTAAAGGGTTCAATTGGGAATTATGATATAACTTTCGTAGATAAGGCTAACAAAGTTTACGAGATTAGAGTCGGTGTTATTATTGTTGCAACAGGGAGTCAGGAGTTTAAACCGCACGGACAATTTCAGTATAGTGAAAAAAATGAAAACGTCATGACGCTTTTAGAGTTGGAACAGAAAATAAAAATTGAAGATAAATCTTGGTTAAGGAAGATTAAACATGTTACGGTAATACTCTGTGTAAACTCGAGGCAAGTAAATGGATTTACTTATTGTTCAAATGTCTGTTGTAGTAACGCTATAAAAAACATTGAAATTCTAAAAGAGCTTAAACCTAATCTCGACATTCTGGTACTGTTTCGTGATCTTCACATTGCTAAAAAAGAATTCGAAGAGATTTTCAGTGAAAGAAAATCGTTAGCTACATATTTAAGATACGACATAGATAACATTCCTGAGATAATAAAAATGCAGACCGATCCAGAAAAATATGAAATAACCTTATATGATGATAATGATAATACTAATATTCTAAGTCTCAACACTGATCTTGTTGTGCTCTCAACCCCTATGGTTCCTCCTGCTGATATTAAGTCTTTATCAAATATTCTGAATATACCATTGGATGAAAACGGATTTTTTATAGAAGCTCACACGAAATTACGACCTTTAGATTTTGCAGGGCATGGAATATTCGTATGTGGTTGTGCAGTATGGCCAAAAAATGTTCAAGATTCTATGTTGGAGTCAAATGGGGCCGCAGGTCGTGCAAGTAGGTTTTTAAGTATAAAGGAAATATCAACATCCAAATTAGAATTTCTTTCTTTTCTTCTATCTATAGAATGCTTCTTCAAAGATATGAAAATAACTACTAAAAAGTGTAATGGTTGTGGCATTTGCAGAGATATTTGTGCCTTTAAAGCTATTTCACTTGTAGACATGAAACAAGAGTTTGAAGATGTGAGTATACCAGTCAAAAAAGCTATTATTAATCCAGCACTATGCAGAGGATGTGGAAAATGTTCTGCAACATGTCGGTTAAGGGCAATAGAGGCCACGCACTACGATTTTAAACAAATTTCCACTATTATGGATCCATACTTCTTAGATAAAGTGAAAGCCGAGGAAAGAATAAACGATAAGGAAGAAATTACAGCTCTAAATTAAGAAAGCATTATTTTACCAACAACGATCTTTTATTTTATCTTCTTAGCAAATTTATGTAATACTATTAAAACTACGAGGAGAACAATAGATATCGCAAGAATCACTATATATATCAAAGAAATCCCTCCAGAATTAAAAAAGGGTTCCAAAGTTATAGTAACGAAAGCAATTCCAATAAATTGCCCCGCTGTAGTTAAACCGGCTAGAGCACCTCTCCTTTCTTTAGATAGTGTTTGGCTGTAGTACATGAGTGATGTAAAAAACAATCCACCTGCGAAGCCCATAAAGATCAAACCTGTGGTAGTTAAAAGTAGAGCTTCAAAATTATTATTTCCGAATAAAACTAGAATGATGTCTGCTATGATAAGTGAAATCAATGCAATAGTTAGGGTAAGCCTAATCCCTCTCTTCTTAATCACAAGCCCGGCAATATTTGCCGATACGAAACCCATGCTCCCATAGAGTAATAGAACCACACCTGCAATATTTTCAGGAATTATATGCGTAAATGATCGCGATGTCCAAATAATCGCTGCGATAGAAGTATGGGAAACCAAAAAAGCTGACAAAATCAACAGTAATACTACAGGTCTTCGAAGTTCTATACCCAAATGCGAGAAAAATTCTTGGATTTCCATTTTTGATGCATTTTTTGGTTGGCTTCTTTTTAGACTAAAGATTATTATGAAACCTACGACAATTATAACAATAAAAATTACGTAGATATACCTCCAGCTCACTATTAATATTTGTCCAGCTAGTAAAGGACCAATTCCAACTGCTAAATTAGCAACAGCACCAAGTAATCCTATTTTTCTTGAAATTTTAGGTCTCGGGGTTATATCTGTAAGTAACGCTATTAAAACTGGATTTACAAAACCAAAACCAATTCCACCTAATACATTAGCTAAAATAAAAAAAATTAAAGAGAAGGATAAAGATGCTAGAATCATTCCCATTCCAAAAATTGATAGACCTAATAAAATTACAGTGTATCTTCCCTTTACATCTGAAATTGCCCCTGAAAATAATTGTACGAAGGCAAATGGGAACATAAACGAAGGGATGGTTATTAACAACTCACTTGGTAAAACAGAAAAATCAGCGGACAGCACCCCAAATAAGACAAGAATGACATTACCCGTTAAAGGACCTAGCGCAAAAAGCAAATATATAACAAATTCCACCAATAACGAAGCCTTAACTATGTCCTGTCTTTTTGTATCATCCTGTTCAGCATTCATAATGAGATTTACCTATTTACTCTAGAAGTAATCTATATGTAATTGATGTATGATATATAATTTTTCTTAGTTAAAAATAAAAAAAAAATAAAAATTATTTAGATTTAGGATACAAAAATCGCAATTTGAGAGAAAAATGTGGTCACCATGATTACAAACAGAATAGCACCGGCTAGAATAAGATATATTCTTCGAGATTTTTCGTCAAATTTGTCATTTAAAGCAAAACTCAGAAATCCTACAACAATGAAGAATAAGCCAACATTTACACCTATTCTAGCTATATTTCCAACGATGATTACCTGATATTCCATCCAATATCTGATTAGAAGCGCTCTTTCAATCTTTACGATATAATCGTTATACCCGTATAATCCTTGCATATAGTTCATTTCGTTTTGTTGGTTCTCTAATGATAGCCATATGGAAGCATTATCTGCAATTGATTTACTAATCATGAGTATGGTACCAAAAATGATTGCTACTAATAATCCATAGATAAGGAATTTAGTAGCTCTTTCTTTATCCATTACTGGCAACATATCATATAAGCTTACTTTTCTTTCTTCTGTCCCCATTTTTTATCCCCTCAGATAATTTGCTTTTAAAATCGATACTAAAGCTAACATAGCGTAAGCAACTAGAATGAGTGCTCCGACAAATATTAGTAGGTTATTCAAAGTCTCTCCTGGGCCATCAACTTTTATGCTAATATCAAAATATACATCTCTTACTGAAGCTGGACCTGAGTTAGTTCCGTAAACTATAACGAAATAATCACCGGGCCACGATATTAACGAATCTCCTGTTCTATCTCCCATAAATTCGATATAAAAATACATTCCGCTACTCGGTAAGGATAGGGCTGTAGCTCCGTTTGTACTGCCAGCAGGCGATGCCCCCCATCCAAATTCAGAATATACAAAATTTAAACCTGAAATTCCACTTGGAGTGCTATTTAAACTGAACGCTCGATCGTAAACGCTCTTAGCAATAATTTTTATGGTAATACTCGTATTCGCGTAAAATTCTGAAATCTCTACTATGAGCTTTTGATCTTTGCTTAAAGTTACCGGTTTAGCGAACGCTTTCGTCAGACCAGAACTACTATCTTCTAATATGAGTTCAGAGTCCATGTCGTAAATTGTCACTTTATCTAATAGTAATCCCATTACTGGACCAAGTATCAAACACGCTATACTTATACCTATTATGATGTAAGCGGTTTTTTTTTTCAAAAGACGACTCATTTTTACCATGTCTACACCTTTTTTAAGTTTTCATTTGTTTTAGTTAGATACTATTGAGTTTAAATTAGGTAAGTGTGGAATAAAAATCTGTCTCCTAGATTTATTAACGGATAAACTATATTAAAATCTCAATAAAATGCGATACTAATAAAATTTATGTTGAATTTTTAATCGTAATTAATTTTACTAACTGTAAGTTGAGAATTTGATATGAAAACAGATAAATCTTATTCTGATTATATGTTTAATTTCATACATACAATCTGTAAGAAGTTTGGACCAAGATATTCTTGTAGCGAAGCTGAAAAGAACGCAAATATTTGGATAAAGAACGAACTTGACCAATTTTGCGACGAAACCTTCATCGACGAGTTTGAAACGCGCCCTGCGATGTATCCTCAAGGCTTTACTAAAGTAGCGGGAATCTTGGGAGGCATTTCTCCATTATTTATGCCTTTAATATTTCCTTTTCCTATTATATCTTTAATTCTTGTAATCCTCGGTATTACTGTGCTCTATAGCGAGTTATTTTTGATGAAAGGATGGATTGGATTCCTATTTAAAACTAAAAAATCTAGTAATGTATTCGGAATAATAAAACCTACAGAAGAAGTTAAATTTCGTATAGTATTTGAAGGTCACACCGACAGTGCAAAAGAAATGAATATTGCGAGTTATAAACCTCGAGCGCGCCAAATAATTGGTATAGTAGGCCTTTACTTCTTGTTTCACACCATTATTTTTTCGCTCTGGAAATTTATTGCTCAATTAGTTTCGGGGCTCTCTATTGTAATTTTTAATTGGGGAGTAGTTTCTATTACGGTTTTGGATCTTGTCTATTTTATTCCGCTTGTTATAATATATCCCTTTTTTATCTTATTGTTAAAGGGTTTCTTGGGAAAAACCATTGTTTTAGGAGCTAACGATAATTTATCCGCCACTGCCGTTGCTGTAGCAATAGGTAAGTACCTAAGCGAAAATAGACCGAAGAATGTTGAAGTATGGATAGGTTCACAAGGAAGCGAAGAAGTAGGTGATAGAGGGGCTGAGGCTTTCGTTGGGAAATATGGGAAATTAGGGGTTCTTGATAATTCTTATACCGTGGTGTTAGAATGTTGTGGAGCAGCAGAAGATATGTTCTTAATTGAAAAAGATATGCACCAAGCAGTCTATGATACAGAAATCAATAATATTCTATTACAAGCCCATACGGAAGTAAAACTTAAAAATCCTGACTTATTGAATATACGAACTGGAAGTCTTAAAATAGGAGCGTGTGATGCTTGCCGATATATTCACGAAGGATTCAAAGCAGCAGCTTTAA
>SOKP01000036.1 GCA_004375715.1 Promethearchaeota archaeon | reverse complement strand
TTATTCATACAATTTAACGCAACGATGCAAAAAGCTTCGTTTATCTCCCAATAATCGATGTCATCTGCAGTGAGATTCGCCTGTTTTAACGCTTTATGAGTAGCTGGGACTGGACCTCTTCCCATTACAGTTGGATCTACACCAGCCCAAGCCATTGAAACAATTTTAGCCATAGGCTCAATTCCTCTTTTTTTTGCCATTTCTGCTTCCATAAGTACTGCTGCTGTCGCTCCTGCGTTTAAAGGAGATGAATTTCCCGCCGTGATGACGCCTTCTTCCGTCCCCTCTCTCTTTATATACCCTTCTTTTCCCCCATTTTTTTCTAAGAAAAAAGGTTGGGCCAATCGTCGCAGTTTAGACACTGCCTCTAAAGTTGATTTTCGGGGATTCATATCTCTATCGATTACCAGTTTCTCTTCAATATTTCCAGGAGCGTGACCCTCAATTCCGATGATTTCACCTTTAAAATACCCATTATTCTGACTTTTGATTGCTAGATTGTGACTTCTTACACCGAATTTATCTAAATCTTCTTTTGTAAATGTAGGAACTTCTTCTTCATATAATTTCTGAGCCGTCTGCAGCATATTAAATGATGTTTGTAGATCTAATTCGGGTCTATAAAACTTACTTTCCTTATTTTCTGTCGAGTAATTACGATCTATCCCAATCCCGCGAACGCGAGTCATGTGTTCAAATCCTGTGGTTAATACGCAATTACTATTTCCCGTCATGATTTCCATTATTCCCACATGCATTCCAGATCCTGCTGAAGCGCACTGTCTATCAATAAAAAACGACGGAACATCATAAGGAAATCCTGCTAAGAATAGAGGACCACGGCCTCCATATGTCCAATTTTCTAATACTCCCGAAGCAACTCCTATTGATACTTCCTCTATGTCTTTTTTCTCTATTCCTTTTTCTGCTAATTTACCATCAAAAAATTTCATTAGTAATTCAGCAAGGAGTTCATCTCCTCTAATCTCACCAAAAACATCCCTCTCAGGTTGAGTTGGTCTTGAACGAGAAAAAGCAGTACGAGCATAATCAATTAACCACACTTCTTTCAAGCCTAATTCGCCTATTATTTTAAATTTTAAATTAATTGAAGTAAAATGTTATCTCACTTTTTAAAATAAGGAGTTTTTTGAGCTGGATCTTCTTTCTTTTTATAATGGTTCCCAAAAAGATACCCCATAATTACCCCAACTAATACGTACAGTATCGAGTAATTCATCAATAAGAATAATAGGTATTGTAAAAGGAGAAGAACATCAAATCCATATACTAGTATAAAATAAAAAATCCCGTCAATGAAACCTATTAATAATAATGATAAAATTGAACTTGTCAATCCAACAATTACACCTGTTTTAATGTGCGATTGGTATTCTTTTCTATATTTAAATGTGAAAAATAGTCCAATACTGCCTCCTATAATTAAAATTATGTCACCCATAAAGAAAAATCCAGTGGGGAGAATCAAGAACAAAATGTTAGTTATTAAGACACTTAATAAAACTCCAATTACCATGCTATATCTTTGGGCAAATCCAGAATAAGTCTCAGCAGCCATGCAATTTTTCACAAAGTTTTTCAAATAGTAATGATCTTAATTGTCTCTGACATAAAGAGTTTTTTGAATAAGGCTTAGGAAAATTTTTGGGGGTTAAATATTATTGAGGGTTTAAATTTATCATTAGAACTAAAACCCTCAGTTTCCGTGTTATAAATATACTTTTGTTTTAGTTCCTCAATTGGACCTTGTCAAAGTTATCGTTACTATTTTCTTTCATCATTTTATAATCGTTAAGCAGCAATTTTATATTTTTTCATAACCCTATTAATTAAGGGAAAGTAGTAATTTAACTGAAGAAGAAATATTATGACATGTATTAAGTTAAAACAAATTTAATGAAAAGTGAAATTAAAAATGGGAATGTTAAGTGGAAAAGTCGCCATTATAACAGGCGCTGGTCGGGGAATTGGTCGAGAAGAAGCTTTAGCTATGGCTAAAGAGGGATGTAATTTGATTATAAATGATCTCGGAGCGGGAACTGCTGATTTAGATAAAGAGATGAAAATTGCTGATGAGGTTGTCGGAGAATGTAAAAAGATAGGAGTAAAAGCGATTGCAAATTACGATTCTGTGGTCGATTACAACAAAACAAAAAGTATGATAGACCAGGCGATCTCAGAATTTGGCAAATTAGATATTGTTGTGAATAACGCAGGGATTTTACGCGATAGAATGATTTTTAACATGACGGAAGCTGAATTTGACGATGTTATCGCAGTTCATTTAAAAGGAACCTTTAACTTAACCCGACATGCGGCAGTTTATTTTAGAAAAATGGGAAAAGAAAATCCTAAATTAAAGAATTTTGGTAGAATTATTAACACCGCATCCGACTCTGGATTGTATGGGAATGTAGGGCAATCAAACTATGGTGCTGCTAAATCAGGTATTGCTACTTTCTCAGTAATCGTAGCTCGTGAATTAGTTAAATATGCTACTGTAAATTGCGTCGTTCCAAGCGCTAGAACTCGAATGACTACTGATTTAGCTCCAAATTTAGCTGAAAAGATGAAATCTCAAACTAAAAAAGGTTTTGACATTTTTAACCCGTCTCATTTCGCTCCTTTAGTCGTATACCTTGCATCCGATGCCGCTAAAAAAATTAACGGAGAAGTTTTTAAAGCTATAGGTGACAAGGTGTGGATTTATCGTGGATGGCGCGCTGTTAAAATGATAAATAACAATGGGATTCCCTTTACACCTCAAGAATTGGACGATCGAATTAAATCAGAACTAATGAAAGATTTACCTTCTAAAATCGAGGGTGCTGTATCTCATGACACCTTACTAAGTTAATATTTTAAAATCTGATAGAATAATTTCGAATTAACATTTAATAAAATTAAATTAGCTCGAATAATTTTTTTATTTAAATTTAGCTTAAAATCAATATATTATGGCAGAATCTAAAGCCCTAATTTTCCAGATTCAAAAAATGTCCACTGAAGATGGACCCGGAATTAGAACAACGGTTTTTTTTAAACAATGCCCATTAAATTGTATATGGTGCCACAATCCCGAATCAATTCTAAAAACAAAGCAGTTAGAGTGGTTCAAACATAAATGTATAGGTTGTAAGATCTGCATTGAAACCTGCCCGCTTGGAGCATTATCTCTCGATGAGGACGGGATGCATATCGACAGAGATAAATGTGACAGTTGCGGATTGTGTTCAGAAGAATGCCCTAGTACTGCTTTACATATGTTTGGAAAATTATGGGATTTAGAGGATTTATATTACGAAATTCAAAAAGATAAAGTATACTACACCCAATCTCATGGCGGAATAACTGTTTCAGGTGGCGAACCTACGCTCCAACTTGATTTTTTATTAGCCTTTTTGAAGAAGTGTAAAGAAAACGGGATTTCAACGGCATTAGACACATGTGGATACGCTTCCAAGAATACGTATGAAAAATTACTGCCTTTTGTTGACTTAATACTTCTCGATATTAAAGAAATTAATTCCGAAAAGCATGAAAAACACACGGGAGTTCCAAATACCCTTATTTTAGAAAATGCAATCTGGATATCGGATTATGTAAAAAAATATAATAAGAAACTTTGGATTCGAACTCCAATTATCCCAAATTATACCGCCACAGAGGAAAATATAAAAGGGATTGGAGACTTTATAGTTAACAAATTGCATAACATTCCAGAAAGATGGGACTTGCTATCTTTCAATAACTTATGCACAGCAAAATACGAAAGATTAGACATTGAGTGGTCTCTGAAGGATTTTCCTCTAATTTCTTCAGATGAAATGGACAAATTTATTGAGATTGCTAAGAAATTAGGTGTTAAGAATGTTCAATGGTCTGGTTTAACTAGAAAAAAACAATCACATGATGGTGATTCGAAAAAATCTAAAGAAACAAAATTACCTTCATGTTAAACTTAACATTTCTTTAACAGATAAGCTAAAATAGCTTTAATCTTTGCTGGAAAGGGGAATTTTTATGTAAGAAAATAAAAAAAGGGGGTTAATTTATCATTCTTCATTTATTTATAAAATTAACCAATAATTTTAAATTTTATATTAATCTGCTTTATTTTAAACAAATTAAATTATTAATTTAACTTTAAGATATCATGTTATTTGGGGATATAAAAAATGAGTAAGAGTAATGAAATTGATGCTAAGGAAAAAGGAGAAACAAAATTTCCTATTGCTGAGTCTCACGATCTTCCCCCCCGTTCTAAATGGCTTAGAGATTATTACTTCAAAGGTTTAGAGCGAGAATGGAACAATCAAATAATGTCATTTACAACAGGAACAGATTGGGATATTGTTTTTCATGAGGGAGATTATTATATTAATCCTGAGATACATTACTATATTCAGATACTTGGAAAAAATGATCGAGGTGTATTTGCTTCATCTTATAGATCAATGGCTATACCAGTCGGATTAACAGATAATTTTTGGGAGTTATCTTTACCAGAACGTAGAATAACCTTTCTGGAAAAGGTTATGCTTGATTATATTCCTCAAGAAATTATTTCTGAAAATGATTTAATTGCAGGTGGGAGATTTAATACGCAATTAAGCAGATGTTTTAATAAAGATGAAGCGAAAGAATATTGGAAGAAAAATATAAGAAATAGAGAAGCTGTTTTCAAATATCATAAATCTGGTTTCGGAAATTTAGGAGCAATACCTGGCCACATTATTCCTGATTATAAAACTGTTGTTAAAAAAGGATTTAAATATATCTATGAGAAAGCTAAGAAGACATACGATAACCTTACCAACGAGGAAAAAAATGGATCAAAAGGAGAAGAACTAAGGGCTATTATGATCTCAACGGAAATTCCAAAGAAATTAGCAAAAAAATACGCTGAAGAATGTCGAAGATTAAAAGATGAAGCTACTTCACCTGAAAATGTTGAACGGCTTGAGCAAATGGCAAAGAATTTAGAAAGAGTGCCATGGGAACCTGCTGAGACCTTTTGGCAAGGCATTCAAGCAGTTTGGCTCACCCATATGTTAGTAATGGCTGAAGAATCATACTCTGGACCAGGCCTCTCTTTTGGAAGAATTGATCAATATCTATGGGATTTGTATAAAAAGGATGTTATTGAGCAAGAACTATTCACTCAAGAATTTGCAAAAGATATTTTAGGCAGTTTCTGGTTTCATTGTAATACTGTATATGATGCAATGATTAAAGTTGGTAATCAGGGAATAATATCAGGGTTCGGTCAGATTATAACTCTTTCTGGATGTGGTCCAAATGGAGAGGATTTAACAAATGAACTTACATACACTATGCTTGAAGTCATAGATTCATGGTATCCAAGTCTTGAGCCTAAACCTAACGTGAGAATTCATAGAAATTCTCCAGATAAACTTTTGAATATATTAGTAGATATGATTGCTAGATCTCAAGGCGCTCCTTTCATTCTAAATTTTGACGAGAGAAGTATTGCTGGAATGGTTAAAGAAGGTATACTTAAAGAAGAAGCTTGGAATTATGGAGTAGTAGGTTGCCTAGAAAATACAATGCAAGGAAACGATAGAAGTGGAACTGTAAATTGCAATCTTAATTTAACTAAATCTATAGAATTAACATTATGGAATGGCAAAAATATGCCTGGAAATGATATTGTTACTAAACTTGGCGAACAAATCGGACCAGAAATGGGAAATGTTGAAGACTTTCAGACATGGGAAGAGTTTTATAACGCTTGGAAAGAACAAGTTAAATTTATGATTAGATATACTGTGGATGTAAATAATTTATGCGAAGAACTTCGAGGTGATTTTATTCGCACTCCATACTTGTCATCGATTGTTCGAGGATGTATAGAGCAAGGTTTAGATATTACAAATGGAGGTCCTGAATTAAGATTCGTAACGGTTGAAGGAGTGGGATTTGCTACAACAGTAGATTCATTACTATCAATTAAGAAGCTTGTATATGAGGATAAGAAATATACAATGGCACAAATTAAAGATTCCATAATGAATGACTTCAAAAGAAACGAAGTAATGCAAACTTATTTAATGAATAAAGCTCCTAAATATGGGAACGATGAAGATGATGCTGATGAGTTTTCTAAAATGGTAATGGAAACATGGGCTGAAGAATGTTGGAGATATAAAACACCAACTAATTTTCAATATCGTCCGGGAATGTTATCATGGAACTACTGGGCTGGAGCAGATGCTGGTTTAACAATAGCAACACCAAATGGACGGAATAAGGGATCATTTCTATCAAATGCAATCTGTCCCACCAATGGAGTAGATATAAAAGGACCTACAGCAGTTACTAATTCTGTTGGTAAAGTATTAGGAGGAAAAACTGAATCTGGAGAATACATTAATTGTTTACCCAATGGAGCAAGCCATACAATTACCTTTAATCCATCTATAATTAAAGATCCAGAGCATAAGGAGAAATTTAAAGCTTATTTAAGAGGTTATATAGAAAATGGAGGTACTGCCCTACAAATCAACATGCTCGATGCTGAAATGCTAAAAGATGCTCAAAAACATCCCGAAAATTATAAGAATCTCTTAGTAAGAGTAACAGGCTATAACGCATACTTCACCACCATTGGTAGAGAATTACAAGAGGAGATAATCGCAAGAGAATCTCATAGAATCTAGAAATTTATATTTATTTTCTAATTATTATTAAAACCAAAGTAAAATACCAAAAGAAGTAAAAAACCAACAACACAATCTTGCTAATAATATCCATTAAAAATTTATATAAAAAGAAAAAATACTTGATAAAATATGAACGAAGATAATAATAGATCTGGGTGGGATTCTGAATTTTCAGATGAACTTATTGAATTTACTCAACCAGACATAATGGTAAAATTAATTTCTACAATAGATTCAAGAGGTTGGCCCCATCTTACAATAATTACATCAAATCGGGCGAAAAGTAGAGATCAAATCGTATGGGGTCAATTTTTTGCAGGTACGAGTAAAGAAAATGTGCAAAAGAATCCAAAACAAGGAATTTTTTATATGACTACGGAAGCTCCATTTAAGTTCATCCAAGTAAAAGCTGATTTTACTCATACAAAAACCGAAGGAGAAGACCTTGACTATTTCAATCAATCAGATTTTTTCCGATACTTCACATATATTAATGTTTATAAAATCTTTTATAATAATGTTATTGCTGTAACTCCCATTAGAGATTTACCACCTGGTAATATCCCAAGAAAAATAATTAAAGCTATTGAAAAAGAAGCTAAAACCAATCTAGAGGAAAAGAGGTTAAATGTAATAGGATATAAATTATTTACTAATAAAATTGGTGTTAGAGCAATTGCATATATCGATCCTTCCGATGGATTTCCTATAATTATTCCACATCTTCAACTAAATGCTATTGATCATAATAGACTCTATTTTCCATTGACAGCATTAAAAGAAGATTTTCTTCAGATTCCTGTAAATTCTAAAGTTGCAGTAATTGGTGCTAATTTCGATATGGCAAGCCAAGTAGTGAAAGGAACCTTTACGGGGATTCAAAAATTCGAAGAAACTGAATACGGTTTAATCGATATTGAAGAAATATATAATAGTTCTCCCCCAATAGTAGGAAAAATTTACCCAAAAATTGAATCCGTTCCTAAGGTAACTGACTTTCACTTGTAATTATCTTTCATTTTCTTAATTTATTAAATAAAATTTTATTACTGATTTTGTTTTTTCTAAACTAAGTTAATATTTACTTTTAATTACTAAATTTAGGAGATTGTAATCTTATGAGCAAAAAAATGAATGTACTTTTTATTATTACGGATCAGCAGCGCGCTGACATGATGGGTTGTTCTGGCAATAAAGTAATTAAAACTCCCAACTTGGATAGATTTGCAAACGAGAGTATTCGTTTTTCTAATGCATTCTGCACCTCTCCCATGTGTATGCCAAATCGAGCCACAATGTTAACGGGATACTATCCTAATACTCATGGTGTGCGAAGTAACGGCATAAATTTGCCTACTGACGTACCCACAATTACTCAAACATTAGTAAATCGAGGATACCATACAATGCATATAGGAAAAGCTCATTATAGCACCTGGACACCTCGATACGATCCTAAATCAAAATCACCGGAGGATTTTCAGGATTGGAAGATAAAAAATCCTAAAGGTAACCATTTAACCCATAAGAATTTCCCGATACCCTATTACGGCTTTGAAGAAGTTGATTTGGTTTTAGGGCATAGTAATGTATGTATGGGACATTATCTTGAATGGTTAGAAGAAAGAGACCCTGAACTTGTGAAAAAAATTTTAGAGGAATTTAGTCACACAATACCTACTTCAGAAATTTTTTATGACAGTTGGGTTCCTGTAGAGCTTTATAATACTACTTACATTCAAAATAATACAATTGCATTTTTAGAAAGATTCTCTAAAGGAAAATATGGAGAAAAACCATTCTTCTTACACTGTTCTTTTCCTGATCCACATCAACCTGTATCGCCACCTGGAAAGTATAGAGATATGTATAACCCGGAAGATATGGTACTCCCTGAGAATATCGATGATATTAAGAATTTATATAACCATCCTTATTTAAAAAAACATTTGGAACATCCTCCTGCTAGAATGGCGTTTTTACGCGAAGAAACGGAAGAAAATATAAGAAAGTTTATTGCGCTTAGTTATGGCTCAGTTTCCTTAATTGACCATGCAGTTGGTGAAATTTTAGCATCATTAGAAAAATTGGGATTATCAAATAATACCATGGTAATATTCACTTCAGATCACGGAGATTATATGGGAGACCATGGCCTAATTTTGAAAGGGATTTCTCCCTTTAACGGTACTCTACAAATTCCCTTAATTTGGCGTGTTCCAGGTATTACTAAATCAGGAGTTTCTGATGCATTAATTAGCTCAGTTGATATGCCCAAAACAATTCTTGAGCTTTTAGATATCAAAGAAAGATACAGACCGCCTGGAATGCAAGGATATGACATGTCCCCCGTTTTAAAGGATCCAAAATTAGAACCGCGAGATTCTATTCTCATTATGGAAGACGAAGAAGTAGGTCCTCGTGGACCTTTATTTACAAGAATCCTTCATTTGATAACAAAGGATTATAAACTAACTAAATATACCGAATTACCTGGATTTGGAGATATTTTTGATCGAAATAATGATAAGGCAGAAATAAATAACCTGTGGGAGAAAGATCAGAATTTAAGGCTAGATTTACTGGATAGAATGTTCCACGAATATTCCAATACTCGCAGTAGATTTCCAACAAGAGAATCAGCATATTAATATCAGAGAAAAACAAAAAGGTTATCTTAATTTAGAAATGAAGTGGACAACTAAAATAACTCAAATCTTAGGAATTAAATATCCTCTTGTAATGGGCGCTTTTGGGGGCTGGGGTAAAGCCGAATTTGCGTCTACTTTTTCAAACGCAGGTGGATTAGGAATTATTGCCGCTTTGAACTTTCCAAATCTGGAAGATTTCAGGAAAGATATACAAAAGATGAAACAATTAACTACAAAGCCATTTGGAATTAATCTCTCGTTGCCGCATCATATCTTAAATGATAACGAGGAGGGTAAAAAAACTAAAAAAAGGTATTTAGATTACATCGATATCGCCCTCAATGAAAATTGTAGCATCTTTACAACTTCAGGATATAAAGCCTCTTTTATCGGGAAAAGAGTTCACAAAGCGGGTGGTTTATGGTTCCACAAATGCGTTTTAATCAAGCATGCTATTTCAGCAGAAGAAGAAGGTGTAGATGGAGTTACATTAGTTGGCTTAGAAGGAACTGGGTTTAAAAATCCACAAACAAACTCTACACTAATAAATATAACGCTAGCAAGAAAAAAGCTCAAAATTCCGATCATTGCTGCTGGTGGGATTGGTGACGCAAGAGGTTTTTTAAGCGCTCTGGCAATGGGAGCTGATGCGGTGTGTTTAGGTACAGCCTTAATGGCCACTAGTGAATGTCCCGTACCAGAAAGAATTAAGGAAAAATGGCTAAATTTAGACATATTTAACGAGCAATTTCATGAAAAAATATACAAATATAATGTAAAGAATTTTATGGCACCTTCGACGGCAATAGGACACCATAATGAAATAATTCCTATGAAAACCTTAATCGAGGAAATGATTAAAAATGCAGAGAATATATTGCTTTCTTGGGGATTTGATAATAACGAAATCAATACACTTCGCTTTTAGTATTGAGATTAAATTGTAGGTTGGTTAAAGCCAATGAGAAGTGATAAGAAAAACAAAAAGTCCAAGCTTGACGACGAAGAATTGGAGAAGATTTTCGAGTCGACATGGAAGAATTGGGAATCTCGTAGAAAGTGTGAGCAGACACATACACCAGAGTATATTAAAAGAAAAAATGATAAGAAGCAGACTAAATAACCGTTTTCTTTAAATCTTTTGAAATTCTGCTGTTCTTTCGCCGTTTTTTTTATTAATTTGACAAAATTCAAAAAATTTATAGGAATTAGGCTAATAGATAGAATATAAATTATACATAATAAAAATCTACAAAAAATTTTAACAATTTAAAGTGAAAAAAAAATGGCAGTAGCGTTTTTAATAGTATCTTTAATCGCAGGAATCATTTCTATCGGAATGGCGATGTATTTTAGAATGTTAGTCTTGAAAGAGGATCCTGGGAATGAAAAAATGGTTACGGTTGCTGGATATATAGAAGATGGCGCAAAATCATACATCAAGGTACAATACAAAGTTTTGAGTATTTTTGTTGGCGCATTATTTTTCGTAATTCTCTTCATACCTTCTCCGTTAGAACCTAGCGAGCGATTTGCTGTATGGTTCAATTGGGAACAAGCTCTTGCATATGCTATCGGGTCTGCAGGATCCATGGTCGCGGGATATTTAGGCTTATATGTCGGTGTTAAAGCAAATACCCGAGCTGCTCAAGCTTGTACAATAAGCACGAAAGCAGGGTTCGATGTCGCATTTTTTGGTGGAGCCGTAATGGGTTTGGCTGTTGTAGGTGTTGCCCTCATCGGAGTTTCAATATTATATTGGATTTTTGGAACACCGTTAATAATTCTTGGGTTTAGTTTTGGAGCAAGCAGCATCGCACTATTTATGAAATGTGGCGGTGGTATTTTTACCAAAACTGCAGATGTGGGAGCTGATCTCGTAGGAAAATCAGAATATAATTTACCCGAAGACGATCCGAGAAATCCTGCAACTATAGCTGATAATGTTGGAGATAATGTTGGTGATATCGCTGGGATGGGTTCTGACTTATTTGATTCATATGTAGCATCCATCGTCGCCGCAATGATGCTCGCGGCCTCAATAGCATTAATTACTAATATAGATATCACTCTAGACCCTATATTACGAGCTACTCTTGTCGTTACCCCTGTTGTTTTATGCGGAGTTGGGTTAATTGCTTCTCTCATTGGGATTTTTATCATCAAATATAGAAAAGCAGAAAATCCTGGAAAAGCTCTGAATAATGGAACGTATTATGCAACACTAATTTTTGCTAGTATTGCCGCTCTATTTACGTGGATCCTGACCCTTGATTTAAATGAGGAAGGGGCTCTATTATTATGGCGGGTTTATTTTGCTGTTTTAATCGGACTTGCATCTGGTATTGTTATGGGCTTTACAAGCGATTACTTTACCCGTGAAGATAAGAAACCGACTAAAAACATTGCAAACGCAGCAAAAGAGGGTCACGCTGTAGTTATCTTAAGTGGTTTTGCATATGGACTCCTCAGTGTGGTTCCTCCAACTGTTGGAATTATCGTAGCAATGGCAGTATCCTATCTTCTTGCTGGAGTGTTTGGAGTTGCAATGGCAGCAGTAGGGATGTTAGCAATTGTTGGTACAATCGTATCTAATGATGCCTTCGGACCCATCGTTGATAATGCTCGAGCAATCGCTGAACAAGGTGAATTGGGAGATGATGTGATCCGAACCGCAGATCATTTGGATTCTGCGGGAAATACAGCTAAGGCTATCACCAAGGGGTTCGCAATTGGGGCCGCTAATTTGACAGTTTTTGCTTTATTATTCTCTTTTGCTGAAGAATCAGGGATTAATGATCTCCCGGATGGAATTAATTTATTAAATATAGGAGTGCTAATTGGAGCTTTCATTGGTGTGGTTGTGCCTGCTCTTTTTTCGGCATTATTGGTTCTAGCAGTTCAAAGAAATGCAGCAAAAATGGTTGATGAAATTCGAAGACAATTTGAAGAAAACCCAAAAATTCTAACTGGTGAAGAACCCGCTGATTTCAAGAAGACAATTGATATAGCAACAAAAGGCTCTCTACGGGAATTAATCATACCAAGTATTATCTCAATAACCGTTCCTATTGGTGTTGGTATTTTATTTGGCGTAGCTTCCTTAGCGGCATTTCTAGCAGGTGCTATCTTATCGGGCTTCGTATTCGCAGTGTTCATGAGCAATAGTGGTGGAGCGTGGGATAACGCAAAAAAATGGATTGAAGATGGCAACTTAGGAGGCAAAGGAACTGAAGTACATAAAGCAGCAATTACTGGTGATACGGTGGGAGATCCTTTCAAGGATACCGCAGGTCCAAGCATCAATACATTGTTAGTAGTAATGAGCTTAACAGCATCAATGTTTATGGGCTTAATATTACTATTTAATGGCGGATTAGGTCTAATAACATTCTAATACAAGCTACAAGTTAAAAATAACATAAAATTTTTTCTTTTTTTATAATTCAGCATCTATTATAATTAACAAGTTCTGTGATATAAATCAGTGGTCTAATTGACATTAAAATCGAAAAACATTATTTAAAATTGAGTATTTAGTCTATTATT
>SOKP01000055.1 GCA_004375715.1 Promethearchaeota archaeon | reverse complement strand
AAGAAAGATTCTAGGTCTTTTTTTGGAGATATAAAATCAGTTTTTCAAATTGAAAATAAGAAATCATTTCTAATTATATTAGCAATATCGTTTTTGTTTGGATTTTCGAATCTGTTTATAGGATTATTTGAGAAATTCATTGCGGATGGAGGGATTATACCTCAATCACAAATAAATATAATGTTTTTCTTAACAATTTTCACAGTAATGATAGCGTATTTAACTAATGGGTTTCTGGCTGATCGAATTGGACGGAAACCATTACTATGTTTATGGTCATTATTATTGCCATTTTCAGTGGTTGTGTGGGTTTTAGGAGCGAATAGTTCTCAAAATGCGTTTCTAATAGTTTTTATTGGCTACGCAATAAGTCATATCTCTTTTTGGGGATTATGGGGGATTATAAGAATTGTTGCGATAGAACTAATGCCTACAGATAGAAGAGGCACCGGGATTGGAATTAGAGGGTTAAGTGGAGCTGTAGGCACTACGACTGGGCTACTAACGAGTAGTTTTGTCATTCTAGGACTTGGCTTAGGGTTAACATTTATAATTTTTGTATTTGGAAATCTATTGATAATTCCTCTAGGGTTCTTTTTTCTAAAAGAGACTAAAGGAGTGAATTTAAAAGAAATTAAGTAGAAATTAACTCGAATTTAACGATATCTAGAAAAAGGCATCCATTTTTTTAATGCCCTTTATTTCTTCGAATGATATATCAAGAGCGTCTAAAACTTGTTCTAACGCGGATGTTAAGAGTTCCTTATATTTCTTAGTATCAATATCTTGGAGTTTTGCCATCTCAATAACTTTAGCTCCAAGGGGTCCTTTACTTTTTATGAATTTAACAGCATCTCCTTTTTGATATGTTTTTTTGATTGCTAAAATTTCAGCTCTACTGGGATTCTTGCCTAATTTGCTGATTTCTGTCTCTATGAATGCATTAGCGGCTCTAACATGCTGAGGAATGACTTTTGTATAGTTATTGAGGTTTTTTTGCAGACCGATGTTTATTGCGTAATCTTCTAATGTGAATGTATCGGCTTGCCCTATTTTATTTAAATTACTTTTAACAATTTCAATAATTTTCTTCCTCGCTAGTTTAAATTTTTCATCGTTAGTGATTTCTTTAAGGATTTCTATTAATTGACTAAATGCCTTTTTTATGAAATCTGGCGTGTTTTTCTTTTTAACGACAAGCCCTTTAATATCAACATATTTAGTATCTTTATATATCCCTACATAATTTTTCTTTCTCTTTGAAAGAGCTAAGAACTGATACGTCTTTTCTGCTTCTAAATCTAAATCTAGTTCTTTTTTGCTCCAATCGGATATTTCTTTCATCTGAGAAATAGAAGGGTTGAGAAGAAAAACACTGTCAGTATCGCCATAAAGCACTTTAACTCCAAGTTCTTCTGCCTTCTTTATCGTCTGTTTTATAGAGTATTGTCCAATTCCTGTTGTGCTTTCTGCGACAGGCAAACAAAACAAGGGGAAATTTTTAGATCCAAATACGCCATAACTTGCGTTGATGAACACTTTAAGCGCTTGTTGGATAGTATTATTATAACTTCTCTGTTTTTGAGTTAAATTTTTGTTGCTTGATTTCGGTTTAAAGTATTTTACTCTTGTATCCCGGAAAAAACCAACGACATAAGCAAAGATTCCCATTTTATGAGTACAGATATGGTAAGGAGTTCCTTTTATAAGGTTATCCTCGTCATCTTTGTGGGGACAGAGAACAGTTTCGTATGATAAATTAAATTCCTTTATGATAGAAGGATACAGAGAAGCAAAATCCATAACAACCACATCGTAATGAATTCCAGGAACAGGTTGGATAACGTAAGCACCTTGAAATTTACCATCAAAAAATTTTGACATTAATTCTCCCCCTTTCTTTGCTTCTGAAATCTCGGATTTTCTAGGAATGAGAAAATTCTTTCTCCGATGCTCGAAATAGAAGATATTTTGTATCCATGTCGATATTTGCCTGCGTATCATATCGTGAATTGGCAATTTTGTTATCCTACATAGCAGAATGATCAAATTCCACACTAAAGAATTATTGAATCTAGTTAAGTTTAAAGTTAATATTGAATCTTTCAGATTATACCAAGAAAGTATATCAATTTCCATATCGTGAATATCTTCTTCGTGTTCGTATTTTTTTTCACCTAATAACGCTTCGCTTATAGCGTTTAAGGAAGCACTTTGATATGATCCACCAAAGGCATATCCAGAAATACTTCGATTAAAGAAGAAATTAAAAACATCTATATGGATTCCTTTCCTTAAATCGCATTCTGCTTTCGCCATTATTCCAAAACCCCTTTTTACATGTATTGGATTCAAATCTTTGTCTATTTTCAATTTTTCTGCTCTGTGAAACATATAATTTAAGTCGAAATTATCTCCATTAAAAGTAATGATCACAGGATAATCCCACATAATTCTAAAAGATTCAGTTAATAAGTCCTTTTCAGACTTAAAGAAGTAGAGTTTAGCATCGTTTGGAAAGTCTTCATGGAGTTTATCAAAAGTGAAACCCTCACGCTCCAAGAGATACACCAATTTTAATCCGTCGGAGGCTACAAAGGATATGCTTATTATTTCTTTATTTGCAAGACGAGCGTCAGGGATCCTATAATCGTGTACTCCTACTTTTACTTCAATGTCCAGCGCTAAACGTTTCACATCAGGAATTGGAGTGAGGAAAATATCTATGAATTTCTCTGAAAATTCTTGCATCTCTGGTTTTTCATCTTTAAACAGAGTTCTTAGTTCACTTGTTAATTTTTTAGTTTCTTCAGAGCTTTCTTTAAAATCAATTTTTTCAAGATTACCGCTATTAATACGGTAAATAAGTCCTGGGATTAACTGTCGATCTAAAATGTAATTCAAGTGATACCTTATATCTGCTTCCCAGGCTTTTTTCTCGTTTTCAGCTAAGATGTTTTTAATATTGAGCCCAGATCCTCCTATATCTATAGGTGTTTTTCCATATATCTTCGTCATAGGTATTTCTTTGTCAGTGAGTAATTCAAATCGCTTTATTTCTTCAAACTTTTTAAAACCCTCGTAATCAACAAGTTTATTTTTTTTCCCGGTTTTATCTGTATAATTTAACTGTTCAAGTATTGAAATTGGTTCTTTACTCAGACAATAAGGCTCGTGGTCGGTCGTATCAATCCAAATTTTTATCTCGTCGGTGTCCAAATCGTAAAATTTACAATAAGCTTTATTTAATCCACCATCGTAATCTACATCTAAAAGCAAACCTCTCTCCAAATCTTCTACGATCTCTCCCTTTTCAATTAGATAACGGATAAATTTCGAACTTACAGATTCTCTTTTAATAAATTGCAGCGGTATACCACCCTCTTTTAAGCCAAAGGGAATTCCTGAACTTTTGAAATAAGTCTTCTTTAGAGCTCTTCTTATCGCAGGTTCTTCTTTAATTTTTTTCTTATCTTCTAAGTCCTTTGTTTCGTATGTTTTATGGGCTATTAACTGATCTTTCGATTCCTTCTTTTCTTCTTCTGTTATGTCAACGCTTTTTTCTTCTTTATCTGCTTCAGATTTATCTACAAACGAAAAAAGAGATTTTTGTTTATCATCAACGGGAATTTTTTTCTTAGGTTTTTTATGGCTAGGCAATTTACTTACCAACTTTAATAATTCAAATTAGTTTACTAGTTATAGTTATTATTATTTAGATTTTAATCTCAACTATTCTGAGTTTAATATATTAAGGCATTAAAAATATATAAAAAAAGAGACAGATCGAGTTTATTTCAACGCAGTAATTAAAATTTACTGATTTGTTGGATGTTCTTTAATAACCTTCCTTATTTCGCTAAGTAAGAGCTGTTTCTCAGCGATAAAAAAATGTAGTTTGCTTTTTTCAGGATGTTCATGGTAAATAATTTCAGCTAATTCTTTAATTTCGTCTTTAGGTGGTTCTATAAGTTTCCCATCTACATTATCATTTAATAATAAAACCAAATTATCCGTTTCAAGGGGGTTTATATCGTCACCATTTTTTACATTTTTTAAGATCTTAACTACAAGCTCAGCTAAGAACCAAACGGATTTATCATAATCTTCTCCCGACGTATAGCGTTGATACGCTAAAATCTCTACATCTTCTTTAGTAAACAAAGTAATTAAAGCTCCTTTTCGATAAAACAGTATAATAAGTATTTAATTAAAGAAAAAGTAAAGTTAACATTTAATTATTTGTGTTGAATTTTAAATGCGTCTAAAACCAAAAATTAAAAATTCTAGTAATATTATTTTTAAATATAACATTTAAGCCTCCGTGGCTCAGCGGTAGAGCAGCTGACACAGATTAATATTTTAATCTGCTGCATTTGTAATCAGCCGGTCGTGGGTTCAAGTCCCACCGGAGGCTTATTCTTTTCATTTTTTCTCTCTTATATAACCCAATTAAAAAAAAAGAAGAGATCAAAGGCAAAATTATTTTTTCAGAAAACCAAAAGATTATTTCAAAAAACACCGAATTCAAGACCAAAAAACAATTATTAGACGCCTTTTAATACTTAAGGAATCACGATCTTTAAATAGAGCCTTAGATGATACCATATAATAAAGTTGAGTCAATGTATCTCTCTACCAATTTTTAATCAAAAAGTTTTACTCCAAAAGTTGTGAATTTGATGAATCAGATAAAACATGTCATATTTTGCATTATAGATGATGTAAGATCTGATCAGTTTTTCAAACTCATTAGCGATGGCTCACTTCCTAATCTTAAACGATTAATGAACCAGGGAATTTATTCAAAAAATTGTATTACGGATTTCCCGTCATTAACTTACCCAAGTCAAGTATCTATGATGACTGGCACTTACACGGGTAATTACTTGGAGGAATTATGCCACGGAGTGCCCTCTTTTCATTGGATGGAACGAAACCAGGTTCCCCCTTTTTTAAGATCATACAATTCTATAGGATCAAATGAAAGAATTCAAATTTATAAATTAAACGATGATTTGGGCAATAACTGCAAAACTTTATTTGAAATGGTTGGAGAAGGAAACACAGTAAGTATTAGTCAATTTATTAGTAGAGGTGTTAGTTATCTTTTCCCCGAGAGAAAAACTAAATTAATGTTGTATTACCTCTTAATAAAACATTCTTATAATGTTAACAAGTACATTAGGAAGGCTAACTTAGTTGCTGTAAAGAAATTGCTCAATACTTTTGAAAACCCGAAGAAATTTTTCGATACTAAAGAAGCTCCAATTGCTTCTAACCTCTTGTTTTTATCTTCAGATGTAATGATGCACCTTTACGGCCCATTTTCTGAGCTGTATAAGTTAAATTTGTTTCACATCGATAAAGTACTTGGAATATTACTCGAAGGATTGGATAAGCTAGGTTATTTAGAAGAGACCGCTATTGCTATCTCCTCTGATCATGGGAACTATAAAGCAAAAACAGTTGGGGATTTTGGAAATTTTTTTAACGAAAATGGTCTAACTTCCTATCACCCCCGAAAGAATTCTAGAGGAAATATGGATTTGAGTGGTAATAGCGTAGGGTTTTTCAATTTTAAATTCGGCAGCAAAGGTAACAAACAAAATTGGAATCACCCGACTGTTTCAGAAATGGAGAATTATGGCCCAAAACAAATCAATTTATTAGAAAAATTATTTGGTATTAAAGGTGTCCGCCTAATGTATTACTGTGAGGATGGAAACACATCTAAAAAAGGGAAAATCCACCTGAAAAGAAAGGATAAAAACACGGGTAAAATTATAAGAGGTTCTATAGAATATACAGGAAGTGGCAAAGAATTTAAAACTAAGTATTCCACAGAAGCTGTAGATGAGGATGTGTTTAATTACATTAACGACGATATTGCGAGTAAGTTACTAGACGATAAATTTCACACTTTAGATGAATGGTTAGATGCTACTTTTCACATTGACTTTCCATTATACCCCGATTTGCTTTCGCGGAACTTTAAAAACCCTAGAAGAGCAGACATAATTGTTAGCACTTGTGGTGAAGTTGCGTATAATAT
Organism: Promethearchaeota archaeon; assembly: GCA_004375715.1. Taxonomy (GTDB): domain Archaea; phylum Asgardarchaeota; class Lokiarchaeia; order Sigyniarchaeales; family SOKP01; genus SOKP01. Next base: position 6,864 of record SOKP01000055.1, on the reverse strand, counting down.
TAAACACGGTAAAAAAGAAAACAAGAATTTGTATTTACATGATATCGGTCTTAGAAAATCTGCGGTCGTTCCACTTATTATTGGGGGTTCAGAAGACCTACCAGTGAAAGAAATATCTCATTGTAAAATTACAGATATTGTTCCAACTCTTTTAAAAATGTTAGGAAAAAAACCACATCCTAGCGTTGTTGGTGAAAGCTTAATTTGAATTATCCACAAATCCATAGTAAACAATGATTGAGGATTGAGTATCATTTTTTAAGTTATTTTTAATCTTGGAGGTGGGACAAACACTTCTCGATTTCCTGTTCGTTTTAATTTCATTGCTTCTTCGGGACAATGATGAACGCATACACCGCAACCAATACATCTACTACCTTTAATTACAGCAATATCTTCGACCAAATTAATTGCTTCCATAGGACACTTCTCTACACATGTTCCACATCCTACGCATAAATCCTCTTCGACTTCCGCTAAATAACTTGTATAGCAATGATAAGGCGAAATACCCTCCCAAAAAAGCGAAAAGATACCGCAGCAACATTTACAGCAAGAACAGATAGCTTCTTCATCCAATTCTGGTTTAAGGTGAATATGAAACGCTTTATGAACGAGTCCTTCATCAGACGCTTTATTGATTATTGTTTTCGCGTCATTTTTTGAGATTTTGTGTCCAAATTTATGTTCTATAGCAAATTGAGCGCTCTTTCCTAAAAGAAAGCAATTTAAACGCTCATCTGTTACGGTACAGGAGTGTCCAAGCAAATCTTTTTCATGTCTACAGTAACAATGAACCAGAGCAATATCGTCATACTTATCTACTATTCGGGAAACTTCTTCATGTGGCAATATTTTATCAACGGGAATATCTTCGATTTCCTCTTCAACTGGGACAACTCTTGTTATTGGAGGGAATTTTTTATATTGTTCTACGAGAGTATCGTAATTTTTTTGAGCTCCTTTACTTAATTCTTTAAAAAGATTGTCGAAAATCTGCGCAAGTTTCTTTTGTTTTTCTCCCGTTTCGCCCCTCATGAATTGGAACTCAAAAATACCGGGAAAAGGTCCAAGAAGTCTATACACCATTACACCCGACCTCCTACTAGGAACACCAACGATAACTCCTTTGTTCATTAAATCGTTTAAAATCGGAGTTAAAGCTTCCTCATCTAAATTAGTCTTATCTTTTAATTGATCAATGCTTAGCGATGGTTTTTTGAATACTGTGATAAATTCAGCTTGTTCATCAGTCATAATCAGTTTCAAAAGCTCAATAAGATCATCATTAACTACCATAGGAAGCTGCCCAGCTTTAACTATTGTTCGCGCTGCTTTATACCATACCTTACTACGTTCTTTATCCATTAATTATCATCTTCTTAAAATTAAATTTTTAAAAATAATTAGATTGATAAGTTTATAATTTAATTAAAATTCTGTGTTTAAGGGAATGTGAGGCTTTTTTTACCCTTCAACTTCATATATTGTTAGAGAGGTTCTCGTACTAAAAAATAGACTTTTTTGCTTTTACAATTAGGGCAGTTTACGTTACGATCTTTAGAAGCTGAATCATCCTTCCACTCTTCATCGCAATTTAAACATCCGTAACCTCTATATGCTTGCTTCAGATTAATTTTCCCTCCATAAACGCGGATATCTTTTCCTTGTATAAGGGCTTGTGTAATTTTTTCGTGAGCTTTCTCTAAAATTCGCGAAAATGTAGGTTGGGATACTCCCATGGTATCAGCGGAACTTTTTTGGGTTAAGGAAATGTAATGTTTTAACCTCAAAGCTTCGAATTCTGCGATATTTAATCCAACTGATGAATTATCATTTTCAGATTGAAAATAAAAATTTTTTGGAGGATTTTTAACTTGCCTTAACCTTGTATGACGTCCCATTTAATGTACTGCACCTTTTTCAAATAATTATTCAATAAATATATATAAAAATAAAATTTGATTTTAAGTAATCGGTTATAGAATATAAACTAAGATAAATTCTAGGCGTAAAATTTAGATTTTTATGTATAATAGTTGATTAATTACTAATCCTTTTCATAAGATTTTTATCTATTTGCGAATGAGTTAATACAATTTTTTAATAACTGAAATTTGTGTGGTGTTAAAAATTAAAATTACATATGCAAATAGGATTAAAAAGCTACCAGGATATATTTTCGCAGAAATTGAGCAATTAGTCAATGAAAAGAAAAAGGAAGGAATAGACATCATCCCATTAGGGATTGGTGACCCGGATTTAACGACTCCAGATCTGATTATTAAAGAACTAATTCATCAAGTGAAAATCCCCGAAAATCAAAATTATCCTTCAAGTAAGGGAGAACAAGATTTCAGAGATGCCGTACAGAAGTGGTATGATGTCAGATTTAATTTAAAATTTGATGCTAACGATGAAGTAACAAACTTAATAGGTGGAAAGGAGGGAATAGCTAATATCGCTAGAGTGATAGTCAATCCCGGAGATATTGTGTTATGTCCTAACCCTGGTTATCCCGTATATGAAAACGGTGCCACTAGATTATGTGAAGGAAAAATGCACTCGGTTCCTTTGCTAAAAGAAAATGATTTTTTACCCGATTTTGAAGTTATTGAGAGTAAAATCTTAAAAAAAGCTAAATTAATGTACTTAAATTACCCAAATAATCCCACTGGGGCAATAGCGACTAAGAAATTTCTTAAAGAAGCCTCTGATAACGCAGAAGATTATAATTTTATCATTGTCTACGATAATCCTTATTCTGAATTCACTTACGAAGATTATGTAGCGCCATCGCTTTTGCAGATAGATCAGAATCACATAGAAATTAATAGCTCGTCAAAAATGTTTTGTATGACTGGCTTTAGGTGCGGATGGGCAGTGGGGAATAAGGACATTATTAGTGGATTAAGGAAGGTTAAGTCTCACACTGATTCGGGGTGCCCAATTTTTATCCAAAAAGCGGTTATAAAAGGTTTAAATGAGTATAAATCAGGAGAAAAACCTAATATCGTGGAGGATAATGTAAAAATATATGAGAAAAGGCGCGATGTTTTGGTGAAAGGTCTTAATGATATCGGTTGGTCCACGGACAAGCCTAAAGCAACTTTATATGTCTGGACTCATATACCTGAAGGAGAAACAAATAGCATGGAGTTTATTAAAAAGTTGATCAATGTAGGGGTAGTTCTAACTCCTGGTACAGGTTTTGGCACTTATGGAGAAGGATTTGTTAGATTTGCTTTAACTCAACCAATTGGTAAAATAAATGAAGCTTTAGAAAGAATAGAACTGATAATTAATTAGGATGATATAATTATAGCCTATTTATCAATAAACTTTCTTTTCGACCAATTATAATCTTTATTAATTTCTTCCTCAATTTCAATTTCTCCTGGAATCCAGTTTGAATAATCTAGATATTTCCAAAAGATACTTTCATTAGCGTGTTTGTTTTCTTCCTTTATAGGAATTATAATACTTTCTAAGGCAATCTGATTTTCAATTTTATCAAGAACTTCTTTTTCCATTTTTTCACCTCCAATTTTTACTAATCTTGAGGCACCGGAATCCGTTATGATCTCGATTTAATTATGTTTGAATTCTTTGAGAGAGAGCAAATCCAAGAAAAATTAAAAAGAAGATCGAAAAGGATCGGCTCTCATCTATAATAATAATAATAATAATACTACTGCTACACCTAATAATAGGCTAATATTTCTTACAATTGAAAATTTAGTAGTATTATTTAAGATCATTAGAATACATAAAAAGACGAGGCTATTTAAATGTTTCACTTTTTATCCCCATTTTATAAAATATCGTTAGAATATAATGAAATTAATATCGTAATTTTTTACCTTATATAAAACTGAATATGGGTAAATCTAATTAACCCATAATTTCTAAAAATGTAGAATTTCCAATATTTTATCTTTAAAAGCCAATAAATAATAGAGAAGAATAAATAGAAAAAAAATAATTATTTAGAGTTTTTTGTATTTTTTTCTTAGATAAGCATTTTTTACAAGATCCTCGCTTTCAATTTGACCTGGATAGGCATCTGAGAAATCAAATGACATCATTATAGGAGCTAGATCAGAATTCCAATCTTGATAATACTCCAATATCGATTCAGGACCTATTTTATCTGCCAATTCTTTTTCACCTCCATTCTTTTTTTTAGAATTTACGGTAAGAATTAAGCCCTTATCCCACTTTTTCTTAAAAATTGAAAGACTTTATACGCAGAGAATAAATCCAAAGAATTAAAAGAAAAAGAGAGAAAAAAGGATTTATTCTCTTCATAATACTGTTACTAAGGGAATAATGGCCTTCTTATTACAGCCAACCCATGAACCAGTATTATGCCGTGAATAATTCATTGTTATAAGAATAGAGTAAGTGTACACTAATAAATTTTGTGGGTGTTATTTCCCATTGGTTTTATTATTTTGAAAATCTTTAGACATTAGCGTCAATAATTTTAATCAATAACTCTTTAAACTCATTCAACTTTACAAAAGACATTATACCACTAATAAATACACTTTACTTAAATAATACTTGAGAACAATGAAATGTAAAATAGTTTTAATTGGGGCAGGTAGCGCCTCCTTTGGGCCTTCTAGTTTATTAGATCTCTTTCAGAGTGAATTTTTACGTGGATCGACAATAGTATTACACGATATCGATAAAGAACACTTAAATGTAATTTATGAATTAATTACAACCGAAAATAAAATCCACAACGATAAATTTATTATTGAGCAAACTACAAACCGTAGATCTGCACTAAAGGGTGCTGATTTCATAATAAGTTCCATTGAGGTAGGAGATCGTTACAAATTGTGGAGAGAAGATTACGAAATTCCAAGAAAGTATGGCTCAAAACAAATCTTAGGCGAATGTGGAGGCCCAGGGGGAACTATGCATGCTTTTAGAATAATACCTCCAATTGTAGATATTGTTAAAGATGTCGATGATTTATGTCCAAACGCTTTATTTATAAATTTTTCTAACCCAATGGCAAGAGTGTGCTTAGCTATCAAACGAACCGCACCAAATCTTAAAGTTATTGGACTTTGTCATCAAATTGGAGCTCTTGTTATCCATTTACCTCGAATACTCAATATAAAATTTGAGAATTTAAAATTAAAACCTTATGGATTAAATCATTTTGGGTTTTTAATGGGGATTGAGGAAATCTCTTCCGGAACGGATTTAATGCCGAAATTTAACAAACTAGCTCCAGAGTATTTTAGACAACATGAAGAAAGGTTCGAATTTTCTAAGTTAACCTTTGAGGTTTATAATAGGTTTAAGTTCTTCCCATATGTAGGAGATAATCATCTTGGCGAATACTTACAATTTGGTGAGGAATTTACTGAAACACAAGATATGGTAGATTGGATTGATTTTACTGAAAAAGGTGGTGAGCGCGTCTATAGGAAGGTTAAGAGGCATTATAAGCGCCTTAAAGAGGGAAGGTATCTTAAAAAAGGTATGTTCTCGAAAGGAATATCAGGAGAACGTGCAGTTCCTATAATAGAAGCGATAATAACTAACCAACCGTCCTATGAGAGTGCTGTTAACATACCAAATGATGGAATTATTGATAATTTACCGCAAGATTTGGTAATTGAATGTCCAGTAACAGTTAGTAAAGCTGGCATACGCGGAGTTAAATGGGGAAATTTACCGAAAAATATAGCCGCTCTTCTTCGAATTGAAGCGAGTATCCAGGATCTGTGCGTTGAAGCGGTTCTTACTAAATCCAAGGAAGCAGCAATAAATGCATTGGCCATTGATCCTAATGTAGGGAGTTTTGAGATAGCTGACAGAATATTCAGCGAGATGAAAGAATTACAGAGTGAATTTTTACCCAAATTTCAATAGGACTTAATACTTTAAACTGTTTCTTATTATCTATTTTACTATTTTCGACGATATTCTCTTTTTCTTACCGGTAAATTCTTACAACTACACCTTTTTTCATATAAACATTTTTTAATGAAAGTGACTATTTATCTCAAAGTAGAGAATATTACTATTTTGTAAAAATGAAATCTAATAAAATCGCCTCTTCTGATGAGAAGTTAACAAAAGCCACAGAATTACTCTGGAAAGTTTGGTGGTTTAGTTTTTATTTGATAATTGTTCCATCATTAATCGCAGTTGTTGGTTTTTTCATTTATTTTTTTATAGGTAAAGACCTTATTGTCTCAGTTGGGTTGTCGATTATAACTTTTATGTTTGTTTTATTATTTTTTTATAAGGCATTTGACAAATACAGGAAAAATCCTTTTTTTTCCAACAAGGTAAATAATCTATCCGCAAGAATTGATATCATTTTCTTGATTACAATCCTGGCTTTAATCGTTACCCCTATTTTTGTGTTATTTGCTCCAGGGGATAACGACTTTGAGCTTTTACCTTTAATTTCTTTTAGTATTTTGTATAATATTGTATACTATTATTATTATTTTCAACCCATTGGTTTTTATGATCCAGAGGAAGAGAGATTCAATCACGCAGTTTCTTCTTCTCAAATTGTTAGACAACCTTATAATATCATAATATTCATTAACTACATTGTTCACATCGTATTTCTCTCTTATACTTTTAATACAAGAGTCTCTTGGTTATTTCCTCTCATTTGGAACATCGTATTTTATGTCGTTTCTCGACTGTTCAGTGTTAAAATCTGTAAAAATATTACGAATTCAATTGACAGTAAGAAACCGATCCTAGTAGACTTGACAATTTTTAAGAAAAAATTTGTAAAATCAATATTAGGCTTATTATTCGTGTTGCTAATTCAAATGCCCTTCGTTATAGTTATCGTTTATTTTTATATTG
>SOKP01000163.1 GCA_004375715.1 Promethearchaeota archaeon | reverse complement strand
GTGCGATTGGAACTCAGAACCTCAATTAGACAAAATTCACGTTTCTACCCAAATTAAAACTATCAGCGAGGGAGATTTTTAATTAAGACATATCAGACTAAGATCACCGGACCGAAAAAGCACAACTTAAAGAAAAAACCCGACTCGCCAGGGTTCAACCAATCTTTTTTTACTACCCCCAATATTTTGTGGTATTATTACGCAGTTAATTGGCTTCCACACAAAAATAAGCCCCTAATTTGCCTTCCTTGTGCGAGCGCGAAGAAAACTCGTGCCAAATACGGTAAAAAAATGTTTTCTCATAGCACGACCCACCAATTTTTATCAGCAATTACCCGGTGCGAAGATTTTGAAAAAGTTGTAATTTCAGAACCTCTTACAATAGTTCCGTACGCGTTGGAAGGACAACATCCCGATTACAACGTTCCAACCGAAGATTTAACAATTCAAGACGAAGTAGCGTTTACCATTAGGTTAGCCAATTGGCTTAACATCGTAAAAAGGAAACAACCGAAACGCAAATACATTTATTACATTGGAGGGACTCACCACTACTTCGTTCTCAAGCAAACGCTCGAAAAAGCAAGAAAACCTTTTAAGCTAATATACGAAATTCCAGAAGGCGGGGTAAAAGGATACGCAAGCGCCGCTAAAAGTTTTAAGGAAGTCGTAATGAACTTAGAAAACAAAAATATCAAGCCCAAATTAAAACCGGTATCCTTAGAAAAATTCCTTAATTCGAGAGGAAGATACACCAATAGAAAATACTGGGAATATATAAAAGTTATCAAGAAAATCAGTCTTAGCAAGAAAAATCCGGTATTCCAGAGCGAAAAAATGCCCGTCGCAAAAAAAAGCCAATGTTCCGAAGGGTTTTCAGAGTTATATGCTACAAATGTTATACAAAGAATGAAGGAAGGAGAAGTCTATTGAGTTCACAATCTCTTAAAGATATAAATGGTAAATTTTCAAACGTGGAAAACTTAAACAAGCTCCTCGAAACCATTAGGATAGATTTAGTTTCTTTCGTGGAACAGCAGACAAAAACGCAAGGAACAAACCTCGAAAAAACCAGCGTGTTATCCTGCACAAAAAAAATCTCCAAAGAAAACGGTCAAGATGCTTGGGCTTTTTTCTGTTCGATTATAAATTTTTCAGTTAAAGTGCAAAAGTTTATGATCCCTATGCTCAACGGTATTGCCAAATCTATTATAACTTTTTACAAAGGAGATTTTATTGCTTTTCTCAATAGTTCAATACATTCAAAAAAATCGCTGCTCAAAAATTTTAAGTGGCATTGGGTAAGTAAAAGCGGAAAAACGGTTAATCAAGTTGGTTGGAGCCATCACCGAATCCTTAAGAACGTCTGCAAACTCATATATATTTTGCAAACTTTAAAGGTAATTACAAACCAGAACAAATCTTTCGAAGCCAACGCAAAAAAACTCTATCAGGAGTCAAAAAATTTCGCAGATTTTGTTGTTAAATTCGTAGAACAATTTCACGGAGAACCTCGAATATTCGGAGCCCCCAAGCTCACATCTCAAAAGTGCTTTAAGCGATACTTACTCTTTTTCCGCTGGGTTGTTGGGATCGGTCCCGACTTACACCTTTGGACATTTATTCCCCACAACGACCTATTACCGCCGGTAGATGTTACGGTAAAGCGAGTTTTAAAGCGAGTAGGAGTATTTGACAGAGAATATGGGTGTAAATGGGCAGATGTTTTAAGGTATTCGGATTTTCTTAAGCTCGTAAATCCCCAAAACAAGCTATGGGCAGATTTATACCTTTCGAGGTTAGGCATCATGGGAATTTGCAACAGCAAAAAAATAGATTCCAAGTGTGAAATTTGCCCTTTCCAGAAATATTGCACCGTGTAAGTGATTTAGTAATCGTTAACTCCCCATTTTTATTTATTAACAATTATACACATGCCTACAAGGTAATAAAGCCAAACCTTCTTTAATTATTTTTATTTTTGAATCGAAAAGGAATAAACAGCCTATCTTTTAAAATAATTTACTTTGGAAATTAAATTTTTGATTTTTCTCATAGTTTCTACTTCGCTTTCTTCTCGGTTAATTCTAATCGAAAATGTTTTTGAGCTTATAATTAGACTTTTAACCTTCTTTTGAATCCTCTCAACTTGATGAGGTTCATCGTATGGAGAGTTATTCACAATTGACTCCCAATATGACATTTTATCTCTAATTCCCTTGTTGTAGATTTGTAGGTCATATTTCTCTATTATCATCTCTCCATTAATGCCATAATAGATAGTTTTAAAGACTCTAAAATCATCGTTTTCATCAGAATCATCAAATGCAGAATTTAACGGAACATCCGATACCAAAACATCATTATAAGGACAATAAAAACATTTCTCCTCTTTTTCTGCCCATTCTTCAGCACGTTCAACAATATAATCGAAAAGACCAACTTTAACCCAATCAACTTCTTCATCGTTTAAATCCTTAAAAAATTCAGATTCTTCAACATAACAAGCTACGTTAAATAACAAGAGACGATGAGGATTAGCAGTTATGAACTCTTTTATCGTCTGAGAACCCACAAAAATTTCCCAGAGCTGAGAATCTTCCATACCTAAATAATAATCGTTATTAGTCATTTTAATTTTCTTCCTTCCTAAAACGCGTAAACATTTTGTTTACAATATAATAAACGTAAAAATATATAAATAAAAGACCAGAGTAGAGGTTTATCAATACCTTCTCTTTCATTTTTTCATCAGAATACCAAAACCGTCTCAATTTTCTAACTATTTTAATTTCAGATAGATACCACATCGCAATTTTGTTCACAATAATAAACAAAAGCTAACAAATGTGCCCACCCCAGAACCCTCACCTTACTTTGTTTAGTAAGATCAACAGATGATAAACAAGAGCTTCGCTGTAAAAATAGTTAGAACCCTAAAAAAGCAAAGTTTTATCGGAAAGATCCGACTCCTCTAACTCTTCTAAAAACGAGAGAAGAGGATTTTCTTCTGACAGATAAGGGAGTAAATCAATGTATCCAATATCTTTAAGTTCGCGATCCTCAGACCTAATTCTTTGTTGTTCTTCTTTTGACAATTGCTCAAATTCTCGATAGCTTTTAACCCAACTTTTAAGCCGTCGATATTTCGCTTGAAAATCGTTCCGTTCCTTGAATAAAGCCTGATACAAGAAAAACAAATCTCCAACCCCAAACAATTCTAATTTATTTTTGGCCTTATCAATATTACCTGCTACCTCAATTAAAATACCGTGCCAAATTACAAAATAGCACTTTTGATCGAAATAATATTTCTCCCCCTCAGAACCGTGATCGCAAGACAAAATTTCTTCGATAACGCCATGAATAACGTTAGTTGGGACGATATCCCCTACCTTATAGCTAGTCATTGTTTTATCGAATTGTTTAGTTTGCACGTCTAAGTGTAATTTTCCACAAGTGACGCACTTAATTGGTTTTGGAAACACGACAGTATCAAACATACCCATTTTTATTCCCCTCTATAATTACTTAATTCAAAACTTTTATTGCAATTATAGAAAAATACCACTTATAACTTTATTTATTCTTTTTCTCTTCATTTTGAAAAATAAACTGGAATTTTTGAATAATAGACTGGAAAATTTGAAAAATAAACTGGAAAAAAATACAGCTAACTCCCCTATCATTTTTACTTTTACTACAGGAGACAAAAAACGAACGAGAACCAAAAGATTATTTTGAACTTAATACCTGATGTAATTTACCTTTGGGAAGCATTAAGAAATCTTACACCCCCAATTTATTTATAAGTTGAGTTTTCTTAGTAGTTTATATGCCAAAGACCAAAAGCAAATACAGTTTAAGCGAATTAACAGAGGGTAAGTTATCGTGGTATTAAGTAAAATAAAAAAAGTTTTCTTAAACGCCGTGAAGCGAGACTCTTTTAGTAAAATCGTAAAAGACTTAAAGGCCAACCTTTCTTTTAACTTCGGGAATTACGAAAGATGCTATCCAGATAATCATAAATCAATAACCAACGGATTTTTTCAAATGGAAATCGAACAAAGACACGAAAGCAAGTTTATTTTTCATATCGAAGCAGTAGAGGGAAATTTCAGAAACCATTCGAACAACTTAGATTACTACGAAATTTTCAGAACCGAAGAAGAATTGTGGATTTATGTTAAAAAATTCTTCTCAAAATTCACAGACGTAGAAAAACTTTCACAAGCAGTTTATAGAAAATTTGGATTCTTACAACCAAAAGAAGGAGCAATGTTATTTACCCAATACAACTTATTAAAGAACGACCTTCCCGACGGAGACAGTTTCGAAGACTTTTTAGAAGATCTAGAGCATTTTCTTAGAGATTAGTAAAGTCAATTTTTAAATTTTTTTTTAATATGCCAACCCCAAAAAATCAAAAAAATGAAAATTCCAATGATAAGTAAAAATTACAGAAACGATTTCGATAGGATTATGAACAGAGGGATTAACTACTTTGACGCAAAAAGAATATTAATCGAAAAAATGGAACAAGTCAAAACCATTGACATAAATTACAATTACGAGAACCGTAAGAAATATTGCGGTAAATGTGATACGGAAATCGTAAGCAAGAACGATTATATTATTGAAGAAACCAATTACGTGTGTTTTGTATGGTATCAGTGCAGTAATTGTCAAGAAGTTAATCTTTTAGTAAGTTAAACCTTATTTTTTTTTATTTTTATATTCCAAAATTAAACTAAAGCCAACCAACCAGAAAAATGTTAGAACAAGATCAGAGTAAGAACACAAGTAAAATTACCAGAAAAGACCTAAATTATTTTTTTAAGAAGAAAGAATGTTGGAATTGTAACAACTTCCACCACAAATTAATTATAACAAAATATCACGGGATAGTCTGTAAAAAGTGCTACCAAGCCCTGCACGAAGAGAACAACAAAACTTTTTTTAACTTCGTAAGCGCGTTAGACATAGAGTTTGATACGCCTATGAACGAAGAAACCAAAACCTTAGAGGTTACCATTGAGACGATGCATAACTTTTGGAAAGTCTACGTAATAGAATCAAATTTTGACCTAAACGACTTTGATAAGTGTTATCTCGAAGATATTAAGGCAGTTAAAGAAGCCTACGAAATGATAGAAACCTACAATATTTAACCCAAGAAAATGACAGAAAATAAAAATAAACGAGATAAGAAGGACCTCGTAATAATCGACTTTGACGGCACGCTATTTTTCAACCCAGAAAACGATTTTGTATACTATACGCCCATTAATCACGTGTTAGACGCGTACACCTTTTTTAGCGAGTTTATGTTTCAAACCAACGAAAAAATTTTAGAAGACTTCGAATACATCATAATCACCGGTAGAAGCGAAACCCAAGAAGGAGTAATCACACACTTGTTAGAACTGAAAGGATATCGAATCGATCAAAGTTTCTTTAATCAAGGCAAGAGAGCAAAAGATATAGACGAAGAAACCTTTATGATTAACTATTGGAACGGAAAGATAAAGTTAATCAACGAGATAAAGTTAAGCAATAGATACAAATCAATTACAATCATTGACGACGACGACGTGCTTTGCTCTGCTTTGGAAAAGCTAGGATATACAATATTTAAAGCTCAGATCACTAAAAACAGCTCAAACCAAACTTTAGAAGTAAACTTTTCTACCCCTCAAACAAGATCTATGACTGAACTTAATTCAATACTAAACCCTCATAAAAACCAAAGTAATTCGATAATGGAAACAGCGTAATATTTTTTTTTCTTTTTTTTCTTTCTTGTTACTACTCACTGGGATAATAACTTGATTGAAGATAACTAACGCTCACCATAGACAATTAATACTACTCCATATAACTTAATTAATTCGCACAATTCATTATTCAATAAATCTTAAGACTCTAATATTATTTAACCGAATATTTCACTACTAAACATAACAAGACTAACAAATAAAGAGATAATAAAAATGAACAAAGACCAAAAATTACACCCTCTAATAGAAAAATTCTTAAAATCTAAGTTATACAGCAAATTATTTTCTATGGGATGGCAATTAGTTCACCAATCAGTTATTAAAGACTGGGTTCAGCAAACGAGAAAACCGGCATACATTCCAAAAGGCGCAAAAGGATTTATATTCGTAGATAAGCACACCTTAGAAGTCGAATCTTAAAATATATTTTTTCCTTTTTTTCTTACTTTACTTAATGGGATTAGAAAAGATTAACTAAAGATAACCAATGCTTCGCATAAATAATTGGTATGACTTCAATTAATTAATTTAATCCACTCAATTTATGTTTTGATAAATCTAAAGACTCCTTTATTTTTAATATGGCTACTTCATTACTGAACTTACCAAAGCCAAAAAATAAAGAGATAAGAAAAATGACACAAATTTTAATAATTGAAAAATGGCTCAGCATAGCCCAACAAAACCCTTGGATAAGAATGAGGGGTTCTGGAGACGCAAACGATATATGCGCGTTTGAAGAAGCCCTAAAGACTCAAGATTTTTTTCAATGTGGGACGATAGCAGAATTATACAGTTTTTTATCGCGTGGAAATTGGATGTTAGGACAACCCTTTTACTTTCAAAACTTATGCTTTATCAACCAGATTAACGCTGGGGACGAGTGGTTAGTAATTCGAGACGGACTCGCCTTTGAAAGTCTAACAGCCGGAGCAATGGAATATCCAGAGTTTAAAAAATGGGTTAAGCGCGTAATGAAAGCCACCGAACAAGACTTAAGAAATTTAACCTACTAAGGAGAAGAAACAAAAAATGAGCATAACAACAAATTTGGACCACATCGAATATTTTGCTTTGAATTTATCTGATTTAACAAGATTAAACCCTGTAGAATTGCTTTTAGTTCAAGATAAAATCTCCTCGCGGGAACTAATCCACATAAACGGGAACGTTGACGGAACTATCGTTTTGCTTCGATCTAACATTAGAGAATACGATTACAGAAATTCGCGCAAACAGAAGCAAAAAACCCAACTAAAAGCCACGTGCGAACTAATATGGAAATATTCGAAAGTTCGTTCTTATTATTCAAAAACGGGGAATAAATTTTACCCTCTAAAATTTGGAGTTGACAAGAAGTGACAATCTACCCTCTAAAATTTTTTTTATTTATTCTTAAGAATGATCGTTGTGATCATAATTAATCAAAAACCAAACAAAAACGTGAAGAAAAAAGTATGGGAGAAAAAGCACAGGCAACCAAAAAAAGTTTTTTTTCACACAACGACTTTACCGAAGACCTCGATCTCTTAAGCGACATCAAAATACCGAAAAAATACCAGCACACCTTAGAAAAGATTAAGACGGGAATTTTTACCAAAACCGTAACAAACGCCGAAAAAAAACTAATGGGACAAAGTTTTAAATTGCAATTAGACGTTTTTAACGCGCCTGCAAACGATTCTTATCAGAAGGAACTAAATAAAACTATGAAAAGAATCGCTAAAATTTCGGGCATAAATGAAATTGAGAAACGGTTAAGAGTGCTTAAAATGATGCTATTAATTTCTTTTGACAACTTCGAATCCTCAGTAAAACAACTAAACGACGATAGAAAAGAAATCGGGCTAAAAATCAGAAAACTTAAGCAAACAACGCCCGAAAAACCAATAATAGAAGAAATAAAAAGGTTAGAAGAAGATAAAAACAAAATTGTAGAATTGATTAAAAACGCCCCCAAAAGAGATATACATCTAAAAAGAAAGCAACTTTTAGAAGAGAGGATCGAAAAATACCACAAGGAGATTTATAGGTTTTGCTTAGATTTTATAGATATGGTAAATGAAGATTTAACGCCCATCAAAAAACAACAAGGTTTTTGCGAATTATACCTTAATTACGATCTCACTTTAACGATCCAGAAAAAAGAAAAGCACATAATCGTTATAGATGGAAAGGATCACACCGCAAACTTAAAGGTTTACAAGTTTGAACAGTTAGATAAAGTTACAAAGCTCGAGATTTTAACGACAATTAAGAGAAATTTCAAGAAAGAATTCTATGAAAATAAATGATAAAAATGATTTTTCTTGTTTCATATATCCATCAACCGAGGAATTGTTGAATCGTACAAATCTTTTAATTTATTAATATCTAGGGAGATTTCTTGATTTTTCAAGCCTTTTATCAAGATTTTTGGCTGATTTAGTATAACTCCTAATTTTGTTACGCTAACTTTAAATTCACTCGCGAGAAGTAAAATGTCATTTAAACTTGCTGGTTCAGTTTCTATAATGAATCTACCCACTGTTTCACTAAAAAGCAGCTCATCATCTCTTAAGTCATTAGCATTGTAGCGACTCAAATTTAAATCCGCTCCTAGCTTGTTCTTAAAGCACATTTCAGCAATAGTTATTATAAAACCCCCTTTATTTACATCGTGGTTTGCCTTAATGAATTTTTTATCGTACAACGCCGATATGAAATCCCATCTAACTTTTATCTTATCCTCATCAACTTTAGGGGGAATCCCACCTTCAATTCCATGGATCACCGAATGATATTCTGAACCACCAAGTTCAGCCTTTGTTTCACCAAGAATAAGAATGTCGTTTCCTGCTTTTTTAAAGGGTAATGTGATTACGTTTTCATATCCCTCGATTAAACCAACTATCATAATTTGAGGTGTAGCTTTGATTGCTGTCTTAGTTACTTCATCTTCGTTATAAAAAGAAACGTTCCCTCCCACTATCGGTATTTTTAAAGATCTACAAAAATCGTTCATTCCTTCCACAGCTTTAGAAAAATACCAGAACGATTCCGGTATCTCTGGATTGCCAAAGTTGCAACAATTAACCATCGCCATGGGCTTTGCGCCTGTAGTAATGACATTTCCGCATATTTCTACTAGCCCTCCTTTAGCTCCTTCGTAAGGGTCTAGATAACAATGCTTAGAATTTACGCCCACACTCGCAGCAATGAATTTATTTGTACCTATTATTCTTAACACTCCTGAATCTCCGTCTCCACATTTTACTACCGATCTTACACCAACTTCGTGGTCATATTGCCGATAGATCCATTCCTTACTACAAATATTTTCGGAAGCAATAAGCATTTCTATAATTTCTTCGATTTGCTTGCTTGGTTCAGGGGTGGGTTGGGCGAGCAGTTGATCTAAATAATCAGGTCGTTTTTCTTGCCTTTTAAAGGTTGGAGATACGGAAAGTGCTTTTGCTGGAATATTTACTACAAGTTCGTCCCCATCAAAAACTTTCAAAACTTTTGAATCGTCTGTTTTCCCTATTACTGCGTGTGCCACTTCATACTTTCTAAATACATTAAGAACTGTTTCTAACCCTTCTGGTTTAACAATAAATGCCATTCGTTCTTGAGATTCAGATAGCATTATCTCGTATGAAGTCATACCTGGTTCTGCTGTAAAAACTTTTCTCAGTTCTATGTTTGCTCCGGTATTGCCATCTCCAGTTAATTCGCTAGTTGCGCAAGTAAGACCTCCTCCTCCTAAATCTTTTAAACCTCTAACATATCCCGTTTTCACAGCTTCCAAAGTAGCTTCGATTATCATCTTTTTTGTAAAAGGATCACCAATTTGTACTGCGGGTCTATCGGCTTCGGACATTTCAGTTAGAGTTCGAGAAGCAAAGGTTACACCATGAATTCCATCTCTTCCCGTAGAACCTCCCATTAAGATTATATAATCGCCAGGGTTATATGCTCTACTTGGAGCGTGTTTAAAATCTTCTATTGTGCCTAGACCTATGCAAGCAACATTAACTAAACAATTATTTTCAAAACTATCGTCAAATTCAACTTCACCACCAATTGTAGGAATGCCCGTACAGTTTCCATAATCAGCAATTCCTTTCACTACATACTTAAATAACCATTGAGCGTGTGAGTTACCCGCTAAACGGCCAAATCTCAAAGGATCGAGCAGAGCAATCGGTCGAACCCCCATACATAGAACATCGCGGATAATTCCACCAATCCCTGTAGCAGCACCATGATAGGGTTCTATTGCTGATGGATGATTGTGAGATTCAATACGAAATGCTAATGCGTATCCGTCCCCTATGTCAATTACTCCAGCGTCCTCTCCGGGACCTGCTAACACATAGTCGTAATTCGCTTCAGCATCCTCAAACAGTTTAAGTTTCGGACGAGACGACTTATACGAACAATGTTCACTCCACATAACATCAAAACCACCTAGTTCTGTTATGGTAGGCTCTCTATTTAGAAGCTCTTTAACTTTTTCGAATTCTTCCTTTGGCATCTCAACGCTTACTTCTTCTCCGTTTAATTTTACCTTTGTCATCAAGTTAACCTCCGTTTTATAAAATCAATCATAGATTCAAAAAAGATTCTACCATGTGTAGTCTGTTTAGGACTGAGGATCGATTCAGACGCGCGTTCAGGGTGTGGCATTAATCCCACACAGTTTTGTTCAATATTACAGATTCCCGCGATATTTTCTAATGTGCCGGTCGGATTTGCTTCAGATTTAAAACTTCCATCTTCAGTTGAATACTTGAATACTATTTGATCGTTTTCTTCTAACTCCTTTAGGTTGTCGGTGTAATATCTTCCTTCTCCGTGAGCAATGGGAATCGCAAGAACATCATCTTTCTTCATTTTGTGAGTAAAGGCAGTTCGATTATTTATTACTTTAATATTTACCCATTTACAAACAAACTTTAACGATTCGTTTTGTAGTAAAGCTCCAGGAAGAAATTCCGCTTCGATTAAAATTTGAAAACCATTACATATGCCAAGAATGGGTCTACCGTCCTTTAACATTATTCTCGCCTCATCTAACGCGGGACTATGAGCTGCAATAATTCCTGCTCTTAAATAATCACCAAAACTAAATCCTCCTGGTAAAATTACACCATCAAAGTTAGCTTCTTTAAAGTGGTTGTGCCAAACTAAACTGGTGTCAACACCTACAACATTCCTTAATACATGAACTGCATCTAAATCGCAATTTGCTCCCGGAAATTGAATGACAGCTATCTTAATAGTCATAATTTCTTCACACTTATTATGTTTAAGGTTTGAGTGACAGGATTGAATAGTCGAAGCGCATTACACATCTTAGTTACAATTTCCTTAGCATCTTCTTCATTGTTCGCTTTTAGTATAAGTCTTAAGTATTGACCAGAACGAACTTTCGACACGTTATCGTATCCTTTTTTTGCGAGCAAATCTCGTTTTATGGTTTCAGCGACAGGATCACGAGCAGCAGGCTTATTTTCAAGAGAAATTTCTATTATAAATTCCATTTGAGCCATTTATGAAAAAAAGTTGAATTATAATTTTAATAGTTCTTATTAATTAATAAATAATTTTCTTCTATGAAATGCGACAAAAATGGCATAGTTTTTGTCTGTTAAAATGTAAAACAATCAAATGGAAATCTATTTATTAAATGTTTAAAAAGCTTACAAATACTAAGAGTAAAAGCGCAAAAAGATTAAACAGAAAGCTATATTTACCAAGCTTCGGTAATTTTTCGTCGGTCGGTCTATTATTGTTTCTTTTAGTGGAAGTTAAATCTATAATCAGCACAACAAAACTGGCCATAAATAGTCCAAAAACGCTAATAAGTAAAATAAACGCAAACATTATAAAAAAATACAATTAAATCTTATTTAAATCTTTTCCTATGAGTTACAAATAGTTAGCTTTTTTCAGATTCTCTACGATTCTCTTCTTAACATCTGATACTTCTGCTTTAAATTCATTTCCCGTGATTTTTTGATAACTTTTCATATACCTCTTAGCAAGCTCTACTTTAATCTCAGGAGCTATAGGAGGTATATCTTGATTTGGGGTGATATTAGGGAAAATATCTGGATATGTGTCCATTAACCAACCTCTGAAAATCTCTTTATCCAGAATTTCGGGTTCTTCACCTTTTTCAAACCTTTCGTTATAACTATCCGCAACCCAGAATCTAGAAGAATCTTGAGTATGAATCTCATCAGTTACCAACAGTTCTCCGTCCTTTATTCCAAATTCGTATTTTGTATCGACCAATATTAAGCCATTATTAAGGCAGTAATTTTGAGCAAATTTAAATAGCTTGATAGATGCGTTTTCCATTTGCGTATATATGTCTTCATCAACCAATTTATCTTCTAAAATTTTTTCTCTGGAAATATATATATCGTGCCCACTCACCGCTTTTGTAGATGGTGTCAAAATAAAATCGTCTAATTTCTGATTTTTTTGTAATCCTTTAGGTAAAATAATTCCCGAGGTAGCTTCTCCTTTGGTATAACTACGCCACGCAGATCCAGTTATGTAAGCCCTTACAATCATTTCTACTGGAATCATCTCACACTGGTGAACCACAGCAACATTAGGATCTGGAATATCTATTATGTGGTTTTTTACTAAGTTTTTAGTTTTTTCGAACCAGAAAGATGATACTTGATTTAGCATTTGACCTTTAAACGGAATTGTTGTAATCACGCGATCAAAAGCTGATAACCGATCAGTAGCGATAATTATTCTTACATCGTTTTTTATATAATTATCTCGTACTTTTCCCTTATAGAGTCTCCCTAATGATTCAAAATTCGTACCATCTAAAGTATTATCGAATTGATTTCTAATGATATCATCTAATTCTTCTGATGTCATGGTTATAAAAAAGATGAAATGGCATAAAAATTCTTTTTATCATTTGTAATGGCTATTTGTTAACTTAAGAATAAATAAAAATGTAGTGATTTTAGAGTTTGTGGTATGAACCGTCAGAAAATTCATCTATCGTATATTTGGCTTTATTTTTTTTCAATTTTCTTATGAAAGCACTCGTCAAATCTACATTTAGGCTATTTAAAAGGCTAATCAGGTATATAAAAACATCAGCGATCTCATCAGAAATATTCTCTAAAATTTCTTTATCGTTGTGAATTGCATCAAGTGATAAGTCATTAAACAAAAATAGTTCGGATAATTCAGACACTTCAATACCAATCGCTTGAATTAAATCTTTAGGTTTATGAAATCTCGCCCATTTACGCTCTTTAACAAAGCGTTCGATTTCTTCTTTGAAATAAGAGATTGTAGTATTATTATCTTCGAGTTTGGAATTCATAACTACGCAACATGCACTTATAATTATAGTCCTTTAAGATAGATTAACCAAGTGTTTTAATAAAATTACATATTAACTCATTAATTACATCTGTTCTTTGAGCAGGTGCGAAGTGACCTGCCATATCTAATATTTCCAACTGAGAATTAGGAATTTTCTTGTGGAGTTCTTCTGACATTTGCTCTGGAGCAAAATTATCTAATCTTCCCGCGATAATCAATGTAGGGCACTTAATCCCAGAAGGGTCATACACATTAATTTCATTAATCATAGAAAATATCTGGTCCTCAATGAGCATATATAATTCATCTTTAGTTAACTTCATTCCATTCATAGAATCAGCCAACGATGTTAAAATATACGGAATAATTTTATCCAAGATGTCCTCAACTGAGTTTGCAACAACCTCTAAAAAATTCATACGGATAAAATACGGAAGCAAATTATAAAAGATATTTCTAATAACATTGTCAATCATTATATAACCAGAATTAAGCAAGATTAGAAATTTAACATCTTTGGGATGAGCCATGCTAATTAATTGTCCAATCATCCCCCCTACAAGAGAGTGGCCTATAATTCCATATTTTTCATTCACATTTAGATGGACAATGAGATCCTCAAGGTCTCTGATAATATCATATCTAAGATTTTTTGTAAGTTCAAGATTTTTTGTATGATCGCTTTTACCATGCCCTAACGCATCAAAAGCTATAATGCGATATTTTTTTCTTAACAATTTAATTTGCCCTTTAAAAAATGAAGCTGAAGAGGCGAAACCGTGAAGTAGGATTATAGTACCTTCTGTATGGTCCTTACTATCGCCGTTAATATCTTCGTAATACAGGTTATAACCTTCTTGGTTTTTAAAGAAGGGCATGGTATCACTTGTTTAATTATTGGGTTTAATTTTGAAAATTAAAGTACAAACAAATACTTTTCTAAAATGAAAATCATTTAAATTTTCTAATCTCCTCTGAAAAAAATTACACAAATTAAAACGTAATTTCCACTAAATTATTTTCATTTTTAGTGTTGGTTTTAAAAATGAAGTTAATATTAATTTCAAGAACAGCATAAAATTCTTTATGTAACTGGTAAATACCTCCTAAGACAACTCGCGTTAAATTTGGTATTTAGAAATCGAGAGGTAATAAACTACATTTTGTAATTAATAAACCTTATATGAAAATTAACTTTAAAAAGAGTATTATTAAGCAGAAATGCTTTGTGTTTCTATAATCATTAATAACGGGAAGAGAAATATTGAATGACGAAGAAATTTTAGATAAATTGAGAAATAGTATAATTGAAGGAATTTTAGAAGAAGCATTAGATTTTATTCATAAAGCTATTGACGCAAATATCGATACAAAACAAATATTAAATGAAGCCATAATTCGCGGTGCTGAAGAAGTAGGTGTGAGGTACGAAAAAGGTGAATATTTTCTAGCGGATATGCTTTTAGCAGCGGATGCTATTAACGATTGCATGGATGTTATTAAACCGAAATTGGTGGAGGAAAAACACAAATCACCTGGCAAGGTGTTAATTGGTACTCCTGAGGGAGACCTTCATGATATAGGTAAAAGTATTGTTATTGCCCTATTGCAAGGCCAAGGGTTTGATGTAGTAGATTTAGGGGTGGATGTTCCCCCCGAAAAATTTGTAGAAGTAGCAAAGTATGAAAATCCAGATATTATAGGGATAAGTGGATTATTAACAGTGACGATTTCTAAAATGATAGAAACCGTTACTATGCTTAAAAGAAAGGGAATTAAGGCTAAAATAGTAGTGGGTGGGGGTATACTCTCTGAAGAAGCTTGTAACTATATCGGTGCTGATGCTTGGACCAAAGATGGATGGAGGGGTGTAAAACTAATTAAAAATCTGATGGAGGATAATTAAATTGCCACATGATTGGGAAGCATCTAGAAGAAGAATAGGGGGAACTATTGCGGGATCACCTGGAATTGATCGGATACCGTATTTTCCTATTGTATGTGAAGAAATAATCTGCCGTATATCAGGAAAAACTTTTCGAGAACTTTTATCTTCACCTAAGATTTATGGAAATGCCGCTATTATGACTTATGAGTTTTTAAAAGCTGATTCTCTTGCCATACCTACTGCTTACGCAGGTCCTGCTGAAGCTTTAGCTTTCGCAGAAGCCAATAGTAAGGAAGACACAATAAAATGGTCTGATTATAAGGTATTTATGGCTAAACAGGGTGCTATTTGTAAAACTGAGGAGGATATTGAAAAATTAGAAATTCCAGATCATAGTAAGATATCACTATGGGATACTTGCCTTTCTGCTGTAGATTTTGTAGGAAAAAAAACAAGATATCCACAGGCTTGTGCACTTGGTATTTGGTCTGTTGTTCAGGAATTGAGGGGCTTACAGGCTTATAGAGATATGAGAAAGAATCCAGATCTATTGCTACATTTATGTGAAAAGGTATATCAATCTCAGATGGATTTATACAATCTCTTTACTGAAAGAGTAGGGCCTAGTCCAACAATATTCTTTACGGGGTATGCTTTTAACAAACATATGATGAGTTTCGAGGATGCGATGAAGTATGAGGGACAATTTATTAAAAGATTGCAGAAGGAGACTAAAGCTAAAATAATGTTTCATAACTGTGGAACTTCACCTTATTTTGATGAAGTGTGTGATAATCTTGATGTATTCGCTATTAATGGCTCACACCCGCTAGATATTGAATATTGGGTAGAGTTTAAAGAAAAACATCCTGATGTAACAATAGTTGGAGCAAATATTGACGTGAGTCGGGAACTATTTAGTGGTACACCTTTAGACGTTGAGAAAAAAGTAAAAGAAAATATTACGCATTTAGCCTCTGGAGGTAAATATGCTGTTGGCCCAGTCTGCTGTTTACCATGGGGCGTTTCACTAAATAACATTATGGCAATACCCAAAGCGATAAAAAAATGGGGTACTTATCCTCTACAAACTTAATTGTAAGGAAGGATTTCTATTCAAACAAATGGTTAAGAATAAAAAAAATATTATTATTCTATTTTGAAGTATTTTTTTAGATTGATTTTATGAAATAAAATTCTCACATCTGGTTGCGACACTTCAGCGGAACGGAGCTATTTTATGACATTAAAGTATCAATATAAATATTAAGAATGATTTCGCTTTTTTACTATAATTTGTTTAACTTTCTTTCCAATTAATGCCCCTGTTAGTGCAGTTCCAAATAAAATTAGCACATTAACATAGCCTTCTAAGAATGAAAATTGTAAAATAAAAGGTTCAAAAGATAATCCGAACATAATCCAATAGAAAACAAATCCTTGAGCCACTATAAAAGGTACTAACCATAGAGACGCTTTTATACCATAGTGGTAAATGTCTTCTTTGTATGTCAAAAAAAAACTCATAAAAAATAATAATAAAAGAGGTAAGTAGAAATTCTGGATATATGTAAGGAATGGCCAAATTAAAATAGTTCTATCCATATCATTATGGGAAATCCAATTACCAAATCGATCGATCATTATTGTATTAGCAATTATTCCAAAGAAGCCTAATAATACTATAACATAAGCAAGAATCACTCCACCTTGTCGTCCCCAGTCAATTTTAACGTTTCTTTTTTTTACTTCTTGTAATGAAATTTCATCTAATTCTTTTCGATTTTTCTTAAATTTCATACTTAGCACTCTTTTTTTAAGGTTAAAATCAAGTTTTTTGAACAATATAATTTTTTTTTTTAAATTCTGTATAATGATTTAATTTAGGTTACTTTAAAAATAATTTAATCAATAACCCAAAATTATTCGGAATATTCAATCTCCTTTTGTAAATGTATAGCTCGTGAAGAACTTCCTATAAGTATATTAAATGTGCCGGGTTCCACAACCCAACTATGGGTTGAGTCATCATAGAAGGAGAAATCGTTAAATTTCAAATTGAACTCTACTGTTTTTTTTTCATTTTGTTCTAAATTCACTTTTTCAAATTGTTTTAATTCTTTTGGAGGGCGGTCTGTACTACTTTCGATATCTTGAACATATAGTTGAATAATTTCCGCCCCTGAACGGTTACCTGTATTAACGATATCAACAGACACTGTAACAGTATCATTTTTGGAAAATTTTTCTTTATTTAGTTTAAGATTCTCATAATTAAAAGTTGTATAAGATAACCCATATCCGAAAGGAAAGAGAGGTTCAATTTGTTCCCTGTCAAAATAACGATAACCAACATAGATTCCTTCATCATAAAAAACTTTTTCTTCAACTCCCGGAAAATTTCTCTCAGATTTGTGTGCAGGGGAATCTGAAAGTTTTTTGGGAAATGTTAAGGTTAATTTTCCCGAAGGATTCACATCACCAAACAAAACATTCGCAATCGCTGTTCCTACTTCCATACCTCCGTACCACGCTTCAATAACCGAAGGAACGCTATCGATCCAATCGTCCATAGATATAGGGCTCCCATTTATGAGGACTACAATAGTATTAGGGTTTTGTTTTACAGTTCTCTTAATTAATTCGATTTGTTCTAATGGTAGTTCAAAAGAGTTCTTGTCTTCACCTTCAGCATCCTTACCATGTTCATGATTGAGTCCAGCGAATAAAATTGTTACATCTGCCTTTGATGGTGTTTCTATTATTTCTACTCTGTTCCTACATTTTTGCTTTAAACCCTCGAGAGGTGTAATCTCGTATGGAGGATAATTAACTGAGCTACCTCCACCAGATAATATATTACCTCCTCCAAATTTATTGTCTGCATTAGGACCAACAATAGCTACCTTTTTCAGTTCATCAATATTTAACGGTAATAAAGCGTTCTTATTTTTCAATAATACTATACCATTTTCAGCTATCTTGCGTGCTATTGATTGATGTTCAAGTGTGTTTCTATTTCCACTAGGGAGTGAATTTTTATCGTCAAATAATCCAACTAAAAACATAACTCTTAACAATCTTTTAATATTGCCATTAAAGGTCTCTTCGGAAAATTTTCCTTCTTGAAAGGCGTTTCTCAGATTTGTTTTACTGTACTTTTTTGATGTGGGCATCTCAAGAGATAATCCCGCATTAACACATCCTTCTGTACTTGTGTAATTTGTGGCAACCCAATCTGAAACAGTAAATCCTCTGAAACCCCAGTTTTCTATCAATCTTTCTCTCAACAGATTATAATTCTCTGATCCATAGATTCCATTTACTTTATTATAACACGTCATAAATGACCAAGCATCAGCTTCTTGAACGGTCGCTTTAAAGGCGGGTAAATATATTTCTTGAAGTGCTCGTTCGCTCACTTCTGAACTAGATGTAAATCTATTTGTTTCTTGATTATTACATACAAAATGTTTTACACAAGCAGCGATTCTCTGGCTTTGAATTCCTTTTACTGTTGCAACAGCAAGAATTTTATTTAAATGTGGGTCCTCTGTTTGATACTCAAAAGTTCTTCCATTCATTGGAGTTCTTTGGATATTAATTCCTGGAGCAAGCAGCATATGAGCGCCGACATCACGAACTTCTTCGGCTACAGCCTTTCCAAACTCATATGATAGTTTAGGATCCCATGTAGCGGCTCTACAAATAGCAGAAGGAAAATATGTGCTCTTTATTTTACCCATCGTGTCATCTCGAACCCCATGAGGACCATCATACATAGTATATGATTTTACACCCAATCTTTTAATGCGTTTAGTATGCCACATTAATCTTCCCGAACATAGCTTAAATTTTTCCGCAAGCGTTAATCTACTTAATAAATCTTTTACCCGCTCTTCTAACTCTAAACTTTCATCTCTAAACGGAAGTTGGGATAATTCTTCTTCTGAATAAGTTTTACTCACTTTATTTGACATCTCTCTACTTATGATTAATTTAAAGAAAACATTAGAAAAAATAAATTTTTCAATATTTCATTCTAATCATCTTACATAATTGAAACTTACGGATTATTTCTAAATCTTTTTTAACCTTTAATGATATGGATATTTGCATATTTAGTTGATTACTATATAAAAGTCGTATAAATTAGATTAAAAAAAAAGGTTAATTAAAATCATGAAATATTGGTTTAATGAGCCAGAATTGAAAGCAATTTTACCATTAGCGGCTTCCAGTGCTGTAAGGGGTTTAAGTTCGAATTTTAACACGCCAAGGATATTTATGGGTCCTAATGCCCTTCCTAAAGGAAAGGGGTTAGGGGCGTCTTCTATTGATTTTATCGGGGCTAAATGCTCAAAAAAACGAGCATTTATTATCACCGACGATTTTGCAAAGCGTTTTTCAGCTAGAGTAAGTAAAGCTTTTGAAGCTAGCGGATTTAAAACACAGATTTGGAGTAATGCTTTACCAGAAGCGCCCTTGAGTAATGTTAAAGAATGCAGTGAAATCATGAGCCAGTTTAATCCCGATCTTATAGTAGCCTTGGGTGGCGGATCGATAATTGATGGAGCTAAAGGTGCTTGGATATATTACGAACGACCTGACGTAACTGACTTAAGGGTACTAAGTCCTTTTGAACCTTTGGGATTAAGAAAAAAAGCAATATTTGCAGCCATTCCCACTACAAGTGGTACAGGTTCAGAATGCACCGCTACAGCTGTAATTCATGACACAGAAAACAATCGAAAAATACCCGTAGCAAATTCTGATCTTCTGCCTGATTTTGCAATATTAGTTCCTGAATTTACAATGACCATGCCACCTAAGCTTACCGCTGGAACAGGCTTAGATGTACTTTCTCATGCAATGGATGCTATAATGTCTCCGGCAGCTAGTGATCTTTCTGATGCAATAAACCTTTCGGCTATCAAAACGGTTTTTAAATTTTTACCACGAGCCTATCATCATGGTCAGGATAGGGAAGCTAGGTTTCGTATGCTTGTAGCTTCGAGTTTGGGAGGGATAGGAATTCAAACGAGTGGTGCAGCATTAACTCACAGTTTTGGGCATTCTTTAGGATCATTATTTCATGTCCATCACGGTATTGCAGTTGGAATTTTTATTCCATTCGTTTTTCAATTCTATCGAGAAGTTTCTGATAAATACTTAGAAATTTGCGATGCCCTCAAAATAGAAGGGAAAACTAAACAAGAACGTTTTCATGGGCTTATGGAAAAAGTAAGAACTCTGTTCAAAGAATTAGAAGTTCCGTTGAATTTAAAAGATTTAGAGATATCTAAAGAAAATTTAGAAGAGAAAATGGAAAAACTTGCGCTTTTTACACATGAAGATATTG
This sequence comes from Promethearchaeota archaeon, assembly GCA_004375715.1. Taxonomy (GTDB): domain Archaea; phylum Asgardarchaeota; class Lokiarchaeia; order Sigyniarchaeales; family SOKP01; genus SOKP01. The sequence continues at coordinate 22,016 of SOKP01000163.1, read as the reverse complement.
ATTCAGTCTTCAGCCCTCGCCCAATTACAATCGATCAATGTAAAAAAATATTTAGATATGCTTTTGAGGGTAAAAGTATCGATTTTTAAAGGAGGTTAATATGTTGAAAGGTTATCATGGCAAATTCCTTGAAGTAAATTTAAATAATTTGGAAACTCAAGAGATTCCTCTTTCCGAGGATGATCTAAAGAATTTTATCGGTGGATCAGCTTTAGCTGCAAAGTTGATTTATAATCATATAGAAGAGGGTATAGACCCATTAGATCCAAAAAATCCATTAGTATTTTCCACTGGCCCTTTCACAGGCACATCAATTCCAATGGTTAGTCGATATACGGTTAGTGGTATTTCACCCTTATCAGGATACTGGGGTGAAGCATCCAGTGGTGGAACATTTCCGTTTCTTTTGAAACGGTGTGGATATGATGGAATCTTCATCATAGGCAAGGCAGATAGCCCAATTTATTTATATGTAAATAATGGAGTTGCAGAAATAAAAAAGGCTTCACATCTTTGGGGTAAAAATTGTTATGAAACTCAGAAGTTAATTAAAGATGAGTTAGAACAAAAAGTTATTAGTGTAGCTAGCATTGGGTTGGCAGGGGAAAGAAAGATAGGATATGCAGGAATTATAAACGACAATGGGAGGGCAGCAGGACGATGTGGATTTGGGGCACTTATGGGTTCAAAAAACTTAAAAGCAGTGGCTGTAGCTGGTAATCTAAAGGCAACGTTAGCTGACGGTGAGAAAGTAAAAGTATTAGCCAAAGAAATGGCAACGGTGATTGACGGTAATTTTCTTTCATTAGCGTATCGTGAATATGGTACTCTATTATATATGGATATGGGTATGACTTTAGGAGATGTTCCTGCTAAATATTATCAGAAAAGCGTATTTCCGGTACAAAAGGTTACTGGCCATGCATTAAGGCAGAATTATGTAGTAGAAAATAGTGCTTGTTTGGGCTGTCCCATTGGATGCGGTCGTGTAATTAAGGATTTTAATAATGATTATAAAATTATTGATGGACCGGAATATGAGACGGTAGGTGCTTTTGGACCTTTATGCATGAATTTTGATTTTGATTCCATTATCACAGCGAACCATCTATGTAATTTGCATGGTCTTGATACAATATCAGCAGGAGTATCCATCGCATACGCTATGTATCTTTATGATATTGGAGCACTCTCTAAAGAAGAGGCTAATATGGAATTAAAATGGGGCGATGGGGAAATGATCGTTAAATTGGTTGATATGATTGTTAATCAAGAAGGTATCGGAAATTTACTTTCCCTAGGAACTAAAGCAATGGCTCTAAAATTAGGACGTGATGTAGAGGAAGCAGCCCAAATCAAAGGTCTAGAAATGCCGCTTCATGATGGAAGGGCATTTCACGGATTAGCAATATCCTATGCTACAAACCCACGAGGCGCGTGTCATTTAAAAGGAGATTACTATAATGTAGATTTAGGTGGTGGGATCCCAGAATTTAACATCATGCCAGGTGATCGTTTATCTTCAAAAAATAAAGCTGTAAATGCTGCTAAATTTCAGAGTTTTAGAGAAATGTTTGACAACTTGACTCTTTGCAAATTTGCGCCATTTTCTCCTACAAAGATTTGCGAAATATTGAATGCTATTACTGGTTGGAATATAGATCCTGATGCTTTGCTTACTATAGGACATAGATCAATCAACTTAAAAAGAGCTATTAGTAATAAACTTGGTTTGACCAGAGAAGAAGATAGATTACCAAAAATTTGCCTCAAATCCTTAAATGAAGGCAGTAGTTCAGGAAGCGTACCTGATATGGATTATCTTCTTAAGAAATATTACAAATACCGTAAATGGGATTGGGAGACGGGTAAACCTTCTAAAGAGGTATTACTTGAACTAGGCTTAACCGATGTAGCTCAAGATTTGTACTAATTCTAAATGAAATTTTTTTAAAAACTAAATAGTAATATGTTATGGATTTAATAATTGAGTGAAACACTTATGAAAGTAATACTGATTTTGTATGATACTTTAAACAGGCATTATCTACCACCTTATGGCTGTGATTGGGTTCATGCCCCAAATTTTAAGAGACTTGCTGAAAAGACAGTTATTTTTGATAATTGTTTTGCTGGAAGTCTTCCTTGCATTCCAGCTAGAAGGGAACTCCACACCGGGCGCTATAATTTTTTACATAGAAGTTGGAGCCCTTTAGAACCTTTTGATGATTCAATGCCAAATATTTTAAAAAATAATAAAGTGTATGCTCATCTTGTTAGCGATCACTATCATTATTGGGAAGACGGGGGTGCAACATACCACACTCAATATAGTTCTTGGGAAATTATTCGTGGACACGAAGGGGATCCTTGGAAAGGTGAGGTAAAAGATCCAGAAATTCCTAACCATGTCAGTAATATGAGGGAAGATTTCGGTGTAGGCTGGCGTCAAGATTGGGTTAATAGGAAATACATGCAAAAAGAGGAAAGTATGCCTCAGGCAGTCACTTTTAAAAAAGGATTGGAATTCATCGAAACTAATTTTGAGGAAAATAATTGGTTTCTTCAAATTGAATCATTTGATCCTCATGAACCTTTCGTCACACCACAAAAGTATAAAGATTTATATAATGATAATTATGATGGCCCCCACTTTGATTGGCCGAATTATGGTGCAGTAACTGAAACTTCGGAACAAGTAGAACATTGTCGTAAAGAGTATGCTGCTTCAGTTAGTATGTGTGATCATTATCTCGGAAAAATATTAGATATAATGGATGAGAAAAATATGTGGAATGACACAATGCTAATTGTTACTACTGATCACGGTTTTCTTTTAGGGGAAAAAGGGTGGTGGGCTAAAATGGTGCAACCAATTTATAATGAAATTGCTCATATTCCGTTATTTATATGGGATCCGAGATCTGCTAAAAAAAATGAGAGAAGAAAAGCTCTTGTGCAAACTATAGATTATGCTCCAACAATTTTAGAATTCTTTGGTATTAGCCCAAAGAAAGACATGCAGGGAAAAGTTTTAAAAGACACAATTAACAACGACAATAATATAAGAAGTGCTGCTCTTTTCGGTGTTCATAGTGGACATGTGAACGTAACAGATGGAAATTATACTTATATGAGAGGTCCTACTAATCCTTTAAATAAACCAATATTTAATTATACACTCATGCCAACCCATATGCGAAATTTTTTTTCTATTAGTGAACTAAAAGAAATGGCATTATCTGAGCCTTTTACTTTTTCAAAAGGTTGTAAAATGTTGAAGATTCCAAGAAACATTGTTGTTTATCCTTATATTTTTGGATCACTGCTTTTTGATCTTAAGAAAGACCCTACTCAGGAAAACCCTATTATTGATCTTGATATTGAAACAAAAATGATAAAAGTTATGGTGGAACTGATGAAAGAAAATGATGCACCTATTGAACAATATAACCGATTAGGAATTCCTATTGAGGGAAATGTTAAAAAATTTCATTTAAATTTAGAAGAGCAGCGGGAAGGGGTTCAAGATAAAATTGGTGATACAGAGATTGTTTGGCGAAATAAAGGAAAAAGTATGTATTACTCATTTTTGTTATCAATACCACCAGTTATGCAAAGCCAAGTTTTAACACTAGTCCAAAAAGAAATGATTACTACAAAAATAACTGAAATAGACGAAGATTTTCTAATTGAAATTTTTAAAAGAATCATTCCAAAAGGGAGCAATATGTATCTTGAAATTTTATATCAATTAGTAAAAAAGGGAAAATAATCATTAATGTAAAAGTATTTTATTACACCATATAAAATGATTTTTCTCGATTTCTATCATATGGGGAATTTTAAATTCACATTCTTTTGTTTTAGCATCTGATGAACAGCGTGGATTAAAAGGACATCCAGAAGGAGGGTTGATTGGACTTGGAACTTCACCTTCGATGACAAAACTAATTTCTTGGTCATAAGGATCAATTTCAATTCGTGAATTAAGAAGAGCTTGGGAGTATGGATGAGTAGGATTTGAAAAAATCTGATCAGTGCTTCCAATCTCAACAAGACGGCCGAGATACATGACAGCGATTCTGTCAGCAATATGATTTATAACAGATAAGTCGTGAGTTATAAACAAATATCCATAACCGTTGGTTTTTTGTAAAGTTTTAAGCAAGTTAAGGATTTGCGCCTGGACAGATACATCAAGAGCAGATGTAGGTTCATCAAGAATGATTAGCTCTGGATTGCAAGCTAGTGCTCTTGCGATAATAATTCTCTGTTTTTGTCCCCCTGAAAACTCATGAGGGAAACGATCCAAATGTTCTCGCTTTAAAGAAACTGCTTCCATTAATTTCAAGACATGTTTTCTGATTTCAATTTTTTTCGTAATACCCATTAAATTTTTGAGAGGCTCGCCGATTATGTCAACCACCTTCAAGCGAGGATTTAAGGATGCATCGGGGTCTTGGAAAATGATTTGAATTTTTTGTCTTAAATCAGATGGATATTTAGTAGGGATTTGCTTATCACGAAATAAAACCTCTCCCTCTTCTTTATCAAGTAAGCCCAAAATTAATTTGCCAACAGTTGTTTTCCCACATCCACTTTCCCCAACTAATCCTAGTGTTTCACCCGTTTTCACCTCAAAAGAGATGCCGTCAACAGCTTTTACAACTCCTATCTGTTTTTTAAGAATTCCCCCACGAAGGGGATAATATACTTTTAGATTCTTAACTCGTAATAGGGGTTTCCCTTTTTCAATAACTGTTATATCTCTAATATTTTGAAATGTTATGGATTTATAGGCAATATTTTTTGCGACAATAGCAGTGATTATTGAACCTATAAGAGCTATTAAGAAATTCAAGCTAAAATTGTTTGAAAATTCTTCAAGTTGATTTAAAAAGGTATAGGTAAAATAACTAAGACCGGGGATAATACTGATAAGAGAAATCAACTTAACCCTTTTAACTAATTGAATTTTATTCCCCCATTGTACGAAAAATATCGTTATGCCAAGAAGAAGAAGAATAGAGATTCCATAGAACAATTTACTTGAAGCTAAATCGTCATTTTCGATTTGAAATACCGAAACAACTTCGAGAAGTATAATCGTTATAATTGATATTACGATGAAAAAGGTTCGACTAATAATAGTAAACAATAAAGATTTTTTAAAATTTTTATCGTATACTTTCATAACGACAATTACTCCAGTAAGAATGGAAATTATATCTACAGTAATATCCATTAGGATATTATTACTAAAGAAAAAGTAAAAGACAATTCCAAGATTTATGTCCATAAAAAGCCAAGTAAAAGTTAGAATGAAAGCTGGCAATAACGATTTATTCCAATCTAGAATTTTCGCATACCACCTAATAATAAACATCCCGATTATAAATGTTATAATTGAATTTAGGATAATGCTCGGAATAACGTCCATAATTGTTAAATATGCTTGATATATCATTTTTTACATCTTGGTTTTAACACTTTTTTATTAAGTTTTATGAAAATAACTGATTTTCTAGATCATCATAATATTTATTTATTAGAGAATTTTTCTTCCACCCTATTAAGGGAACGCTCTGCCAGCTCTTTATAATCAGGATCGTAAAGGTGACACGCTACAAAATAATCTGATTCAACCTTTATGTTTTTTGGTATTTTTGAATCACATGGTTCGAAACAATATTGGCATCGGGGATGAAATCGGCATCCAGCGGGGGGATAAATCAAATTAGGGACCATTCCAGGTATGGTCTTTAATAATTCTTTTCTTTCTCCCACAATGGGTATAGAAGATATCAGTCCTTTAGTATAGGGGTGATAAGGATTCGTGAATAGTCTAATTCTATTTCCGTTTTCGACTATGAATCCACTATACATCACTGCAACTTTATCACACATTTTTGAGATGATACCGAGATCGTGAGTAATAAATAAAATCGCCGTATTATATTTTCTTTTAAGGTCTTTCATTAATTTAAGAATCTGATTTTGAATAGTAACATCCAAAGCTGTGGTAGGCTCATCGGCTATTAATAGTCTTGGACTACATGCAAGACCCATCGCAATCTGAATTCGTTGTCGCATTCCTCCGCTCAACTCATGAGGATACTGATCAAAAATCTTTTCAGGTTCAGGTATATTTAAATCTCTTAAAAGTTCTTGACTCCATTCGCGTGCAACGCTATAAATACTTTTATTACTGTAGTTAGAAGATTCAACAAGTAGTTGATTTTTCTTATGTATGAGAAATACTTCAGTTATTTGACTACCTACTTTAAAAACAGGATTAAGAGAGTTAAGAGGATCTTGAAAAATCATCGTGATTTCACTCCCCCTTTGGGGTAGGATTTCAATCTCAGATTTTTCATGCAGATCAATATCTCCATACATAACTTTTCCCCCAATAATTTTACCTGGAGGGCGAATTAATTGAAGAATAGACAGAGCAGTTACAGTTTTTCCACAACCTGTTTCTCCTACAAGCCCAAGTACTTCACCTTCATGGATTTTAAATGAAACCCTCTCTAAAGCGTGTACGACACCCTCTTCGGTATAAAAATAGGTAGTAAGGTCTCGGACATCTAAAATCACTTCATTTTTTCCAGCTTCTTGTATATAATCTTTTTCATTTTCTTCTTTTTGTAATTCTGCTTGGATTATTTTCATACTTTGTTCAGAAGCTTCAGGTAAAAATTTTAATTTTAAAGAAACGAGAAAAGAAATAATAAATATAACTGTAACGGTAATACATAACACGCGAATATCCTGTTCATACAAAGTTAACCCAAATAATCTTGAAAGGTACAATTCAATGAGAACGAGTTGAATCGACCACGCTCCAAAAGAAATGATCCCACCAACGAGCATTGAATTAGATAGCACTTTTTTGGGAAGTCGCTTTTCAATGGTAATAATTTTATTAACTATAATAACTAAAGACATGTCAATAATGACCATAAAAAAAGCCCATTCAAAACCAAGTAGAAATACATCGTATGTTGGATCGAGAAGATCTGGTGGAATCAAATGCCCAAGGGGAATGTCTAAGATATAAATTGATAAAAAAATTAAAGCTGTAACCCACGACCCTACAATTACAAATATACTTCTCTTAACAAATTTTTTATGCGGCAGGATTTTTGTATCTGAATCTCGAACCTTTCCAAACTTTTTAATGAAAAATCTGTATAAAGGGTAAAAAATAGTTGTCATTACCGCAAAAAAGAAATATTCGTCGTTCAATAGTATAAATATCGAAAGAAAGTATCCCAGAAATCCAAATGTGTACCTAATCGCTATAATAATACCTAGAACTATTAAAATGCTTATAAAGATGCTCAAAGATTTTTCCTTATTAGACATCTGACTTTTTTCTAGCAATGGTTTGCTAACAACTTTAGTGATAAAAAATAATATCGTTAGTGAAATAAGTGTTTCAATGAGAATCATTACAAAATTTATATAATATCCAAGTTGAAAGAATAATCCTATCGTTTTTTTTCACCTTTTTAGTTATTTTTAGGATCTAAAGCATCTCTTAGGCCATCACCTATTAACATAAACCCCATTACTGCAATCAAGATAAAAAGACCTGGCCAAAAAGCGGCAAAATATTGAGAAAACCTGGTCCTTGCATAATTAATATCTGACCCCCAATCAGGAAGACTTTTGTCTCCAAAACCCAAAAATGCAAGAGAGGCAAAACCTAAAATCGCAGCTCCAACTCCACCAAATAAACTTATGATAATAGGTGCAATTGCATTGGGTATAATGTGAGTAAACATGACTTTGAAATTTTTTGCACCCCCTGTTTTAGCCGCTTCAATATAAAGATTCTGTTTTACTTGTAAAACTGAGGCACGCATAACTCTGGAATAAGCAGGTATGGAAAGCATACCAAATAGGTATAGCATTATTTGTAATTCCTCACCCATCATTTCTACAAAAAGTATCAGTAAAATCAAAGCTGGAAACACCATTATTAAATCAACTGTACGCATTATGATGGAATCCGTTTTTCCTCCAAAATAAGCTGAAATTGTCCCTACAATAACCCCTCCTATTGCTCCAATTACAATCGTGGTCAAACCAAATACAAGTGCGGTTCTACAACTCCATATTAATCGAGCAAGAATGTCGTAAGCATATTTGGTCGTCCCCAATGGATGTTCTGCTGAGGGAGGCGCAAAAATTACACCGCCAGAAAGTCCACTATCCGTTATTGACTCAACAGTATATTCAGTAAGCCAAGGGGCATACACGGCGCATATTGCAATAAACAAAATCAATAAGAAACCTGCAATTGTTAACGGTTTAAGAATACGCCTAAATAACTTTCTTTTAGATTTTGTTTTTCCAATTTCGTATTCAATGGCAGAAAATTCGGAATCTCGCCAACCTGGAATTAAGTAGAATTTTATAAATCTGGTTATTTTTCTTTTATTCTTTGACGAAAACTCTTCTTTTTCCGATTCTTTAATAGGTATTTGAGTCATTTATATCAGCTTATTTGATTTTTTATTTATAAATAATCCTCGGATCGATAATTGTATACAACACATCGGCAATTAAAGTACCGCTAAGAATAATGATGACTGTGAATACTAAAATTCCGTTTATTACCACATAATCCCCTAATCTAATGGCAGCAACCATATAGAAGCCCATACCGGTGTAATTGAAAGCGATTTCGAGGAAAAGAGCCCCTGTTAATCTAGCAGCAGTGCCTCCCACGATGAGGGTACTTGTAGGGATTAAAGCGTTTCTAAGAGCGTGCTTATTAATAACCTCTTTTTCCAGAGAGCCCTTTGCTCGAGCTGTCCTGATATAGTCTTCTTCCAAAACATCTAACATACTTGCTCGTGTCTGTCTCGTAATACCTGCTAACGAAACGAAAGTCATGCAAATCATAGGAAGAATCATGTGTACGAGAGTGTCTTGTAACAAAGCTTGACTATTAAACAAAATACTATCTATAATTCGAAAACCCGTGCTAAATGGCCATGCTGGATCAGGATAACGAAAGGTAACTGAATTTGGATTCATAATTTCTAAATTAAGTTCTCCATATGTATATATGCTTAGATAATGACCTACGAAATATTGTAGCATTGTAGCGAGCCAGAAAATAGGCAAAGCAGTCCCTAATATAGCAACGCCTCGAATTACGCTATCCTTCGGTTTATCTTTACTTTTTGCCGCAATAACGCCAAGTTTAACGCTAAGAATCGGTATAATAATAATTGGTATTATCACCAATTCTATTGTTTTAGGAAATATTTTCCCAATTAATACGCTTACGGGTTCTCCATCAGAAACAAGGTAAGATGTCCCCCAATTGCCTGTAAAGAAATTTTTTAAATACAATCCTAGTTTAACGTACCAAGGGTCATAAAAACCAATTCTAATTCTTTCCGCTTCGAGAATTTCTATATCTAACATGCCCATTTTGTTCAGAACTGGATCTACAAACATAAGCTGGGATAATACCCATGAAATTATTAAAGCTAAAATAAGCATCGGAATCATCAATAACACACGCTTAATGATGTACTTTATCATATTCTGGGATTGAGCCATTATTTTAGCACCAAATAATAATTATATCCAAAAATAAAAGTATATAAAAAAATTTTCTCTTCTCTTAAAAAGTTTATTTTTTAATGAATTTAAATTCTAAGTATATCTTGTTTTCGTTTAATTCTTCCGCAATCAAGTTACATGAAAAATGTTCGGTGTAACGCATAATTATGTATTTAGCGTATTTAGAGAAATTAATCCCATTTTCATGATTGCCATAAATTATAACAGCATTTTTATGCCAAATAGTTTTAACTTTAGAGAACCAGTTCTGGCCTTTTTCAGTAAAAGTATAGTTAACAAGTAAGGATATCGTATTTCGGGCAGAAAATTTCAATTTTGTAGCATCTCCAATATAAAATAAATCCTTAACAAGAATATCCATCGGTTTAAGACCATTTTGATAAGAAATATCAGCTAAACTTTCAATCTGTTTATCAGTTAAACAATTTAATGCGAAAGTAAATTCATCTCTAGACCACAATATTAAGGGTAATGGATTTCTATAAATCGAAAAATACTTGATAAGGGCATCACGCGTTATTTTACTCTTAGATATCTCGTGATCTTGCGAATATTTTTTCATTTCTTCCCACAAAATATCTTCTACGCGAACTGTCACCACTTTGTCTTTCATAGAAATTCACTTGGTTTAGGTAGTGTTTATAAACAAAAGTAATACAAAATCTTTATATAAAACCTTATTTAAATATATCTTAATCTTAAATCTTATAAAAATTTTTTTTATAAATTTAAAAAAGATAATAAAAGAAAGATAAAAATGAGAAAACTTACAAAAAATTTATGTTTGATAATTCTATTGATTTCTTTTGCTACGCCTATTATCTCGGTCATTGCAACACCTACCACCGCTCAAACTACAACAAATAGCTTTGTTTGTGGAATAACTTTCGGAGCAGATGATTGGGATCCACCAATATATAAATCTACGCCTACTAACTATTACATATGGGCAACTCTTGAAACCTTACTCTGGACAGACCCTGAGGGTTCGGTTTACCCTGTACTCGCAACAGATTGGGATATTTACCCCCGAATAGATGAGGGCGGTCATACAGGTGGAGTTAAAGCGATATCATTTACGCTACGACAAGGAGTTACGTTTCATGATGGCTCCGCCTTTAACGCATCAGTAGTAAAATGGAACATTGATCGAAACACTGCAATTTCTGGAAATTTAACTGGAACAGGTGACGCTCAAAATCGAGACATCTATTGGTTTGATGCTTCAGACTGGAGCATTGATTTTACAACAAATTGGAACTTGACATGGGCTTTAAGTGGTGATCCTTTTGGATTAGGAACTGAGATTCCTGTCATTAATAAAACAGAAGTGATAAGCCCCTATGTCGTTAATATTACATTTAACTCGTGGACAACTAACATTGCCGCTTTCGCAGGAGCTTATTATCTCATGGCTTCAATGGAGTCTTATGGTGATTGGTCTGGTGCTCCGATTTATGGAGTTGGAGAAGACCCCGCATTTCCTCAAGATGATCCATTAACATTTCCTGGACATATGATCGGTACAGGTCCTTACGAGTTTGATTTTATTGATGAGGCAGTGACAGCAACTGGACACATGATTAAAAATGACAATTATTGGAATGGGACTGCTCTTGAAGCAGAGGGCTTGTTTGCTATTACGGACGTGTATGTTCGACATTATGTAGATTTCGAAACACGAACTACGGCTTTATTAACTGGAGAAGTAGATTATTTAAGCGATCTTTCCCAAATTCCGATTACAGATCTCGACGCAGTAAAAGCTGATTCTTTGCTTAGTTACAAAGAATATAGACTTGATCCAGGTATCGTAGATATTAATTTCAAATGCGAAGAAGGACTTAACACGCCCACTCCTGTGGTGGCCCCATATTGGGGTATGACTCCAAAACAAATCTTTCCGTTCATTTCCCATTACTTTGGCTTACCTCCATCGACGCCATTACCTGATGGTATTAACCGAACAATACGACGCGCACTTTCTTACTCGTTCAATTACGAAACGTATTTTAATATCGTTGGAGAAGGAAGAGGGAATCTTTCACAGAGTAGTCTAGGTATACAAAGCTTATTTTACGACCCTAGCGTGCCTGAACCTTATTACGATGTTACAAAAGCACGAGAATTCCTCCTTAATGATCCTTATTACGGACCACTTTGTACCAATAGAAGCTTATCAGCAAGCAACATAACTGCTGAATGGAACGCCGTTGCAACTTCAAATCCCATAGCTACACATGATATGTTATATAATACGGGGACGGAAGTACCAGTTTATATGGAAAAAGCTCTGAATGATATTGGATGCGGTTTTATTGGAGTCGGAGTAGCAGACATTTGGCAAGGATATGTTGGTACGGGGCTAGCAATCATGTATGACATGTTCCCATTTGTGTGGCCAAATTCTGAAACTGATCCTTGGCCTTTTATGAGTCTATTCTACACTTCAAAAAATAGATTTATTCCAAGTTTTGGATATAATTTTAACTTTATGGCAAATAATACGATTGATCAGAAATTTACAGACATCTATTTTGCAGCCGATAAACAAGCAGACTATAGCTTTATTGCCGATCATATTCAGAATTACGATGTCCCGATGCTCTATTTATACCAATATATGATAGGGTTCGCACACAATAAGGGATGGACTTATATAGATCAAATGCCAGAGAGAATAGGATTTAGCGGACTTCCATATTATGCTTGGATCGGTGGAGAGAGAGCAATAACAGTAATCCCTCCAGAGATTATACCGGGATACCCTGCAATTCTTGTTACCTTAATTTCTGCAGTTTCAATCTTAGGTACGGTTTACGCAATAATGCAAAAGAAAAGGTTAAGCTAAGTTAATTAAACTAAAAAACAATTTTTTTTTTTTCTAATATTTTGTTTGAAAATCAGTTAGTTAAGTAAACTAAATTTCTAATGCTATTTTGGTATTAACACTCCTTATATCTAAATCACAAGTATGTTTTTATTGTTAAAAATAAGCTAAGGGATATTTTTTAAAGGGTAGACTCCAAATCTGTTGACAGCATCAAGCATCCACTTTAAGCGATCAACAGAGATTTGTGGATGAAAGTTAGAAGGAGATAACATGTAACCGCCCCCTTTTCCCATTGCATTAATTGCATCTAGTACCGCTTTTTCTACTTCTGGTTTTGTTGCCTTTACAAGAATATATCTCGTATCGATATTGCCAGATAAACATAATTTATCGCCTACTTTCTTTTTAATTAAAATTGGATCTACATAAGGGAGTTCCAGGCATTGTAACCCATCGAAACCAGATTCTACAATAAAATCCAAGAGTTCGGTGATATCCCCATCTGTATGTAACATATACTTTCCACCCCTGTCGTGTATTGCGTTAGAGACCTCTTGATAGCATGGTAATAGGTATTTATCGTAGTATTTTGGATGGACCATTGAGCCCCCTCTATATGCTAAATCACCTCCTTCAATAAAGATTTTTGCCCCACAGTCTGCATACGCTTTAAAAACGGTTAACGCATATTCAGTAGTGAAATCGAAGCGTTCTTTGATTAATTTAGGATCACTTTTTAAAGCTCGAGCAAAATAATTCATTCCCATACCCTGCCAAACAGGAGGAAACACAGAAGTTAGAAGATTTTGAACAGGGAAACAAATTTCCTCTTTAATATCTTTACAGTTTCTTAAAACTCTTTTATAAAATTTTTTTGCATCGCTATATATTTTTTTAAAATCTGGCTTGGAAAAAGCGTCCCAATCTTTTCTATCTTTTATCATTCCTCCGTAATAATCAGGATATATATTACCATCGATATCTTCTACTTTATGTTTTTTACCAAAAATATCGATCATTTCTGTTCTACTTTCCCATATAAATGGCACAAATCCTATCCCACATCCATCAAAACCAAGTGCGTGAGCCGCTCTAATTGCTTTTGAAAAGTAAGATGCTTGCATATTAGCAGCTAATGGGTTGATTCTTTCACGCCAGTCGTCGGGATATTTCTCAACTAACTCATCGAGATCGTCAATCGCCGTGGTTTTTCTATTTAAAATCTTATCAGCAACATTTCCATCAATATTTATTGTATGAGTTGGAATTCTATCGGGTTCTTCGAGATTTAATGCTGTCCACATGCGTTCGAAACTATTCATATTATACTATTACTTAGAATCCTAAATTTTAAACTTATTGATTCTTATCACATAGAAAAATTCAGTCAATAATCTATTGAGATTTAAATGAAATATGCTAAGTAATAACATCTTTCAAAATTATTTGAAAATAACTTAAGGAATTTATGATAAGAAAATTATTGGTGTAATTCATGTACCAGCTATTCTTTTTGGATATTTAGTTTGCGCCTTGAGATTTTCCTGAAAAAGTTTATTTACTAATTCAAAGCGTTTTTCTTTAAAATTGTTTTCGTACCATAAATTATGTAATTCATGCGGATCGTTTTTACGATCATATATATCTCCGAAATCACTTATTCCTTCATATAATGTTAATTTATAATCCTCTGTAACTAAATGTCTTACTCTTGCTTGAATTAGCCCAACTTCATCATCATGTTCTATCAAACAAGAATCCCGAATTTTTACATTAGGATTTTCTAGAACGGGAGTCATATTATACCCTTGCATATCGGGGGGGTGCTTCCGTTTACTAATGTTTAATAGATTTAAAACAGTTTTTGGTAAATCAATTGAACTTATTAATGAATTAGAAACAGCTGATTTTGTTAAGCCTGGAACCTTAATTATGAGTGGTACTTGAAGTACGCCGTTGAATGGAGCGGGTCCTTTAAATAATAAACCATGCTCCCCCATAAAATCGCCATGATCGCTCGTAAAAATTACGATTGTGTTATCGGAATATCCTAATTTTTCTAATGAGGCTAAAATTCGACCGATACTATGGTCAACTAGTGCTATGGTCCCATAAGTATACGCAATAAACTTTTTGGCTTCTTCTTCTGTCGTTTCTCTTAAAATTGCTCCAGGCATCACATTAATTATAGGTGCCAAAAACTTATGATTATGTAAATTTTTGATATTATCAAAACTGGCAGGAAGTTTTATATCTTCAGGTTTATACATGTCTTTGTACTTTCCAGGGGGAAAAACACTTTGGTGAGGATCGGGAAAAGAACAGTGTATGTAAAAGGGTTTATTCCCATATTCTCCTTTAGCGTGCCGTTCAAGGAAAGCAATCGTGCGTTCCTCTACATAATTGGTGGAATATAGCTCAGTTGGTATCTCATGTTCACAAAATACAGAAAAAAAGTTAGCGAGATTTTTCCATCTATTTCTCATATTTTCAGCGAGGTGGGGTGCGCGCTCTTCCAGCCATTCTAAATAATGTCCTGCCAAACACGCTCCATGCCCTAAAACAGTTTCCACCTCTTGATATCCATAGTAGGGAATAGGAAAATTTTCTCTCACGGGGTAAAATCTATCTGGCGGGAAAACCCAGTTATAAAAGGATTCTGCAGATTGATATTCCGTTCGAAATGGTAGCGTATTATATTGGTGATGTAGTTTTCCAAAAGCAGCAGTTCTCCATCCTGCCTTTCCTAAAGTTTTTGCTATTGTAGGAATATCCTCAGATAATATCATCCCATTACTCCTTACTCCGTGAACATTAGGATATAAACCTGTAAGCAAAGTTGCTCTATTAGGCATACAGTATGGGTTGGAGCAAAATGCGTTAGTGAATCGAACCCCTTCACTCGCTAATTTATCTAGATTAGGTGTTTTCAAGATAGAATTTCCAGAACAACTCATGTGATCAGCACGCTGTTGATCTGTCATTATGAACAAAACATTCATTTTTTCGCTAATTTTAGACATCCCCGAATAATAAACTATTCAATTAAATGAAGAAAACTTATTTTATAATATTTAACATATAAGTTATTAAATTAATTTTATTAATGATTTCAAGGTGGTTTAAATTAAATTGAAAAAGAAACCATACGGTTCTGGCTACTTTGGAGAATGGATTGAAGATGAATTTGGATTGCCCGCATATCGCTATACATGTGACCAAATAAATGATTCTAAAGCAATTACTCCAATGCACAAAGAGTGGCGTTCAGAAACAGAACATTTGCATCAAGTTGGTAACGATAGGTTAGTAGCAGTTTCGTCAAATTATGGGTATATTCAAGTAAGACAAGACGAAGGAGGGCCTAAATATTTAAATGAATATAACCCTAAGCGAAACTATTATGCTGGAGGATTTGGATACTTAAAGGATAAAGATACAATTTTAAGTACGTACTATCTAGGGAATGGAAGAATGTTTGAGAGAATTTTTGGAATTGGTTATTTGCGTAAAAAAGTAAAAACAACTAACTATAATATTGATCAAATTGTATTCGCTCCTTTCGGGGACGATCCAATTTTAATCTCTCAAATCACAATAGCTAACAATCAAGATGTAGAGATTGATCTAAAGTGGTTTGAATACTGGGGATGCAACATGTATCAATTTTCTTCAAAAGCTTATTTAGCATTTCTTACTAAAAAGGATCCAAGACATCCTACTACGATTCGTAGAGAATTCAGTCAAGAATTTATCCACAAATTCGAAAATATCATGGAAGGGAAGGGGATTAAAGAAACAAAAGTTTTAGAAGATGATAACGAGGGAAAAAACCCGTCGAATCCCAAACCTGAATTTGAAGATAAAAATCCACCTGTGACATTTTTAGTCTCGTTAAATGGCTATCCAGATATATTATTCACGAATGGGTCTCGATTTTTTGGAAAAGGAGGAGTAACATTACCCGATATGCTTAAAGGTAATTTGACTAATGATCTTTCTGCTACTGGAGAAGAGAGCGCAATGATTCTCGGGCAAAAAATCCATTTACAACCAGGACAAACTCGTACGATCTATTTTTTATATGGATATATCCCAGAAGGATTTGAAATAGAAAGCCTTGTAAAAAAATATGAAATGGATGTTGCTAACACATTCATAAAATCTTGTGAACAATGGAAAAAAGAAAGAATTAAATTTAAAATTAAGGATGAGACTTGGGTTGACCGTGAAGTTTTTTGGCATTACTATTATTTAAGAGGAGCTATGACCTATGACAGCTATTTTAAAGAACACATCCTTTCTCAAGGTCATGTATATCAATATATCATTGGCTTCCAAGGTGCTGCGCGCGATCCTCTACAACATGCTCTCCCTTTTATTTACATTAACCCGGGTATAGTTAAGAATGTTATAAGATACACTTTGAAAACTACTTCTAAGAGTGGTGAAATCCCCTATGGTATTACTGGAAGTGGTCAGTTAATTCCTTTACCAATTAAACCTAGCGATCAAGAAATGTGGTTATTATGGTTAACTAGTGAATACATTCTTGCAACCAGGGATACGGATTTTCTCGACGAGATCATCTCAATTTATCCTGTTTACGGTCCAAAAGCCCATACTGCCACAATACGTGAAATTTTAGCACGATGTTATTGGCATTTTGTAAAGGGAACTGGAATTGGACGACATAACCTTCAGAAGTTATCAAATGGGGATTGGAATGATGGAGTTGTTCTTGGATCTATTCCTCCCGAAAAGCGTGCATTGATTCAAAAAGAAGCGGAAAGCGTATTGAACGCCGCTATGGCGTCGTACACATTAAAATTATATGCAGAAATGTTAACTTTTATTGGTGACACTGAGATAGCAGAACACGCATTAAATTATTCACAAATACAATGTAGTGCGGTACATTCTCAGTGGACCGGTAATTGGTTTAGACGCGCATGGCTATCTGAAGATCTAGGATGGATTGGAGATGACCAAATGTGGTTAGAACCTCAGCCTTGGGCAATGATTGGCGATGCGGCAGATCAAGAACAAAAATCGATTCTTGTAAAGAATATCGATGAATTACTTCGGCAACCTTCTAAAATCGGTGCTAAGCTTCAAAGTAAAGGATTTGATTCTTTCGTTAGAAAAAGAGGTCAAGGTCTTAACGCTGGGATATGGCCCTCAATCAATGGTACACTAATTTGGGCATTATCTCTTGTAGATGGTGAAATGGCTTGGGATGAATGGAAAAAAAATTCTCTCGCTTTACATGGCGAAATTTTTCCAGAAATATGGTATGGAATCTGGAGTGGGCCTGATAATTATAATTCTGATTTCTCTAAATATCACGGTCATACTGTATTTAACGAAGAGCTTCTTACTGGTAAACCTATAGGTGATGATAATGAAGGTCTTGGGATTGTTGGTGTAGCATGGACAGATTTTCCCGTTTTTAATTTGCATCCTCACGCATGGCCATTATACTCATTAACGAAGTTAATTGGAGTAAAATTTACTAAAAAGGGACTTAAAATTATTCCCACTTTCCCAAAAGAACATTATGAATTTTCATCTAAATTATTTGGGTTCATAAAATCAAAAGATGGCTATTCTGGATGGTATGCTCCAATAAAGGAAGGAATTTGGGAAATCTCAATTTCTCTGAAGGAAAGTGAGATTAAAGATATTTCTAAATTAGAAGTAAATGGCATTGAACAAGAATTCACCATTGAAGATGATAGCATTATTTGGAGTGGCAGAAGTTACCTGAACAAGCCTTTAAAATGGTTTCTATACAAATGCTGATGAAAAAACTATAACTTACGAAATACCAGATGACGGTAAGAATATGATTGAATTAATGATTAAAACGGAAAGTACATTCCTTCTGATCCTTAATTTCACCGTTAAATTGGTGGCTTAAAAAAAAGAAATATTTTAAATTTTTAAGAAATTATAAATTTTTCGTTACACGTTTATTGCTGTTTACTTCAAGAACAGTGGACATGAATATTCGGCCTAATTTTTTGTAAATTTTTGAATTTTCTTTATTTGGAGTTTTAATGTCAGCAACTCTTACCATTTTTTCAATTGCATCTTCGATACTGTTATATTTACCAAGTCCATAGAAGGCTAAGATTGCAGCTCCTAAAGCAGCACCATCTTTGATTTCTGGAATCATTACTTTCTTGCCCATAACATCTGCAACCATTTGTGCCCAAAAATCACTATTCATACCACCCCCATCTACTTTCAACTCCTCGATATTAACTTTTGCCATGCCCTCTAATATATTCAGGTACATTTGAGCACTTAAAACAGCAGACTCCATTATAGCTCTAATCAAATGGCCTCTTGTGTGATTTAAACTTAATCCATGAATTGTCCCTTTTCTAAATATATACAACGGAATGAATAGCAACCCGGCGCTTCCGGGACGAATCTTCTCTGCTTCTTTTGTCAAAATATTGTAAATATTTTTATTTGATTCCTCAGATTCTTTGATTTGAAGCTGGGAGAAGTTGTTTTTAAACCATTTCAACGCCGTTCCCGTCCCAGGCATGGTACCTTCAAGAACCCACTTTCCCTTAATAACATGTGGTAAGGAGAATATTGGTACATCACCAACAAGTTTCATAGGTCCATCAACAATTAAATCCACAAATGTCCCCGTCCCAAAGGTCACCTTTGCTTGCCCCTTATTAGTTATTCCTAAACTTAAAGCCGCACATTGTTGATCACCGCCTCCCATTATGATTGGTATATTTGGATTTAACCCTAAACTTTTTGCAGCTTCATTTGTTAACTCACCAATTATTTCACCTGGTGTATGAAGCTCAGGCCATAAATTTAGAGGTAAATCGTATTGTTCAGCAAGACCAGCGTCCCATTGTAATGTTTCCATGTTTAAAATACTATATACTCCATTCGTGGGTTCTGTTACGCACGCTCCACATAATTTCATGTAAATATATGAGTCTGTAGCAATTATTTTAAACGTTTTATTAAATAATTCTGATTTGTTATTTTTCAACCAGAGTACCTTTGGGATTGCTCTTCGTAATCCTCCCTCTTCTTGGAAACCCTGAAAGTCAGTAACCTCTCGTTCGTCCATCCATGTCAGTGCAGGATGCAAAACTTCACCATTAATATCAATGATAGTCGTGGTTGCCCTTTGAAAGGCTGCTGAAACTCCAATTATGTCATTTGGGTCTATTATTCCACTTTTCATAATTTTACTACAAGTACTTTTGATTGCATTCCACCATGTTATTGGGTCCTGCTCTGAGATTCCAATTGGTTGTTCTACAAAGGGATACTCTTCATAAGCCCGAGCTATTTCTTTCCCGTCTAGATCAAAAATCATAGTTCTTGTACCTGTTGTTCCAACATCAAAAACACATATTAAATCGCTCATTTAATCACTTCTAAATTCTATTTTCCATAAATTAATTAAAAATAACTTTTTCTTATTAAAGTACTTTATTTAGTAATTCAGACACATCTACTATTTTAATCTTTTCTTTCTCATCTTCTTTAAGCCCATAAGCCAAACCTAATTCACATAATGGACATGCAGATACAAAAACTTCCGCTCCTGTGTCCTTTAATTCACTAACCCGTATCGTTGCTTCTTTAATTGCTAAATCCCTATCGGCCCAATGAGCTGTTCCGCTCCAACCACAACAATGGACGTCCTCTTTATTAAATCTTGGTTCTACCAATTCCAGACCTGGGATCTTACCGAGAATCTCTCTAATAGATGAAGTATCTTCCATATTTCTCGCAATAAGGCAAGGATCGTGAATCGTTACTTTTTTCAAATCATCTGGTATATTTTTTGTTGGCTCTATTTTTCCTTCATCTAACAATTTTTTAATATATTCGACAATGTGAATTATTTTTTTATCAATTTTAATTCCAATACTCTCATATCTTTTAGTAAGCGTCAAGATACATCCGGGGCAGTCTGAGACAATAATTTTAGCACCTGTTGATTCGATTAAACTCCTATTTCTTTCAGCAAAATCTTTTGCTGTGGTTAAATCTCTTATGTTAAATAATGGACTTCCACAACAAACCTTACTGTCAAGATTGGTAGAGAATTTAATTCCTGCTTTTTTCAATATATTCATATTAGCTTTTATGACTTCTGGGAATTTCATTGATTCACATCCAAGGTAATAAAAAACATCATCATTTCCATCAGTTTCGATATTCTCTATTCCATTTTCTTTATAAGTTTCGTAAATGTTGTATCCTTCGATTGTATTAGATTCTTTCAACTTCTTGACTTGTTCCTTACAATAATCTGGCATGAAACCCTTCGCGTTAATATCATCTCGTACAGTCTCAAGTAGTGATACGACTGAAAATCCAAATGGGCACCATACTTTACAATTCTCCTCATTCGTGCATTTATACATCAAATTTACAAACTCTGAATCATTATAATCTATTTTTCCAATTGTTAGATAATACCCAATTCTTGCCTTATAGGCTGGACTCATTGTTTCTTTCTGAGATGCTTGAAGTGTTCCGCAATCGAACCTACACATGTTTGGACAAAGCATACAATTTACTAAGTTCTTAACATCAGCTTTATAATCCCCTTCAGGAAAAAAGTTCTTATCGCGCATTCGAAAACTTTTCATGAACACTTTTTTGGTATCACGATCCATTTTTTGAATGATTGGACCCATCCATTTATATTTCTTTAAAATCTCAGCCACTTAATTCTCACCTCTTTCTTTCCAAGGACTTTCATAAATTTTCCCTGGATTTAAAATATTATTAGGGTCAAGTAGTTTCTTAATACTTTTTAAAGTATCAAAAGATTTTCCCCATTCCACTGGCATCCACTTAGATCTATTGATTCCAACGCCGTGATGGTGCCCAAATGATCCACCGCAATCCTCTACCGTTTTAACAACCGTATCCCATACTTCTTGGTAAAATTCAAGGTCGGTTAATTCTTTTGGAGGAACTCCAGCAAAAGTAAAATAAAATCCTACTCCATTAGGATAAAAGTGTGATACATGGGCAGTTATCATTACAATACCTTTCACTTTTTTTGTAGCTTCTATTACAGAATGATACATGTCTGCCGCTTTATCCCATAAAAATCCAATTTCAATGGTATCGAAAACCATTTGAAAGGTTGGAGTTGATGATGTATCTGTTACTTTAAATCTAGTTTCAAACCAGTGCTCAACTGGTTCTTCGCCACATTCAACGCCATTATTCTTCTCGCATGTCTCTTTTGTAATTTGTTCTTCAAGATCGACGAGCCTTCCGATACCTTCGCAAATAAATACAACCATAACCTTGTCTTTAGCTTCTTCTATATGACCAAAATGTCTGTATGTTTCATCAGCATCGTAAATTCGTATAACTGCGGGAAAAATTTGTTGTCTTAATATTTGTCTCGTAGCTTCTAAAGAATCCTCAAAAGTTGGGAACGCGTAAGATATGTACGTTCTTTTTTCAGGGTAGGGCCAAATTTTTAGCGTTGCTTTTGTTACTATTCCCAGCGTACCTTCTCCCCCAATAAAAAGTTTGTCAAATT
>SOKP01000061.1 GCA_004375715.1 Promethearchaeota archaeon | reverse complement strand
TCTCGTGTAGTTCGTAGAGGATTCTAGCATATCCTTTTACCTGAGATGAAAAATGAACTAGTTTATCAAAATCCCATTCGCCTTTAATCGATAATGGAACTTCGTAAGTCCTATGACCATTAATGATGCCAGTTACTTTTCTTATTAAAACATCCGTGGTTGTTGCTGCAAACGCTTGGAAAGGCTCTTGTTCACCCTTTTCATTGATAATCATTGGAGTCCCAAACTTTTCGATATAATAATCGTTAATAGTGGATTCTACAACATCGTGGACTTTTTTCTCAAATTTTAAATTCTCTAATGTTACAGGCCCAATAATTCTCGCTGAAAGCGCAGGTCCTGGAAAAGCTTTCCTAAATACTAATTCTTTAGGCATATTGAAGTATTCGAGAGTTTTTCTAACTTCTGGTTTGGTAAGACTAGCAACGGGTTGGATTGTAGCTTCTACATCGTATTCAATATCTAAATTGTGCTGGCTTTTAACAAAACCTTGCGGATTTTTATCTTTTAATAAAAGTTCTTCATGCAATGACATAGTTTCTTTCAGATCTGAGATTTTCACGCCAAAACTCTCTTCTATATCTGGTAAAATAGTACCATCAGCTAATAATTGGCAATTCTCTTCCTTAATTACTCTACTAATGGTATCGGAATACGCATTTTTAAATAATTTTCTTTTAACTTCAGCATCTTCTTCTCCGAAAATCCTTGGTAGGAAAGTTTCTCTAATATCTATAACTAAAACATCAGGAAATAGTTTTTTAATCTGTTCTCTTTCTTCTACTCCTCTTATTATTCGCATAAGTCCGTGATCTATGAAAACCGGAATCGTTTCGATTTCAGCTTCTTTGAGCAGAAGATAGGTTAAGGAGGAGTCTATTCCTCCAGAAAGCGCGCAGAATACTTTTTTACCTTTCGCATGATTTTGTAAAAACTGAACTGCCTTTTTGACAAACTTCTCGGGCTCACGAAAAATTTCTATTAATCGATGATTTAACATAAAATAATTTAAGCTTATTCATAAGAAAAGTGTAATTATTAATTGGTTATGATTCGCCAAATTTTTTATATAAGATTAACTAATTTTGTTGTTAAAATGTTGATTATTTGTTTTTTTCGTGGTATTTCTGATGGTATTCTTCTGCTTTATAATACTCAGCAGCAGGAACTATTTCAGTAACAATTGACTTCTTATATTTTCCGGATCGTTCCAACTTTTCTTTTAATTTTATTGCAGACAATCGTTGTTCCTCGTTATTGTAAAACACAGCAGATCTATATTGAGTTCCAATGTCCCATCCTTGTCGATTAAGTGTAGTTGGATTATGAATATCCCAGAATATCTCTAATAATTCTTCATAAGACACAATTTTTGGGTCAAAAGTGACTTTCACAACTTCAGCGTGACCTGACTTATTAGTACAGACATCTTTATAAGTTGGATTCTTTGTAACTCCACCAGTGTAGCCAACTTCTGTCGAAATTACGCCTTCCACCTTTCCAAATTTAGTTTCGACTCCCCAAAAACAACCTGCTCCAAAAATAGCTTCTTCCATAATTAATTGTAATATAAGGAAAAATATTAAAAAAAATGATGGTGATTTCTTATAAAGAAAAAAGGGAAGACGCAAATATTATTAAAAATAAATGGAGGGAAGACTAATAAAAAAGAAACAAGTAAAATAATGTTTTATTTTTATCCTACTTTTTTTGTGCTTCTAGGTCTTTTAATTCGCGATGAAGCACTTTTCCTACTACTGTTTTAGGAATTTCATCAATAAATTCAACATAGCGAGGATATTTATCTCCTGCCATGTTTTCTTTTGCCCAATCTATGATGTCTTGTTCAGTCATCCCTTTGTCTTTATACTCTTCTTTTAGCACGACATATGCTTTAATATTTTCGTTTCCCTTGTCATCGACTATCCCAATAACTCCGCATTCTTGAATGGCTTCGTGATAATATAAGAGATCTTCTACTTCAGTGGGGTAAACTGAATGTCCCTTATATTTGATCAAGTTCTTTAACCTGGCTTTAATAACAAAATAACCGTCTTCGTCCATTAGAGCTAAATCGCCAGTCCATAACCAACCATCCTTGATTGTGTTATTAGTTTCCTCCTCATGTTTATAATACCCCTTCATCATCTGTGGACCTCTTGTTACTAGTTCTCCAACTTCTCCAATCCCAAGCGTATTACCGTTGGGATCGCATATTTTTACATCTGTATTAGGAAAGGGCATTCCAATCGTCCCTTGTTTTAATTTACCTTCAAAAGGAGTTGCTGTAACTGCTGGTGACATTTCTGTTAATCCGTAGGCTTCTCGAAGCTTTGATCCTGTCAATTCTTCGAATGTTTTTCTCACTTCCTCAGGGAGGGGTCCCGCTGAGCTTAAACAATATTTTATACTTGACAAGTCGTGATTTTGGATTCCTTCGTAATTATTTAGATTGTTGTAGATAGCCGCGACTCCGGGAAATACAGTAACCTTGGTTGCTTCAATAACTTCAATAACTTCCTGCGCCTCCCTAGGGTTGAAAACACACGCTAATTTCCACCCGTTATGAATACTCATATTCATCATAAAACCCATATAAATATGATAAAAAGGTAAAGCTGCAAGTAGAACTTCTTTCCCTAATTCCTTTTCTACAAACCATGATTCTGCTTGAAATATGTTTGCAGCAATACTTCCATGAGTCAACATTGCTCCCTTAGGGAATCCCGTTGTTCCCCCCGTGTATTGCAATTGAGCTAAATCATCTAAACTTATATCCACTTTTGGCGGATTTGGAACAGTTTCTCTTATAAAATCCTCCATCATGGGTTCTCCTCCCACGGAAAATTCAGGAGGTGCCAATGGGTCAGGTGATAAATAAGGCGAAAGATTGCTATAAAACTTGTGCTTTACACCGGTTTCACCAATAATAGGGTCCACTAATCCCGAAAAACCTTCCCAACCGATATAAACTTTTGCGTCACTATCGTTTAATTGACGTTTTATCTCTAACTTTTTAAACAATGGAGAAATCGGAGTTACTACCGCTCCAATTTTTAATATTCCATAATAATAAGCAATAAAAGCTGGGTTGTTAGTAAATTGGATTGCTACACAATCGCCCTTCACAATTCCTATTTCAGCTAATTTTGTAGCTACGCGATGAACTATATCGAGTAACTTAGCATAGGTCAGTTCGAATCCCATAAAATATGTTATAACATTATTAGGATAGAGTTTAACAGAATCTTCGAGAAAATCAACTAAATTCTTCTTTGGTATATTAACCTCTTTTGGAACTCCTTCAGGCCAATATTTATAATAAATTTTTTGATCTGACATAATTTTAGAATTATCCTAAATGGTATTTATTATTTTTCTTCTATAAACATGTCTTTAGAAATTTAAGGATTATATATTTAATGATTAGAAGATTCTTTTATTAAGAAGTTATTTTTATAAATAAGTATAAAAGAAAGTTTTATTTTAAAATAAGAAATCAAATATTATTTATAATTGGTTAAAATTATTTTAGAAGAAGATTGCTATTATGACTGATCGTGAAGGTGCATTTAAGCTATGTATATTTGGCGATGGAGGGGTCGGTAAAACCACTCTGGTCAATCGCTATCTGAACAAAGTATTTGACGAAAGTGTAAAAATGACCATTGGTGCAGATTTCTATGTAAAAGATTTAGAAATTGATGGTAAGAATGTTGTGAACCGAATTTGGGATTTTGGAGGAGAACAACGCTTTAAAGTTCTATTACCGAGTTTTGCAAAAGGTGCTGATGGTGGAATTTTTATGTACGACATTACACGCTATACTAGCGTAAAAAACATAGATGATTGGCTTTCTATCTTTGAGAAAAACACACGGGATAAGCAAATTGACATACCAATCATTATGGTGGCGGGTAAACTAGATCTTCAAGAAAAACGATCCGTCGAAACCGAGGATGCTGTTGAATTATCTGAAAAGTACAATTTACAGGGTTATTATGAGTGTTCTTCTAAAACTGGTGAGAATGTCGAAGAAGTTTTCGAATCCATAACTCGAAAAATGATGAAGACCACAAATCTAATCTAAATATATCTGTTTCCTAATAACATAGAAGTTCTCGCTAACCGGATGTCCTTTTAATAACTTTAACTAATCCTTTCTTTCTCAACTTATTAAGCATCTTTTCGACTTTATCGAGCGGTTTTTGGGCAATTTCAGCGCATTGTTCTACTGAATTCATTCCATCGCATACTTTTAATAATTTAAACTCATCTAATGATATCATGCCTAATTGAACACTCATTGGTTGCACTTCCTTTACTACTATAGGTATTCTCACTTCTCCACCCTCCTCAGTAGTTCCGCGACCAACATCGCTCATACTAGGTGAATCTCCAAAAAAAGATCGTACACCCGTTACATCATAGTTGTCATTAATATAAATAAAAACAGTATGTTCTTGACTGGAAACATCCTCGTCGTCTTCAAGATCAGGATGAGGGTTGACATGCTTATGTTCTTTCGTGTAAATACCCATTTTTAATCCCGCTTTAATTTCGTCTTTATCTACTCTTATATTAACCATTTCGGTGCAAATTTCACACCAAGCCCAAGCTTCTATAAGGCTAAAATATTTTTTCACTTTATTTTCCGGCATCGCAATTTTCCAAAAATCTAAATTTCGTATAAAATAAAATAAGCTTTATAATAATTATGTTGTGAATTTATATAAATTTTGATTACGAATACAACCCCGAAATAGTAGATAAAACAATTCTGTAAAATCGAAAATAATTAAAGTTATTGGATATTTTATTATCCATTAAAGATAACTATGACTAATTGTAATAACGATGTCTGCTTATAAAAAAAATATATGTTTCTCTTGTGGACTACCTATTGCCCCTTTCGAAGCTGCAGTTCACTTTCCATGCCCCCAATGTGGAGATGTTACCATATGGAGATGTGAACGGTGTAGAACTATGGGAAACCAATATACTTGCCTCAAGTGCGCGTTTCAGGGTCCTTAATTGATGTATAAGGATTGAACGAGGATATCACTAAAGTTTAATCTTTTTAAAGGTTCTAGCTCTTTTAATTTTTGTTTTCAATTTAAAAATCTAACCACTTCATAATATTAGTAATAATTATAGGAGAGGTTGGGGTAATTATAAAAGGTTCTATTGGATTTTTGCAAATAGAGATAGAGAAGTTCAAGATTCAATTGTAGAGAAGAAGATTTGAAAAACACAAATTTTTTCAATATTGCTTAATTTGGTAAATTAATTTGATACAAGCTTATAAATAATAATGCAAAAGGTTTGAGTATAATGGGAGAATATGTAGCATTAATAGATGTTATTCCGGAAGATATAGATATTGATTTTGAGGAATTTGTTTCAAAGCTAAAAAGTGTCCTACCTGAAGTTGCTGTTATAGAAAGTTACGACGTACAACCAGTAGCATTTGGTTTAAAAAAAGCTAGGGTTCGCGTTAGATACCCCGAAGAATGGGGTGGTACAGACAAACTCGAAGGGCTCTTTAAACAAGTTGAAGGTATACAAGGAATTGAAGGAATAGCCTTCAGTAAAACATGAATTTTTGCGGTTTTGCTTACATTTATACTGTATATGTTTATTTTTATATTCAATAGAAAATTCAAAAACTTTTATTATTTATTTTAAACTCTTCTCTTAAAAAGCTTATCTAATTCTTTAAATGAGAAAAATTTGAGAGTTGGTCTTCCATGTGCACAATGGAACGAGTCCTTACAATTTCCTAGAGCCACAATTAACTTTCTAATGCTTTTTAAGCTCAAATCATCACCACCTCGAATGCTTTTGTGACACGCCAAATAATTAATAATTTCGTCTAATTTTTCTGTAAAACTTGCTTCCTTGCCAATTTCAGTTAAATCGCTTATAATTTCCGTAATTATCTTGATGTTGGGTACTTTTCCCATAATTGTAGGAACAGCTCTCAAAACAAATGTGTTCCCTCCAAAATGTTCAAAGTCAAACCCTAGCTTAGAAACTTCTTTTAAATTAGCTTCTAAGAAGAATTTTTCACTTGGACTAACTTCAACTTTAAGAGGATTAATCAAATTTTGCTTTTCTTTTTTTGAGTTCTGAAAATAATTAAAAAAATATTCTTTATTTACGCGCTCAGATGCTGCGTGTTGATCTAATATGTAAAAACCTCCTTCTCCATTTTCATTTATTCCCTCTAACAAGATATAAGTTTTGTTACTCAATTGACCAGTTTGGGAAATTAAGCGTAGTTTAGGAAAGTTTTTTATTAAGACATAATCTCCTCTCAAAAACGACTCCGCTGAAGACTTATCAATTCTTTCGCTAATGTCATCCTTATTGCTCAAATTCAGTTGAACAGATTTCTCTATAGGAACTTCTTCTAATGACAACGACTTTAATTGTTCAATCTCTCCTTTATTTACTTCTTTATCATTAATAACTTTGGGATGGTTTCCTTTCGCAACAATTTCACTCTCGGAATCTTTATAGAATGTCGAACCGTTAAGTTCTTTTTCATTTTGAGAAAATTCACTTAAATCTGAATATGTGTGAGTAATTTCTTTTTGTATAAATTTTTCTTCGACAAACAAGCGAACAATGTTGTAAACTTTATTGTAGACGTACTCCTCGTTTTCAAACCTAATATGCAATTTTTTCGGATGGACATTAAAATCTATTACTGAAGGATCTATTTCTAAATGCAAAATAAAGAAAGGAAATTTACCAATCATTAATGTGCCTTTATATGCTTCTTGGACAGCTCGAAATAAAAGGTCGCTAATGACATATCTTTTATTTAAAAATAAACTCGAGTACGTTCTATTGTTTTTAGAAATTTCGCTGTGCCCTAGTAACCCGTGTAGTTTAATATTGTTTCCTTCATAATTGACTAGCTCCATTAATTTTGCTACCTTTTTCCCATAAATATGGAAAACGGTAGTTTTTAAATCGTTCAAACCAGGGCAATTTAATATATTTAGTTCATTGTGATTATAAATGAAATGAATTTGAGGATAAGCTAAAGAATAACGCTGTATAATATCAGTAATATGACCAAGCTCTGTAGGATCTTGTTTAAGAAACTTCTTCCTTGCTGGAATATTATAGAACATGTTTTTTACTTTAATATTGGTTCCAATAGGGCAGAAAACCTCCTTTTTTTCAACACACTTCCCAGCTTTTAGAATTATATTAACCCCTCTTTCATTTTCCTTAACTCTAGAAGTAATTTCAACTTGACTCACTGCTGCAATGCTAGCTAACGCTTCCCCCCTAAATCCTAAGGTGTCCAATTTCTCTAAATCCTCGATTTTTACTATTTTACTGCTGGTATGTCGTTCAAACGCTATGAGAATTTCATCTGGGGGCATTCCATATCCATCGTCGATAATTTGAATTAAATTTTTCCCAGCTTTCTTAACAACAATCCGTATTTCTTTAGCTCCCGCGTCAATACTATTTTCAAGTAATTCTTTCACTATATTTGCCGGTCTATCCACTACTTCTCCAGCGGCTATTTTTTCAGCATCGATAATTTTCTTTATTTCGCGTCTACTCAAATTTTTCAACTTCAATTTTTTTTATGAGTATATATTATCATGTAACTATAGAATTTAAAATAAAACTCTATTAAGATTTAAATAATTGCCGTTAATTGAAATATACCGAACAGCAACAAAATTCTTTTAAATTTCTATTAATACTTACAATTAAGAACTTTGAAATAAAATTTTGTTTGGAATTATGAGTGACGAGACACATTATACCATTCAAAGAAAAATGGTCATCCTACTGGCTTTGATCACCATTTTTCTATTCATTACGAGAATCCTTTTTAACATTTTTGAATTTCCGCTGCTCCTTGATGGCTCAAGAGATGTCGATTTTAAAATACTACTAGAAGGTTTAAAAAATGGCTTAGTACATTTCTACGACCCCGTTCCAGTCCCACCAGGAGTACCTGACTGGCCTCCTTACTACCTTTATTTTTGGTATTTCCTCTTTTATCCAATGAGTTTATTCCCATTTGAAGTAGGTGTATACATTTGGGATGTATTAAGATTAATTACCAGTAGTTATATAGTTCTTAAGGGTTTTAAAATAATCAAAAACAGAACAAATCTCAAATGGTTTTACTTTACTATGGGAGTTGGTTTTTTCATTGACGGGTGGTATAATAATTGTAATTTTCTTATCGTCTTTTTCCTACTCCTTTCTTACACTTCTTTAGAAAAAGATAAGATGTGGGTATCTGGGATATTTTTTGCTTTTTCCACGATAAAAATTAATTCAATTCTATTTATTCCCGTTTTGTTACTAGCAAAAAAAATTAAAGTTAAAGATTTAATTTACTATGTTTTACCCATCATACTGTTGTGTTTGCCCTATATCATATTTCCAGATTATTTACTCCAGATGTTAGACAATTGGACGGATACTACTCCTGGAATTCAAGGACTTACATTTCTTGATCCTATAATATGGAAAGCAGTCCAACCCTCACATTTAATGTTTTTAGGGTTTATGGCTATCATAATATTTGAGAGCCTTGAGAAGTATAAAAAAAGAGATCAGATAAGAAACGCGCTTGTACTGATTCTGATAGCATTCTATATTTATATAAGCATTGTAGTAATAATTCTACCAAGTATTTTTAGTCCAATCTGAGTTTAGATAATTTTTCTTTAAGATTAATTAGTTTTTTCATCGCTTCAACAGGAGTTAACGAATCAAGTTCGATATCCTTAATGATTTTTATCAGTTCATTAACTTCATAGTCAGCTAGCGTTTCTCTCATGATTTTCGGTTTAAAAAAAGTCGTCTGCACATATTTTTTTTCTTTTTTAACATCATTATTTTGGCTGGTATCTAATTGAATAGCTGTATTCGCTTTATTGTTTGGGAAGTTCTCTATTTCACTTTTCGTTTTCACTAGTTTTTTGTTTATGAGAATCAATTCATCCTCACATTCAGATATTTTGTTTTGCTTTAATTCTAAGTCTAAGTTCAGTCTATCTAGCACATGTTGTTTTTCTAAGATAAATTTGTCATAATGTTTACCCTGTATAACTTCATTACCGTTATCCTTAACAGTTGCTTTAAACGGATCTTTTTCTTCGATTTGATCTAGAATCTCAAACGCTCTTATAATAACATCGTCCGGAATTCCCGCAAGTTTTGCTACATGAATTCCATATGATTTATCAGTGCTTCCTGATTTCAATTTGCGAATGAAGTTTATGCTTCCATCCTCATTTTCAATAATATCAAGGTGATAATTTTTAACTCGAGATAAGTTAATTTCTGTTAACTGATGGTAATGCGTACTAAAAAGAGTTTTTATCTTTAATTTGTGTAATTTTTCCAACGTAGCTAATGCAATACTCTGACCATCACTAGTGCTCGTGCCTCTACCTAACTCATCAATGATTACTAAGCTTTTTTGAGTGGCGAAATTCAATATCTTCGCAGTTTCAGTCATTTCTATCATGAATGTGCTTAATTTTCTTGCTAAATCGTCAGAAGCACCAATTCGAGTAAATATTTGATCAATTATACCTAAATTTGCAGATTTTGCTGGTACGAAGCTTCCCATTTGAGCAATGATACAGATTAGCGCAACTTGTCTGAGGTAGGTGCTCTTCCCCGCCATATTTGGACCGGTAATGATTAACAACTGTTCTTTATTTGTATCCATGTAGCAATCGTTCGGTATAAACCTATCAGATATATTTATTTGCTCTACTACAGGGTGTCTTCCCTCTTTAATTAGGATGATGTCTTCTGTATTCATCTTAGGTTTACAATAATTGTACTTCTCAGCTACTTCCGCAAAACATGCAAAAACATCGATAAAAGCTATATTTCTCGCGGTTTCTAATATCTCTAATGTTTTTCCTGCAACATTCTCTCTTATGCCACAAAAGATATCGTATTCTATTTCGCTTATTTGTTCTTCAGCCTGAACGATTTTTTCTTCAAGTTTTTTAAGTTGGCTAGTGGTATATCTCCTAGCGTTTTTAAGCGTTTGTCGCTCTATGTACTCATCTGGTATCCTTGGTATTTCCTTTAAAGTTCTAAAAGTGATTTGAATGTAGTAGCCTAGTATGTTGTTGTGCCCTACTTTAAAACCAGAATTTAACCTCCATCTCTGCCTCTGTGTTTTTTCGTATTCAAGAATGTAATTCTTACCATTTTGAAGTATGTCTCTAAGTTCATCGATCTTATCATTGAACCCCGTTTTGATAAGATTGCCCTCCTTTACCGTAGTTGGAGGATTTTCTTTTATAGAAACATCAATTATAGTTCTTGTTTCCTGAAAATCTTTGATTTGGTCGTTAAATTTTGAAATTTCTGGAATTTTAGTTTTTGCTAATATGTTTTTAATTTGGGGTATTCTTTCCAAAGCGTACTTGATGTTTATCAAATCGCGGGCATTACTATTTCTAGCATAATTAATTCGGTTGATGAATCTTTCAAGGTCACCTATTACCTTTAATTCTTCTCTTAATTCCGATCTTAAGAAAACGTCATCCTTAAATTTCTGAACGATATTAATTCTTTGGTTTATCTCATTTAGATCTGTTAAGGGTTGGAGGATAATTTTCTTCAATAATCGAGCTCCCATAGGCGTATGTGTCTGATTAAAAATCGAATATAATGTGAAATCTCTCCCCTTTTCCCATAGGGATTTAACTAACTCTAAGTTCCTCTGCGTTATATAATCTATGTGTAATATTTTTTCTTCTCGAATGTAATTTATCTTGAAAAGGTTGGGAATTACATCTCGCTGAGTCTCTTTTAAAAATGCTAATAATCCTCCAGAAGCTTGAACTGCTAATTCACGATTTTCTAGATCAAAACTGTTTAAATTGGATATATTGAAATGTCTTTTGAGAAGATCATACGATTCATCAAATTCAAAAACGATATCCTCGTAGGTTTTAATTAAAGCATTGTTCAAATCTGATAACAGCATAAAAAGGCGCTCGTCCTTTTTTATTATAGTGGGTACGATCAATTCTACTGGATCGTACTGAGAATAGGTGCTTAGTATTTTTTCAATAGGATCTTGTTCCTTTTTTAAAAATTCAGTTGTTAAAAATTCGCCCGTAGAAAGATCTGCGAACGCAATACCAAAACCCTTTCTTTCTTTAACAATCGAACAAATGTAGTTATTCTCGTTTGATTTTAACATATCAGATTCAATAATTGTTCCAGGAGAGAGTATTCGTACCACCCCCCGCTTTACTATCCTACCTTTAACCGTAGCAGGATCCTCTAGTTGATCGACGACAACGACCGTTTGGCCTAAATTCACTAAATTTTTTAAATAATTACCTGCGTGGTGAGGAATTCCAGCAAGAGGATACGCATCTTTTCCTATTTTTCGTTTAGTTAGAGTGATACCCAAAAGTTTAGAAACTCTAACAGCATCATTATAAAAAAACTCATAGAAATCTCCCATTCGATAGGCAATAATATGGTCCGGGTACTTATCTTTATGATTCTGTTTAACACTGTACCAATGTTTCATCATCGGTGTTAAATCTTTAAAGTTCCTATCAACTATCGAATCTTCATTAGGCATTATAACAAAAGAATCAATTTTTAAAATTAAATATTACAAGTGTATAAGTTTTTAAAAGAAATATATAATTTCTATTAGAAAATTAATAATATATAATTTAAAATTATAAAATTTTAAGGGATTGAGAATAGTGTCTGGAGAAGATATCATTTTATATGAATTAAAGGGGAAAGTTGCAAATATTGTATTAAATAGACCAGCAGCAGCTCATTCATTTAATTTGGATTTGATGAAAAAGTTATATACTACGCTCGTAGAAGCCGATGGAGATGAAAGCGTTAAGTGTATCTTATTGAAAAGTACCGGTAATCGAATGTTCAGCGCCGGGATTGATATTAAATCTAAATCCCTTGAGGATAACCAAGAATATTTCGAAGAAATGAAGGTTTATGGGAGATCCATCACACAAAAAATGTTAATTATGAAAAAACCAATAATAGTTCAGGTCCAAGGCACTGCTATAGGGTTTGGGATGGAACTAATAATGGCATCTGACTTACGAATATTTGCTGATAGACCAAAAGAGGAAATGTTCTTTAGAATGCCGGAAATAGCAATTTCTATATATCCTCAAACAGGAGCGACAATTCTACCTTTGTTAGCGTTTGGTCTTTCATATGCTAAGAATATTTTGTTTACAGCTGATGAGTTCGGATTGGACGACCTTAAAAAATTTAATTTCCCGACAAGAATTTTCCCTTTAGACAAATTAGAAATAGAAACTAAGAAATTTATGAGAACCTTTAGTAAGAGAATGGATTCTTTTACATTCTTGATTAAATCCTCTTTAAATATTATGAACACGAAATATATTGAGAGATGGTACGATTTAGAGGACGAATGCGGAAAAATAGCATACACTAAAAAAACAATGAAGGAACTTGACGAATTTATAAAAAACTTATATAACAAATATCCGTAGATGTCAAATTATTTTCAAAATTTCCTTATTTTTGTGATTTAATGTGTTTTTCAAGCCATATAAACATATCTTGAAAAACCTGTGCTCTCCCTTTTTCTTGCCATAACTCGTGAAGTAGCCCGTCGTATTCCCGGTATGTCTTATCAGCACTTTTTATTCTTTCGAAAAATTTCTTATTTGTTCCTTTATCAACTAGCTTATCATTTCCTGCTTGTAAAATAAGAGTGGGACATAGTAAATTCGGTGCGTTTTCGAAAGTCCACTTCAATGACCTTTCTATCTCAGCAGCAGATCTCCAAGATATCTTATTAATTTTATTTTTATCTGCAATATGCTTTCTTAAAATTTTAATATCGCTTGTCAAGAGATTCTGTTCAATATTCATTTCCATTGTTTTTTTTGCAGAAATTTTAGAAATTGGACCAGCAATTTTCTT
>SOKP01000135.1 GCA_004375715.1 Promethearchaeota archaeon | reverse complement strand
GCTAGAACATTGTTATTAAAAGAAGCCCCGCTCCCAATTCCACCAAATCCAAGTGGTCTTCCATAGCTCTGACCTTGACAGATTCGCATTGCATCTCCATCGCATATTTTATATACTCCACACACTCCCATGAGTTTCTTCTTAGCTTCCTCTCGAATCTTAGTTAAAGTCATTTCTTCTAATGTCACATTATTGCCTCTATGTTCTCCTACACCATATTTTTAGGGTCTAAAAGTTCGTCCAAATTGTCAATCTTTAAACCCATCTGTTTAATTACTACTTTACACGATTTACCTTCTTTATAAGCCCGTTGGGCAATTTCAGAACATTTATCGTAGCCTATTATCGGTGTTAGGTTAGTAACAAGCATTAACATTTGTTCTAAGTTCGAATCGATTTGCTCCGAATTTGCTTTTAGGTCTACTAAACAGTTGCTAATAAACGATTTAATTCCACCAATTAAAATGTCAATTGATTCGAGAACATTTACAATCATTAGTGGCTTACTCATGTTTAAATCCAATATGCTTCCATACATTTCTCCACTCGTAACGACAGAATCATTTCCAAATACTTGAAGACAAACCTGAATTAAAGCTTCAGATTGAGTAGGATTAATTTTACCAGGCATTATAGACGATCCCGGTTCATTTTGCGGTAGAATTAATTCTGAAAGTCCCGCTCTTGGACCACTACCCATCCATCGTATATCGTTTGCCATTTTTAAAAGCGATAATGCTAATAGTTTTAAACTACTACTAGCGTACGCTATAGTATTATGTGAGGATATTCCCTCTGCTTTTACTGGATTGAGTTTAAAGGATAGCGAAGTGATTTTTGAGAGGTGGGATGCGGTGAGTTTATCAAAATCTTTAGGAGCGTTCAATCCAGTTCCTAACGCAGTACCACCTATTGGAATGTAGAATAACTCATCCAAGACCTTATTTAATCGTTCAATATTAGTTTCGATTTGTTTTTTGTAAACTTTAAACTCTAACGATAATGGTATTGGGACAGCATCTTGTAAATGAGTTCTTCCTACTTTGATAATGTCTTCGAATTCTTCAATTTTGGTTGCGAGAGCTTCTATTAAACTGTTTAATACGGGTATTAATTTTTGGATCATATGCACGGTAGATAGGTGCATCACACTTGAAATGACATCGTTAGAAGATTGGCTTTTATTTACATGATCGTTAGGATGGATTGGATGTTTTTTGCCCATCGGAGATCCTAAGATTTGAGAGGCTCTATTAGCTAAAACTTCGTTCATATTCATGTTTGTTTGAGTCCCACTTCCAGTTTGATAGATATCAATTGGAAATTGATCTAAGTGTTTCTCTTCGTTTAAGATCTCGTTAACGGCTTGTAAGATTGAAGCTCCAATTTCTTTATCGATTAATCCCAACTCCATGTTTGCTAATAGACACGCTTTCTTAAGCTGTGCTAACGACATGATAAATGTATTAGGGAATCTCTTACCACTAATTTGGAAATTCTGGATTGCTCTTTGAGTATTAATACCCCAGTATACATCGATTGGGACTTCTATTTCGCCTAAAACATCTTTTTCTATGCGGTAATTCAAAATTTAAAACAACCATAAAATGTTTAATTATAAGGTAATTAGAAATAGGTTCATAAAAAAAGTTTATACTAATATTCAATAAATAAATCTCACGAATTTTAAAATAAGATTCTAAGAAATTAAGAAATCAAAGCTTCAATTATATCTTCATAATATTTAAAAATCGTAGAATAGTGTCCTTCACCTGGATAAAATTTCCCTACGCAATTTGGAATTACTTTGCACATCCCGCGACCCATAGCAATAGGTACACTTGTATCAGCGTCTCCATGCCAGATATATACTTTAAGTTTAGGAGATATATCTTCTAGGTTAAAACCCCAAGATCTTGCGTATATTTTCCCTTCATAATATGCTCCTTTACTGCCATGGCGAAACGCTTCAGCACTTTCCTTAATAAATAAAGATAGAATTTGAGGATCCTCTAATATTTTTCTATCAGCTTCAGGAAATTTTTTCAGAGCTTTCATCATGTTTTTTTCTGCTTTTTCTAAATCCTTCATACCACGAGATTGAATCCATATCATCAACTTAAAAACCCAAGGAAAAATACGAATAACGCTAAAAAGTTTAATATTCTTCTCAATTTCTAGATCCCTTGAAGCTAAACCACTTATTATCCCACAAGATGTTAATCGCTCAGGAATTTTATACGCACAAGCTGCAGCATATGGACCTCCACCTGATATTCCTTCAACTGCAAATTTATCGATCTCTAAAGCATCGGCTAATTCAACAACATCATCTGGCCAATCTAAAAGCGTGCGATTCTCTTTAAAATCTGAAAGACCCATTCCGGGTCTATCTATACAAATAACCCTGACATTTTTTACTATTGCCCTATCAGCTAGAATCATCGCCTCTAAACGAGATCCTGGAAAACCGTGAAAATGAAATAAAGGTTTTGCATCTTTCTTACCTAAATCAATATAACCAAGCTTCCTTCCGTCTTTTAATGTGAGTGTGTGATCAATAGTATCACGTACAACCGCCATTTACATCACTGTAAAAAAATTAAATAGTGAGAAAAATAAAGCCTCGTTAAATAAAAACATGTTGGATTTCTAGGTATTTTTAGATAATGATTGTTGACTGGTTTATTAACTTACATCACCGTCTAATCCTTTGATATAAACGGTAGAGCCCCACTAGGAAAGTAAATGTAATGACTACCAATCCGATCAAGAAGAATGGTTTATATAAAGAGTTTCTTGAAATACATATCAAAATACAAATCTCTTGTCTTGGGAAATCGATAAGCCAAGACCACCAATATTCACAAGCACTTCCACAAATCCAAAAACCAGGGATAATATAAAGAAAACACATGAAAGAAACTATTATAAAACCAACGCCTACAAGCAAAACATAAATAAACTTAAATGAAATTCTTTCCGTGTTACTCAAATTATCCATAATTTGTTATTAACATCTATAGATAAATAAATTTAATTAAAAAAGTAATCTTCTTAATTGAAGTTTAATTCGAATTAAGTCTATCTCATTTACCTTTTAAAAGGAATTAAATTTAGAATTTAAAGGTTGAATTTTAAAATTATAGACCTTACATTTATTTCTTATTGAATCTGATTTTAATAATATATAATTTTATATGATTAACATTAAGGTGAATTCATTGGCTAAATATAGATGTTCTGTGTGTAATTACATTTACGACGAGAAAAATGAAGATCAAAAGTTCGGTGATTTACCCGATTCATGGAATTGTCCCGTGTGTGGTGCTCCTAAATCTGCTTTTGTTGCTGAAGGGGCGAGTAAAGGAGATGATAGTATTAAAACTAATGTTGCTGAAAAAATTATTGAACAATTAGTAGCGTTTGGAGTTACACACATTTATGGTATACCTGGAGACTCTAATCTACCTCTTCTTAATGCTATAAGGAAAAACGATAATATCGATTTTATTTTAACTCGGCACGAAGAAACAGCAGCCTTTATGGCTTCAGCTCACGGAAAAATAACTGGTAAATTAGGCGTGTGTATGTCTATTGCTGGTCCTGGTGCAACTAATTTAAT
>SOKP01000014.1 GCA_004375715.1 Promethearchaeota archaeon | reverse complement strand
ATCTTAAAGGGTTGTAAACCTATTATCGTAGAAACGTGACCAGGTGATATAAATCCATCAATCCTAAGTTGTGATTGACTGATTAAAAGCTCTAATGCCGCAGGAATTAATTTATACGCACAAATTACAGAGAAATTAGAAGGAGGTCCACTTTGAATTTCGTATCCAATTAATGGAGCGGTGGTTTCAAATCCAATAGCAAAGAATATTACTTCTTTATTTGGATTTTCTTTTGCAATTTTTATTGCGTCGTGTGGACCGTAGACTATTCTTACATCGGCCCCTTTAGCTTTCAATTGCGCTAGAGATAGATTTGTTGCCGGAACTCGTATCATGTCGCCAAAAGTGGTTATTATGGTGTCGTCTCGTTTCCCAATCTCAATTGCTTTGTCGATATCTGCAGCGGGACATACACAAACAGGACACCCTGGACCTGAGAGGATTTCAATCTCTTTA
Source organism: Promethearchaeota archaeon (assembly GCA_004375715.1). Taxonomy (GTDB): domain Archaea; phylum Asgardarchaeota; class Lokiarchaeia; order Sigyniarchaeales; family SOKP01; genus SOKP01. The sequence continues at coordinate 3,201 of SOKP01000014.1, read as the reverse complement.
GGTAACAACGGTCTTAGCCCATACTTTGAAAGTGTGTGTTCGTGAGTGCCGCACACGTGCATAAACTTAATTGGTTTTTTTATATCCTTGACAATTTTGTTTATTGATTTAATTATTTTTTCTGTGAATTCTCTGCTTCTTAAAATTTTAATTCCTGGAATATCCATCTTTTTCAGTCTATTTTAATCAATAATTATGTGTTCTAAAATTTGACCCGACGTATCAAAACACTTTATACTATCAGAAAGATTGTAAGGATGTGCTAATAACATTGTAAATCTTCTTTTTTTAAAAATCTGGTTTAGTTTCTCATTTGTTGAGAGCATACCTGATGGGCGTGATATGAATGTTCCCTCATATGATAAGTCTAAGGGAAGATTACATGTAGTCTTGAATATTTCAAAATTCTTTTCACTATCAGTACAAGCCCTTGATGGAAGAATATATTCAGATACAATTCCTTTATGGACTCCTAATACTCCTCTCATTTTTCTGGGATGGTTTTGTTTACACATAGCAACTAAACCTTCAAGAAAATCTTTTTTAATCATAATTTGATTGAATTTTAGATTATCAATTAATAAAAGAATTTCATCGATTATTTCTAAAACTGAGATTACTGAATGTTTGCTCCAATTCCGTAATGAATAGACAGCCCGACTGAGTTTGAATTTATATTCTTTATTATTATTAATTAAATAAGCTTTCATTTTTTTTGGATATTTTCTAAAATCAACTTCTAGTAAAATTTCATTATTGATTACAAAATGCAAAAGATAGTTATCTCCACCAACTGAAATAACATCTGGAAATTTTTCAAGAACTTTTCGATATTCTTCCTTTCTTACATCCATATTTTTCTCAAATTGTTATGGTTTATTTTATTTACGATTTAAATTTCAATTTCTATAATAATAATGTATAGGCTCTCCTAAAGGCATATCAACAAACATCCCATTACCAAATGTAGTAATTATAGGTTCTAAATCAAAAAAAATATAACACAGAGTAGTATATTAAATATTAGAATTAACTTAAAAATATTGTATTCAAATAAAAATGTTCCTACTATAATAACTCGGCATGTCATAATGAGAAGTAAATTAATATTAACTAAGGAAATTGAAGAAAAAATAATATCATTTTTAAAAAGATGTGGTGCCAAAAAAATATCTATTTTTGGTTCATATGTAAGAGGAGAAGCCACTCCCGAAAGTGATTTAGATCTTATTGTAGATTTTGAGGAAAGCATAAGTCTTCTTGACATAGTTGGTTTTGAAATAGATTTATCTGAACAATTAGGAATTAAAGTAGAATTATTAACTGAAAAATCTATAAGCCCATATATGATAGAAAGTGTATTAGCAGAAGCAAAAGTGATTTATAGTTGAAGGAGAATAATATTGTTTATATAAAGCATATAAGAGATGCGATTAAGGCAATAATCGAGTACACAAAAGATGTTAATAAGAAGAGCTTTAATTCAAAAAATATGATTCAAGATGCTGTTATAAGGAGAATTGAAACAATTGGAGAAGCAGCGAAAAATGTATCTATTGATTTTAGAGAGACATATTCAGAGATCCAATGGAGAAAAATCGTTGGGATGAGGGATAAATTAATACACGGATATTTTAATGTGGATGTGGAAAGAGTTTGGAATGTTATCATTAATGATATTCCTGTTTTAAAAAAACAAATTGAAGAAATATTTGATAAAGAAAATTAACAGATTCTAGGTATGGGCTCTCCTAAAGGCATATCTACAAACCGAGTTCCACCTACTATGGTGTTCAAAAATACTCTTTTAGGATTATCTGCCTTGACTACACCGATTATTTCTGCCTCTTTTCCAATTAATGTTGATTGTATTTTATATAAGATTTTTTCTGCTCGATTTGGATCTACAGACATAAGAGCTCTCCCCTCGCAAGCAATCGCATAAGGATCTAATCCCAGCATTTCACAGATGGCATTAACTTGCTTTTTGATTGGAATTTTGTCTTCTTCTAAAGTAATACTTACATCCGATTTATTTGCCCAATCGTTAAGTGCTCCTGCTATTCCTCCCCTTGTTGGGTCTTTCATTGCGTGGATGTGATTATTTTCAATTTCTTCTTTAAGAACGTGGTAAATATCAAGTAAATGCGCTACATCAGAATTCAAGTCTGTTGAGATATTCAATCCTTCCCGACTCCCGATTAAAGCCGTTCCGTGATCACCAATACTCCCAGTTATAATAATATTATCTCCCGGTTTTAAATTGCTATCTAACACCTTTATGTTTTTATCCTTGATCCCAATACCTGTGGTTGCCATTATCATTTCGTTCAGAGTTCCTTTAGGCATTATCTTAGTGTCTCCAGCTATAATTGCAACATTCGCCTCTTTGGCTTTGTTATTAAAAGAATTAAGAATTTTGTTTAGCTGTTCGAACTTAAAACCCTCCTCTATGATGACTATCGATGTTAATGCTATAGGTTGCGCACCCATCATTATTAAATCGTTTACCGTGCCACAAACGCTTAATGTCCCTAAATTGCCGCCAGGGAAAAAAAGTGGATAAACAGTGTGTCCATCGGCCGTAATTACAATTTCTTTTTCATACTCGTCTAAAGGAATTGTTGCTCCATCGTCAAGCTCTTTAACTCCTATACCATTGTTCACGTTTTTGAACGTAATATTTCTAGTAACAAAGGAGATTAGTTCTTCTTGTAATTTTCCACCAGCACCATGAGCTAATGTAATTACATTTGAACTCATTTTTTTCATACTCATACTAGAAAATAAGAAATAAAAATTAAAAGCATTTAGAATTTAGATTATAAAATCGTAGCGTTCGTAAGAATTACAGTTTTATCTATAGTTTTATTCCATAAGCGTCAATTATATCGGGAAATTTCTTGAGCTCATTTATATCTTCGTTAGAGACCGCTTCATCTAGCGTGATTATTGAAATTGCGATATTACCCTTTTCCTTTCTTCCGCATTGGAGCCCGGCTATATTTATTCCTTTATTCCCTAAAAAGGTTCCAATATTCCCGATCACTCCAGGAACATCGTTATTTCTTAAAGCAAGCATGTAGTTAGTTGGAGCGAAGTCGTAAAAAAGTCCGTTTATCTCGACAATTCTAGGCTTTTCTGAAAAAACTGTTCCGGCAATTTTTGTAATAGAACCATCTTCAGCCATAATTGAAATTT
>SOKP01000059.1 GCA_004375715.1 Promethearchaeota archaeon | reverse complement strand
ATATAATTTAAGAGATTCTATAGACTCTGTAACTTTAATAAATTTCTAAGCTATTTCTCTTTGAAAGAGTTTCGTTATGATATATACTGGTGATTTGAGTATCAAATAAGGAAGACTTTATATCGCACCCGCTTTTAAAGGAAAACCTTGTTCTGAGGAGAGCATATCAAGAAAATATTTTTATAAATTGCCTTAATGCAAACTGCTTAGTTGTCATTCCAACGGGATTAGGAAAAACAATAATTGCGTTAATGTTAGCGATACACAAATTGTCAGAAACGCGTAATTCTAAAATAATCTTATTAGCTCCGACCAAGCCTCTTGTAAATCAACATTATAAATCTTTTTTAGATTTAACGGTTATTCCTGAAGAAAACTTAAAAGTAATTACTGGAACCACATCACCAGAGAAAAGGAAAGATATATGGAAGGACTTAGAAATTGCTTTTATGACACCACAGGTACTTCAAAACGATATTATTTCCAATCTTTATTCATTAGAGAATGTACCATTAATTATATTTGATGAATGTCATCGGAGTATAGGAGATTACGCGTATTGTTTTATTGCTAAGAAGTATGTAGAATCCACTAAGAATTATCAAATTTTAGGGCTTACTGCAAGTCCAGGATCTACGGAAGAAAAGATTAACGAAATAAAAAAGAATTTATACATTGACCATGTCGAAATTAGAACAGAGCAAGATTCGGATGTGAAACCTTACATCTTTAAGGTCGATAACGAATGGATAAAGGTTAAGCTCCCAAGTGAATTTATGGATATCAAAAAAATAATAACAGAGAAATTAAGAACAATTTTTAAATGGTTAAAACAACAAGGACTACTAAATTCATCAGATATTACTAGAGTTACTAGAAAAGATTTGCTTGCGTTAGACAGAGTAATTAATGGAAGAATTTCATCTGCAAGAACAGATGAGGAGAAGTTTCCGTTATTTACTGCGAAAAAATCTATGGCAAATGCGATAAGATTGTCCCACATGGATGAACTCATTGAGACTCAAGGAGTAAGCGCATTAGATGATTACATGAGAAAAAATATTAAAAAGATAAAACAAAACACTGCAAATAAATCACTAAAAGAACTTTTTAGAGATTCTGACATAAAGCGCTCTCTTAGGTTAATTGAAACTGTCAAACAAAAAGGTATTGTTCATCCTAAACTAGAAAAACTTGCGGAAATTTTACATAATCAGATTATTGAAAATAGAGACTCAAGAATATTAGTATTTTGTCATTTTAGAGATTCCGTCAACAATATAGTTAAATTTATTGAAAGAGATGAAATTATTAGGGTTCATAAATTCGTAGGACAAGCTAACAAAGCTCTAGATAAAGGCTTAACTCAAAAAAAGCAAATACAATTACTTGAAGACTTCAAGGAAGGAATTTATAACACGTTAATAGCCACAAGTGTTGGAGAAGAAGGTTTAGATATAGCAGAATGTGATTTAGTAATATTTTATGACATAGTACCAAGTGCTGTACGTTCTATTCAACGTCGAGGAAGAACTGGGAGAAAAAAGGAGGGGAAAGTTATTTTATTAATGGCTGAAGGTACTCGTGATGAAGGATATTTTTGGGCTGAAAAAGCTAAGGAACGAGTTATGAATCAAAGCTTAAAAATCATGAAAGAAAATGATTCAGGTTCGAAAGCAGGACAATCAAACATTTTAAATTTTATAAAAGAAGACGAAGACTATAAGGATTCTAGTAAATCTAACAATTCTTCAGATATATCGAATATCCAGAAGATTGAGGGTGCTCAGGATTACACAATAATTTGTGATAATAGAGAGACAGCCTCTGCTGTTGTTAGAGCATTATCCCTTATGGGAGTTAGTTTAGAACTAAAGCAATTACCCGTTGCAGACTATATACTCTCAGAAAGAGTTGGGATTGAAAGAAAATCAGCACAAGACTTTAACGATTCCGTCAAAGATGGGAGACTTTTTAATGAATTATTTGAGTTAAAAAACAATTTTGTCAGACCCATATTAATATTAGAAGGAGACCCTTTTATAAATTCAAATATTAACCAAAACGCACTTTACGGTGCGATTTCATCAATTATTTTGAATTTAGGAATTACTATATATCAAACAAACAATCCGTCTGACTCTGCCATGTTTATTTATCAGCTTGCTAAAAAAGAACAATCAGATTCTAAAAAGGAATTTAAGTTACGATTTGATAAAAAACCATTAGAAATTACTAGTTTATTAGAATACATCGTTGCCGGTATTCCTGGTATAAACGCTCTTAGAGCTAAAAACTTACTTAAAGAGTTAAAATCGCTCCAAGAGATTTTTAACGCTGATATAGGGGATTTGATGAGTGTTGAAAATATTGGAAAAAAAATTGCTCAAGAAATATATAAGCTAAGCAGATTTAAATATCAAAATAACTCCTAAATTAGGCAATTTTAGTGTTTAAACTAAGTGTTTAATCTTTTTGACACCTTCACGAATTCTTTTCATGATCTCTTCGATTTCCTCCTCTTTCACGATTAAGGGTGGCATCATTATGAGTGTATCCTTTCTATTTCCGCAATGATTTTGTAGAACGCCTTCTTTTATTATGGAAAGCATAGCTAATTGCCCGAGCGTTTCCTTTTTAAACTCCAAGCCCCACATAAGTCCTCTTCCTCTCACTTCATTTATTAATTCAGAATTATCATCTGCGATTTCTTCCAAACCACTGCCAAATAATTTGCCCATTGCTTTTACATGGTTTAAAAACTCAGGATCAGATTGAATATCTAACATTTCGCAAGCAACGACACACCCTAAATCGGAACCCCCTGTGGTAGAAATATGAATGAAAGGATCATCTCTAAAAACTGCTTTTTCTATGAATGGTTTATAACTACAAATAGAGATGGGATAAACTCCCCCGCTCGTACCTTTTCCTAATACCATAAAATCAGGGATAACTTTTTCTTGTTTATAAAGTCCTCCGTATATAGCCCAAAAATGACCAGTGCGCCCAAGTCCAGTTTGAACTTCGTCAATAATCATCATAACATCATGATCGTTACATAATTCTCGAACTTCTGAAAAGTAGCCTTCTGGTGCAATTAATACACCGCCCGATGCGGGAATTGTTTCCAGAATGACGCAGGCAACATCATCCGAAATGGTCTTTTTTAAGGCTTCACTATCACCAAAAGGAACTTGTTCAAAATCCGGAAGATTCCAAAGGAAATTTTCTTTAAAGCCAGGATCTCCAGTTGCTAACGCAAAACCAGTATGACCGTGATATCCACCTATTGCTGATATACAACTTTTCCGTTTCGTATATGCTCTTGAAAATTTAATAGCAGTATCAACTGCCTCGCCACCACTAACTCCAAATGTTGTTTTTGTAATCCCTGGCGGCATAAGTTCAGCTAATTTTTTCCCTAATAGAGCTCTCCATTCTGATAATTGCAAATGATCACCTATGTCTAATCCGCTATCTAAAGCGTCCTTAAGGATTTGCACAATTTTTTGGTTACCATGCCCTAAATTATAAACGCCCCCGCATGTGTGGCAATCGTAAAGTTCCAATGGTGGATCATTGAGTCTTGGTCCAGCCAAAGTTTTAATCTTAATGCCCTTCCTCTCGCCAGGAATAATTCCAAGACCAAATCCTTTAAA
>SOKP01000219.1 GCA_004375715.1 Promethearchaeota archaeon | reverse complement strand
CTAATTCAAACACGTACTTTTCCACTTTACTTTTAAAATTGCTAATAATTTTGGCTTCTGGAGCTCTCGGAGAATTTAAACCCGCATTTATACTTGATTTAGCCTGAGAATAAGGGACCAAATATTTCTTTAAATTGTCTTCAAATAATTTTCCATCCAGTATCATCGCGATACTTTTCTTTTCTTCTTGATTCTCACCTAATTTATTAATGATAACATTCTCAATATTATATCTTAAATAATCTGGAGACATATTTGATACAATTAAGCAGAAGTTAACAATTAACCTAGTAGAGAATATTTTAGTTATCGAAAAATCTTTTATTGCTTGCTTTCTGATCTGTCTAGCAGCGTCTACAACGGTTTCAGCGACCATTTTTTTACATCCTGATAGTTTAACAGCAATTTCGATCTCTTTCTGTTTTGTGGGATATGTTATTTCAGGGCAAACTAAGAAACGATCTTCAAATGCTTCTTGAAGTTTATTAATTCCTAATACGCTTTTGTTCATTGTCCCAATTATAACAAGTTTACTCGTTTTTTTTAAGCTACACCTTTCAAATCCTTTCGAAATCAAGTTAATATGGCTTTCTGAGAGAAGGGAATTTAACGAGATTTGTTCACTTTCTCTAATCGCGTTTATTTCATTTATAACAATAAAAGATATACCATTTTTATTTGCGTCTTCTATAGCTCTTGTCAATGGTCCATGATTAAACTTAGTATCGCCGTTAAATAACTCCCAATTCCCTTCGATATCTCTTCTATCAAGATCTGGTGAACCATCAATTATAAAATATGAAGAATTGAATTCCTTAGCGAGAGATGTTGCTAAAAGAGTTTTACCCGTTCCCGGTGGACCGTGTAATAAGATACCAATACATCTGCCATTACCTAAAGAATTAATTAAAGCCTTCAAATAGTCAAATTCATTTCTTTGCTGAATGTATTCAATATTTCTATTAATCGCTAAATCTGAAAAATTGATCTCCTCCTACTAATATGAATCCTAATTAAATTTAAATTTAGGAAAATAACACTAGAATGATGTTGCTGAATATTGATTTTGGTAATTTATAATGGGTACGTTAATGTATTTAAAAACTCACACCTTACTGAATTTCAAATAATTCTGAAAAATGTCTTAAAATTTAGTGTTTTAAACCTACTAATATAAAAATGTTAAAAAAAATATGATAGAACATCTTTCTAAATTTATTAAGGCTAAAAGATTTCTAAGAATATGGAGATTTGAACGAAAAATCTTCCGAAATTTAATTCGGTGAATGAGAATGGATGATATCAGAGAAATATTAAATCGTTTGTTAAAAAAAGAATGCTCAATCGAAGATGCAGAAAAATTGTTAAAAGCAAAAGCTATTGAAGAGGTTGGAGATTTTGCCAAATTAGATATTTTTCGAAAGTTACGCACCGGAGTTGTTGAGGTTATTTACGCGGAAAACAAAACGCCTCAGATGATTATAGAAATAATTTCTACCTTCTTAAAAAAAAATAAATTTGCGATTGTGTCAAGGTATAAAGATGAACAGAAGGCTTTAATTTTTAAAGAATTTGGTGGTAAAGAAGAAATCTCATTAGTTGTTAATGAGTTGGCTAAAATTGTAATAGTAAAAGAAAAAGACTTCAAATTTAAAAAGAAGGGTGGAAGAATTGGGATAATTTCAGCCGGAAGTTCAGATATCCCTATTGCTGAGGAAGCTAAAGTAATTGCAGATTCAATGGGATGTAAGGTATTTACTAGCTACGATTTAGGAATTGCTGGAATTCATCGTCTTTTTAAACCCCTCAGTGAAATGATTAAAGAAGATATTCACGTAGTAATTGTATGCGCAGGGATGGAAGGAACCTTGCCTGGAATTGTTGCAGCTCTCGTTGACATTCCTGTAATAGGAGTTCCCATATCTAGTGGATATGGATTAGGAGAAAAAGGTATTGGTGCTTTAACAACCATGCTTCAATCGTGCTCACCAGGATTATTAGTAGTCAACATTGACAACGGGTTTGGAGCGGGCGCTTCTGCAGCTTTAATAGCTAATAGCATCGCAAAATAAATTTTTCATTTAAGAGTTTCTTCTTAATATTTGTAAGAGATTACAAATTTTGTATATTTTTATAGCAAGTTAATTTAAAATTATTATATCTTAAAATAAAAATTAAAAAAACATAATAAAAAATGTGTATGTTATGGCACCTACAGCTGCGTCTCTTGAAGCGTTATCAAAATTGAGACAATTGAATCCTGTAACAGGATGGTATGTTGTTACTATTTTAGTCATTGTTTTATATATCTACGGTGTTGAGATCAAAAAAGCGAGGGAGACAAACAATTGGAGCACTGTCTTTGCTGGTTTAACATTATTAGGTCTTGATCTTATTAATGAAATTTGGAACGGGCTAGTTTTTGCGTTTTCTAACTACTCGGCGTTTTGGACCACACCGGGAGCAAGTGCTTATATAATCTTAATTGGTTGGAACATAGAAATAGCATTTATGTTCTCAATTGGAGGAATAGTCTTTGCTAAGTTTTTGTCAGACGATAAAGAAAAGAAAATTTTAGGACTTCCAAACCGTTGGGCTATGGCAATCGGCTTTACGCTGTTTTCTGTGTTTGTCGAGATTCTATTGAACTGGGGCAATTATTTAATATGGGAATATGTATGGTGGAACTGGTACAACCCCATTTTAATCTTTCTTATAGGTTACTTTCACTTTTTTGTGGGAACATTTTATGTGTATGATCTTCCCAAAAGAAAAGATAAAATTAAGGTTGTGGGGATTATTTACGGAATAGCTATCGTTCTTTTATGTATCTTCGGTCCCTTATTGATGCCTCTTGGTATTTTTTAGTTTTTAAAATCCCTTTTTTTTTACTCAAATAACTATTTGAACTATCTTTTACGGTATCCAAATGAAGATATTTTAAAACTAACACAGATTTTGACCATTTTACACCTTATAAATTGAATGTGAAAGTATTTATATTTAGATTAACATAATTAATATTGAAATTACTAATTCTAAATAATCTAAAAAAAAAACTAACATACTATAAAGTTGAGACCAATGGTCGCAACAGTTGATAATTTTGAAAAGTCTAAAGAATTTTTTAGAAGTGGCGATATTCTTAATGCATTAGAGAGTTTTTCTAAAGCATTAGATCATTCAGATACATCTAAAGACGCTGTTAAAAAAGAATTAATTATGTTTTTGGAAAATCTGTTACAGTATAGCAAGGATAACAATCTTAGAAACGAGGAAGCTATGGTTTTAAGAACTTTAGGAAGAACTCATTCTAAATTTAGAAATCATGTAGAAGGGTTAAAATATTCTTATCAGGCATTAAAAATTCAAAAGAAAATTGGAAGAAAGTTAGACATTGCTGAGAGTTTAGTCTTTCTTGCTGAAGACCTCGAAATTTCAGGTAATTCTGACGAATGCATAAAATCATTTACTGAAGCTGCAGAAATATATCATAATTTAGGGAAACTAAATAAAGAAATGGAAATTAAAAACGAAATTAACCGGTTGGAAGTTTTTTCTGAACAAATAGTTAAAGATGAATTTAACTTAAAAAAATTCAATATAGATAACTACTAAATTAATCCAAGTATGGCCACTAAATTTAAAAAAATCCTTTTTTTTTT
>SOKP01000198.1 GCA_004375715.1 Promethearchaeota archaeon | reverse complement strand
GTTTTCTTTAAAAATTCTTTTTGAATTTCCCGGAACACTTCTTCTTTTTCTTCTCCAAGAGCATTCCCTTTCGTTATTAAATCCTCGCGCCCGAGACCTTCGCACACTCCGCGCCAGAATTTTAATTCAATTGCACCGACAGATAAGTATTTGTTGTCTTTAGTTTTATAAATTGAATAGAAGGGGACTTCTCCGTGCAGTGGATTTCTTGGTTTAGTCATGCCATCGTATAGTTCTTTAGAAAACTGAAAAGCTGCTGCCATAGGCATGAAAGAAAAAACGCAATCTGTCATCGAAATATCTATATACTGACCCTCTTTATTGGGATTTTTATCTCTTTCAATTAACGCACCCAGAATCCCGATTATTGATACTAAACCACCACCTACATCTGCCGCTTGTACTCCTGGAAGAACTGGCTTTCTATCTTGATTTTTTTCTCCAACAAGTTCCCTTTCTTTATTTAAGTCTAGCATTCCACAAATACCAATATAATTTAAATCATGCCCCGCATATTGTTCATAAGGACCATCTTGACCGTATCCTGTTAATGAACAATAGATTATCGACTTATTAATTTTAGAAAGAGTTTTATAATCTACTTTTAATTTCTCTGTTACTTTTGGCCTGAATGTTTCTAGAATTATATCCGCTCTTTCAACTAATTTGTAAAAGATTTCTTGGGCTTCTTCCTTTTTCAAATTGAGAGTAATAGACTTTTTATTTCTCATTATTACTGAATTAAATGCGCTTTCGCGATACCTACCTATTTGAAAAAACGGAGGTGGACTCCCGTATGGATACCTAGGATCCTCAACTCTAATGACTTCTGCGCCGAGATCCGCCAATATCATTGAAGCGTATGGACCAGGTAGCATCCTTGCGAGATCTATAACAACAATTCCTTCTAAAGGTAAACTCATAATAATATAGATTAAACCTTACTATTATAAAAAAATTAAGAAAATTAAGGAATTAATACGAGATTACAATTCGATGATCTCTGCTTCCATAGTTTCAGTGTCAATGATGGCAAATGTAGGTTTATCCGTCAGATATCCGCAAAGTTCACCGGGATTAAGTATTAGAACGCCTTTATGTTTTCTATTAACCATTAAATGCGTATGGCCTGAAAGAATAATGTCAAACATGCCCGAATTCGCCATAGCATCAATCGTTTCTTTTTTTGGCATATGAGACACATAAATTCGTTTTCCACCTAATTCCAATATGTGTTCATTTCCGTTTTGAGGAAAAAGACAAATTCGTCCCAACAGTTCTGTTAAGTATAATCGTTCTCCATCATTATTCCCAAAAACGCCATAGAATTGATTTTTTATTGAATTGTTTAGCTTATCAAACCATTTTTTGACAAATGGAGAGACATAATCCCCGCAATGTATAAGAACTTCAGCATTCTTTTCATTTATTATAGAAACAGCTTTTAAAATATTATCACGATGATCGTGAGAATCGGAAATAACCGCAATTAGCAACTTAAAATTCACATTCTTTATACTTTTATTCAGAATTAACTAATAATGTAAAAACAATTATAAAAATCTTGTTTTCACAAATAAATATATTGAAATTCAATTATTCTTAATACGAATTAGATATACAGAAAAGCGGATCAAAAATGATTGAAGAATTCCTTAAATCTGAGAAAAAAGCCATAGATAGAGAATTAATAGATTACTTCGCCTTTTTAGAAGAAAGCGAAGAGGAGGTTTTACTGAAGGATTTTTATGCTCAGCTTCAGGAATTTATTTTAAATAAGAAAGCAAAAAGACTTCACCCAATTCTATTGATTGCAGCTTTCGTTGGAATTGTAAATCCTATAAATTTAGATAGTCAAATAGATCAAATTCGAAAGGTATCTTTAGCAGTTGAATTTTTACATAGTGGTCACTTGATTCATGACGATCTTATGGATGGTGATGTTGAAAGAAGGAATAAACCAACATTTCACGTCCAACTTAAAAATGAATTAAACAAGGTTTATGATAATATAGAAATACCCAATAAAAACGAATTAATCCAGATGTATGGTAGAGACATGTCTATTTTAGGCGGGACACAAGGCTACTTTCTAGGTTTAAATGTTATTAAAAACTCAAGGTTTTCTGAAAATTTAAAATTATTTGCGATTAACGAGTATACTGCAGCAATGGATAATTTAATGAAAGGACAGATTATAGAAGAATACATGAATTACCATAACATAACAATGTCTTTGGAACAATATCTAATAATTGCAGAAATGCAAAGAGCAAGCTTGTTAGAAAAATCAGCAAAAATCGGGGCCATTTTAGCTAAAGGGAATACTCACTATCAAATAAATCCACTAAGCAAAGCTATGAACCTGATGGGTCAGGCATTTGCGATTCGAGATGATATGATTGATTTAGCTAGCGATATTAAAGCAAGAAAGAAAAAAATAATATACATATTTGCCGTTCAAAATACTGATGAGGAACAATCCAAAACTCTGAATGAAATCTATCATTTAAAAGAATTAAGTAAAAATGATGTAAAGACTGTTGAAACAATTTTCACTGAAACTAACGCTATGATAATCGCGGAACATTTCTCTAAGAATTTAATAAACCAAGCAAAAGCATCACTTAGGGATATTTATCCCGACCTTAATAAAAACCAGAAAGTATTCTTTAACGAGTTCTCCGATTATATGTATATGAGGAGTTTTTGATCTGGTTATGTTACTTCTTTCAAACTACAATATAGCCAGTATTTTGATGTTTCAGCATCAAATTATTTAGTTCCTTAAACACATTCAAAACATTGTTATTCTTTAGAGCTGATGTCCTAAAAAACCCGTTAAATTGCTTTTCTTTAACAAATCTATCTATATTAACTTCTGGAACGTGGTATTTCTCTGGTACAGTTTCCAATAAGTCGCTTTTACTTCCTACCAAATATTTAGGAATTTTTAAACAATCTGCGTGCTCAAGTAATTGATCATACCAAAAATCTAGTTGGTCAAAAGAGCTGCTATTAGTCAGATCAAAAACTAACAAAACTCCATTTGCTCCACCAAGAAATTTTGGAAGTAGTGCTTTAAAACGTTCTTGACCACCTAGATCAAAAATGCTTAAAACATTATGCGTTTCTTTAGGGTTGTCCGCTTCATCTATGTTCCGAATTTTTAAGTCTATTGAGTGAAAATTTACTCCAATTGTAAGAGAAGTGTCAAAATTAAAGGAATTAAAACAAAAGCGGTTAAAAAGACAAGTTTTACCCACACTCGGAGGACCAACTATAACCACTTTGAACGAAAAAAGTATGTTTTTTCCTTGAGTATGCGTTCCTATCACTTTAAATACCGATTTTTATTACAAAATAACTATTATTAAAACTAATGACAATTAGAATTAATCCTATAAAAAAAATTTTATCAATTTAGCATTAAATTATAATGCTTAAATCTTTATTCTTAAAATGCTTAGAATAACTCAACCCTATTTTAAATAACAGTATATATTCCAATAACAAAAAAGTAAGAATTATTATGGTTGTTAAACTCCCTCCAAGCCAGATAGTAATTAGACCCCCTGTAGAAGCATACAGTGTGCTCATTGCTGTCACTGGAGGTTGTAATTGGAATCAGTGTCGCTTCTGTGGAACATATAAAGGAATTTATGGAAGTACTCAAGATTATGCAATACGCCC
>SOKP01000094.1 GCA_004375715.1 Promethearchaeota archaeon | reverse complement strand
CTTAGAAAAGATGTACTATATTAGGATAATGATTACAAATAGTAACATAAGCAATATTGGAAACATAATTATGCATAGAAGGCGCTTTGCGATAATTTGTCGATTTTTTTTTCGCTGTTTTTTCTCCTTTTCCTCATCTATTTCTTCCCAAGGTTCCATTTTACTGTTTAAAAAACTTTGATTAATTTGAGTTCTAATTAGTGTTTGATTTTAAGGTATTTAAAACTTTTTTTTATTATTTCAGTCTAAAATTGAGGATTTTTTCTAGCAATACTTGAAGTTATTGAATACTATAATTAAATTAAAAACCAACGAAATTTCTTCTTTTTATTGACTCAATGATGTAATCATCTACTTTTATATCGCTTCTTTTACGGCTAAATGTTCGAATCATTTTTAGAAGTTGCGCTAAAACAAGAAATTCAAATTTATTCCACTTCATCGCAAAAGGTTTCTTAGTGAGTTCAATGGTTTCGTAAGGAATAAGCTTATCCTTTGTAGATTTATCCTTATTATATAAGTATTTTTTAAACGGTTCCTCTTTTGGATACCGATTGAATGGATCTAATAAATTTTTGATTTTAAACTTCTTTGCGCGTTTCTCAGTAATTTTGCTTAAGTATTCCATAACAGGAGTCGGTTCGCCAATTAAACGCCGATATTTTTCGTCAGTTTTTCGAACTCTCCTCCTAACTACCCCATTTGGGGCAAAACGATCCATAGCTTCTATTAAAGTCCACAAGAGAGCGGCTTGATTTTTAAAGAAAAGAGCTTTATGATCTCGCATGATGGGATTATCAGATTTGAAACAAAATTCATATCCATTCAATATTACATCTAACTTGCGAAGTATGGATGGCCCCCAAGTTTTATAAAGCAATTCATATCCATATTCCGTTAAATTAAGAGTTTCATGCGTTTCTAAGGCTACATTTTCTTGTGCTCCGCTCCAAAAATGCACATCTTCCCAGGGAACATCCCGAACTCTATTTTGCTCCATCAATTCTTCGTATAATACAGTACCCGGGAAGGGAGATAATCGGGTTAATTGCTGAAAAGTAGGGTAACACGCAACGAAATAATTAAGGTCCTCATATATATTTGAATGATCATGGAAGTCCCAACCACAAACCCATGCCCCTAAGGTCCTTATCCCCATTGAATGAAGCTTATCAAATACTTCGCGGGCATCCACCTCTTGGCGTTTCTTATAGCCATGCTCTCCAGCAAATTTCGACTCTACACCTATAAAGATAGCACCTACCCCTATTTCAGCGATAGTCTCCCATCCATATTTCTTTGCAAAATTATATATATTATCCACAGAGCCAAAAGCAAGCCAATCTAAAGTTTCTACTACTTTTGGGCTGGACTCCCAATATTTTTTCGTTTCAAATAAATATTCAGGATGACGAAAATGATCCTCCTCTATTGTAAAAATTAAGCGGACATCAGGAAAATGCTTATGGTAAGAATAAATGTGTGATATAAATTCTTTTGGTGTTAACAGTTCAATTCGTTTAAATCCAAACATTTCTGTTGAAGAACAGAAATCGCACCCCCCAGGACAACCCAAACCTGTCACAACAAAACCTACATTACCAATTGGATATTTAGTTATAAACCAAGGAGCGCCACCACATTTTGGCATTAATTTTTGTTCGATTGGTTGGTTAGTATCTTCTCCTAAATATTCTCTAAGGAACTTTACACCTTCTCCTTTCACTACGTAGTCAACATATTTTTTTTGAGTTTCTTCGTCGTACTTGGCTTTGAAAGCTTGAGCAGCATAAGAACCTAACATAATTGTCGTATCCGGAGAAGTCTCACGGATATATTGGCACATTTTCATAACATTGTCTAAATGGGGGGGGTAAGCGCTTATTCCAATGATGCTGTATCCTTTATCAACTTCTTTTGTAAAATCTTTCCATCGAGGATATTCTAATAGGGTTGAGGGTTTACTGATATTTTGAGCTAAAATGTGATTTGCGTAGCAATGAGTGTGAGATATTAAAGTAAATATATCATCTCCCTTTGTAAACCTTTGCCCAGTAGCATCCGTTAAAGAATCATTAGCTGGTAGAGTAGGATAAGGATAAGTAGGGGTTGTTAGTAAAATACGGTTTTCGATCATTATTTAATATATTTTTCGTCATAAGTATTTAAATTTTATTTATGAAAGCTATTCTCAACTTTATATTGTAATTTCTCTCCTTGTTTCAAGGTTTAAATATAAAAAGAGACAAATATAAAAATTTTTTAATAAAGATTTCTTAAAATTAATTCTAAACCGAGGGGATAAAGTATGAATATATTTTTTAGTTATGCGAGCGATGATCAAATCGATTATAAGGTGGAACAAATTGTTGATTTTTTAGAATATCAAGAAGACATTGAAAGAGTATATTATTGGGCTCGGGATACTGAGGGTGGGCAAAAATTTGATGATTACATGAGATCTAGCATTAACGCAAGTGATTTAGTAATCGTTCTTTTTACCGAAAACACGAGAGATTCTATCCCTTGTATTCAAGAAATTGGTATGGCAAAAGCATTTCAAAAAAAAATTTTACCTGTGTTTGAAGATATTGAAGATGTATGTGCTAATGTACAAATTTCTCGCGGAGTCTGTTATACAAACGACTTTCGAGCGTTTTGTGAGGATTTATATTTTAAAATCGCGAAAAAGAAAGCTAGGTTTAAGGAAAAAAGTCCACTAATGGAATTACGAAATGAGATGCATGAAAATTTTGAATTTAATAAATTAAGTTATGTGGAACCTGAATTCAGAGCAATTTCACAAAGTTTTAATGAAGAAGGAGATGTTAAAATAGATCATCCTCTAATTAGTTATAGAATTTTCAATTTTATTTTGTTTGATCCTTTGAATAAAGGAACATTGAATATTGTGACAGCAGCACCTAAGTCAGGAAAATCGGTGCTTTTAGCATCATTAAAATACGACATCCTTCATCGAGAGCAATTATCAAACTACATCCCTTATTTAGTTATCGCAAAAAATATAGATTTGAGTAAAGATATCCTAGATGCACTTTATGACAATATTTTACCCGAAACGGACAACCGTTATATTTCAAATCTGCTAGATAATATTAAATCGGGTAAGGGGATATTGCTTATAGATGGTCTAAATGGTAGTCCTGATCCAAAAGGTTTACTACAAAAGTTGTATGATTTCGCTCATTCATATAATGCGCGAATAATCATTACATGTGTTCCTGTGATCTGCGATTATATTAAGGATCTCTCTTTAGAGAAAGATAGGTACATTGTATCTGAGTTAAACACATTCAAACCATCGTCTCTTTTTGAATGGATCGTGTTAAATAAAAATAATTTTGATCAGACTCGCCAATATCAAGCAGAGCAAATTTATATAGTACTTAGTAAGATTATTAGAGAAAAAGAAAAAAAGGGTATAAAAGTTCTCTTGCCAATTCTAATGCAAAAACTCTCAATTTAATTTATCTATTATTAGAAAAATAACAACTGATTAGAATTTAAAAAAAGCTTTTAACAATCGTAGGATTATTTTTAATGGCTTAAATACCATGCAAAGGATTAAAAAATTCTTTAGTAGAACATTTTCCGGATTGGTAGAAAGAGATCCGAACTTTATTCAAATGAGACTCTATGTAAAAACGATTACCCCCGAGTTTGAAAAGAGTCT
>SOKP01000267.1 GCA_004375715.1 Promethearchaeota archaeon | reverse complement strand
TAGAAAAATATTACCCTCTTTATTTAAACAAAGAAGATTCTTTTAAGATCGAATTAAAACGCAGAAAAAATGAGATCATAGAAAGAAATGCCATTATTGAATCAGTGGCAAAAATCATTACTAATAGAGTCGATTTGGATAATCCAGATAAAATTATAAGGATTGAACTGCTAGGAAATGTTAGTGGGATATCGTTTCTAAATCCCGAAGATATTTTTATTATCCCTAATAAGTATAACAAGTTCTAAATAGATCTCCTTTTCTCTAAACTTAATAAAGCCATTTTTTCACATATTAAGTCTGTCAATGCTTCATACAAGCTTTCTAAATTTAAAGAATTTATATATAGTTCGTCGTAATTAAATCCATAAGCCTTCAGGACAGTTAAAACCTGGTTGTCAGAAAATTCAAAATACTTTTTGACGATTTTAAACTTATCGATAGATATATTTCCTAAATTTAAGCCAATATCTTTGGAATGCAAATAGCTATTAATTTCGATATTTACTTGCTGGATATTATCTTTTAGAGAGATGATACAATAAGTTATTCTCTTATTGTGTAAATTATAACTATTTACCCCAAAACATTCGAGACTTAGTTTTATTTGTCTTTTAGTAGCTAAATATAGAAGTAATTCAAGGTTTTTTTTATTTGAAATATTACTTTTAGTATAGAAGGCTTTTTGGACGAAATAACAAGCATGTAATACATGTTCTGGGTTTAGAATATATTTATCGCTGAAGAACTGTAAAACAGTATCTTCATGCTGACTTTGGATAACCTCAATTAATTCTACTAATTCTTTTAATTGAATTTCTTTGGGGTCAATCTCAATCTGGTTAATTCCAACGTGATAATTAGAAACTCCATTTATATTCGTAATAGAATAGGTTTTCATAACGGTAAACTCCATCTAAACCATAATGGCATTAACATGAAATTAATTCTAATAAATATTAAAAAAGTCAATAAAAGAATCAAGTATAGCGAAAATATCCAATCTTTTAAGGAATATCTAATCGTATAATAAAATGTCCGATCTTTTTTATTACCAAAAGATCGTGATTCTAAGGCTTCTGCTACGTTAAAGGCTCTTTTTATAGAACTAACTATAAGAGGAATTAAGAGAGGAAATAGGTTTTTTATTTGATTTATAATCCCTTTTTTTTGCATTTCATACCCTCGACTCTGTTGAGCATCGATGATATTTTGTGTTTCTATAGCAATAGTTGGAACAAACCTAAACGCTAACGAGAAAGAAAACGCATATTCGTATGGGATTTTCATAGTAATTAGGGAAAGAGCTAAATCGTTTGGATCTACAGTTAAAAAAAACAAAGAGAATGCTGAAATCATTATAGAAATCCTTAAGATCATAGCAATGGCGAATGTTAATCCATTTTCGTCAATAAATAGCGTATTAAGAACAATAATAAAAATGTAGAGGAAAGACATTCCTTTGACGCTCTTTATCCATCTTTTAAACAATTTTCCTACGATTATTACAGGGAGTAGGGTTATTAAAATTAGTAATAAGGGGATTATTTCTTGAAATAATAGTGCGTTAATAGTGTACGTTATGGCTAGTAATAGTTTGGTTCTTGGATCTAAATTGTGGAGGAAAGTCTCTTTTTTTAAGAATTTGAACGCACTAAGAAACTCTAAAGACATTTAATAATTTTCCTCCTTTAAATTGTGGTTTTGCTATCCAGATAATTATCGAGAAAATTAATTATTTCGCTTTCTCTCATAACTTCTTTAGGAATAGTAATTCCTATTTTTCGAAGTTCTTTTTTGAATAGATATATTTGCGGCATAATTAATGATGATTTTGATATTAAAAACTCGTTCGTAAAAATACTCTGTGTTGGACCATCCGCAATGATCTGTCCTCCACTCATCAAGATTGTCCTTGGAACATGTTCTACTGTAAACTCTATGTTATGTGTAACTATTATTATTGTTTTTCCTCTTTCTAACTCGCTTTTTATTAATCCAAGAAAGAAATTAATCTCTTTTGCGTCTTGTCCTAATGTTGGTTCATCAAAAACTAGAACCTCAGGGTCACGACATAGAATAGATGCTGTAGCTAATTTTTTTGCTTCTCCACCAGATAAATTAAATGGGGATCTTTTTCGATATTTTTCGAGATCAAATTCCTTTAGTACTTGATCGACTTTTATTTGAATTTCTTCTTTATCTAAATTCAGACTCTTCAAGGAAAATTTAATTTCGTCCTCTAATGTAGTAGAAAATAGTTGATGCATAGGATTTTGGAAGATAACTCCAACTTTTTTAGATAATGTAGCAATAGTTTTTGAATCAATATTTTCTCCTTCTAAAAAAATACTTCCTTTTGTTGGTCGGATTAAACCATTAAATGTGCGGATCAAAGTAGTTTTTCCTGCTCCATTTTGCCCCATTATTGCAACAAATTCGCCTTTCTTAATATTTAATGAAACTTTCTTTAACGCAATTGTTCCGTTTGAATACACATAATCAACATCGTGAACCATTATTAAAGGGTACGAATTTTTATCCTTCATAAGCATTTCGAGTTATTTAATCATTTTTAATGAACTTACGGCATCTTTAATAGAAACGGGAATATCGTGCTGAAATTGATTTCTATTTTTTAATTCATTGAAAATCGAATATATTTTGGGCTTATTAATATTCAAATTCTCAAATGTGTTAGAATTTATGACTTCATCTTTAACCCCATGAGCTATTATCTCACCCTCTTTCATTAAAATTATGTCGTCTACTAACGGGAGGATTAAATCCATTCGGTGTTCACTAATTATAACGGTCATCTTCTTTTCGACTTGAATTTTTTTTAAAAGGTTTAAAATTTTTCTTGCGAATAATGGGTCCAAATTTGCCGTTGGCTCGTCCAAAACGATAACCCTAGGTTCTAATACTAAAATTGAAGCAATGGCAACTCGTTGTTGTTCACCACCACTTATCTCGAAAGGTGCTTTATCTATGATACTTTCAATTTCAGTTATTGCTACAACTTCCTTAATTTTTTCTTTGATTTCCTCTCTTGGAATTCCTAAATTTTCCAAACCGAATGCTATCTCATGTTCTACATTCATTGCAATTAGTTGGTTTTCAGGATTTTGGAATACGATTCCAACTTCAGTAGATAATTCAGATATTGGTGTTTCAGTGGTGTTTTTTCCTGAAATTTCTGCATATCCTTTATAATAACCGGCATAAAATTGGGGGATTAATCCATTCATACATCTAATTAATGAAGTTTTCCCAGATCCCGTCTCCCCAGCTAATAAAATAAATCTATTTGATTCTATTTCCAAATTAATTTTTTTAAGTGCATACTCGTCGTTTCCTTTATATCGAAAATGAAAATTATAAAATTTAATTAAGCTCATGAAAGGGGATATCCATAATTCTTTTTACTTTATAAGGATAGTTAATTAATTAAAGTTTCTTTTATTTTATCGATTAATTGATTAAGAATTTCTTCTACGTCATTCTTACCATTCAAAGTAGCAGCACCATCATGTCCACCACCATTCACGTTATTTATTTCACTAATAATTTTCCCGAGATGTAAGCCTGTTTTTAGACAAACTTGTTTTTTTGCTCGAGTGGTGATTCTATAATCAGATTTATCTTCAGATACGACAATTCCAATGTCAAAACCCACTTTTGTTAAGATCGAAGCAGCAGAAGCGCTAAAACTACTAAGATGTGACAATCCTATTAACCAATTGTTAATTCGAATTAATTTAACTCTTTGAAGAGCTTTAATTCGTGCAATTTTCTCTGAGATATCTATTTCTCTTTCTAACATTGGTAATACATCTTGAATTTCTATCTGATCCTGTAAAATATCATATAAATTTTTAACGGTTCCGGTATTTCCATACTTTAGAAATCCAGAATCGGTCAATATTGCTGAAACAAGGAGATACTTGTATTGTATTGGAAGCTTTATGTTGCAATCATCAAATAATTCTAACACAATCTCTGATGTCGACGAATAATTATCAAAAATCAAATTATGAGAAGAATTATTACTTGGATAATTTTTCTGTAAATTTAAATGATGATCTATGAAGATAAAAGGAATATCCAAATCTAGATTATTAAATAACATTATCTGATCTAGATTATTTGAGTCAGCTATTACGATAACATCAAAATCTGATAATTCAACATGATTTTGAAAAGAAAAGTTAAAGTTTGGAAATTTTCCACTAAATTTGGTTATAAAACTTTTTGTATGCTTAGATAGTCCTGAAAAAGTTAATTGTATGTTTTGGTTAGGGAAATACTTTTCAAAACAATATTTTAAGGCAATTCCTGAAACGAGCCCATCAATATCGACTAAATTGTGAGATGTTATAATGATGTTTTTCTCTTCTAAATACTTTAAAAAATCCTCTTTTTTAGAATTAAGCATGAAAATTTCATTATATTATTGATTCTGAAGCTCTGCTTGAAGATCTGCCTGAAGGGATTCAAAAGCGCTTTTAGTTCTTTCTATTTTTTGAGCAAGCGTGGTTGAACGCATATTTAAGGTTTCTTTATTAGATGTTTTTTCTGCCAAAAGCTTATCTCTTTCGCTTCTAACCATTATACCACCGATTTGCTTATAAACTATCGTATCGGGGTTTGCTTTTTCTAATTCTCCTATTGCAAGATCTGTTTCTCTAATAGAACTATCAATTTGAATCTTCTGTTGTGTTAGGAGTTCTAAAGTCTGCCCAACCTGAGTTAAATTTTGAAATTTTTTTTTTGTTTCTTCATCTAATTGATCTAAATTAATCGTCAACGAAAATCACATCATATATTTTATTAATATATCAAATTAAATGTGGAATAAGAAATTTATGAATAATTTAATCTGAGGCATATTGCGTGTTATTTACAATATTCATAACGCCTTCAAATATCCGACCAAAACTGATGATATCATTAACTGTTGCCCTGAACGCGGTAATATCTTTACTTTCTATCGAAAAGATTAGAGAATTTTCTTCTTTTTTTAAAAATATTGTAGATCTTTTCGATTTTTGAACTTTAAATTCAGGTAAAATAGAGTTATAAGAAAAATTACATAATTCCGGCGTTTTAAATTGAAACTCTAAAGTGGATTTAATAATAAGTGAGTTATTTTTATTCATTATTCTTCTACAACTTCTAACTCTCGTTGTTTTCGCTTCGCTATTCTAAATGATTCCGCACCACGAGGAGTTTGGGTGTTATAAGCACCACCAGTAAACTTAGCATTGCATTTTTTACAATGCCATATCCCTGTTGAGATTCTATTAATAGAGCCTCTTGTTTCGCATCGTGGGCATTTTAAATTACCACTTTTTTGGATCTCCATTACCAAGCGCCATTTTTTTCTTACATTAGAACCATAACGCGCTCCAAACCTTGCGGATATCCCAGTTTTTTTAGTTTTACCCATATCGTTCACTAGTTTCTTTAATAATATTGTATTTAAATAAAAACTAGTATAAACTTTAAATTTTTCTAATGAGAAGAGTAAGAAAACTAACCTAAATTAAAATATGAGTTGGTTATGTTTCCTATAAATTAACAGTATCAAAGGATTTTAAACTCTGAATCCGATTGATGTGAGTTTCTTTCTATTAAAAATATTGTCTATTCTCTTATTTTGAAATACTCAAACCAGTTTTTTTGCTTTTGTAGTTGATAAACCTAAAGTTTATTAGAAAGAAGTGGTAATATTTATGTATGCTACTACAAGAAATATTTCCTAAATCAGTTTTGAATTCGGGAATTAAACCACTTCTTTCTAATCATTATATGCTCTCATTTTTTAAAAAGTTTTGTTTTGAAATTAAATCTCGAATGTGGCGTCTTAAAAAAGCAAAAAATGCAAGATACAAAAAGGATGACTTCTTGAAAGTATTTTTCTTCTCTGAAATTATTGGAAGATCGATTCATGAGGCTAGTGAGCTGCTCAACGAACATTTAATGAGTAGTAGACGAGGAAGGCAAAAAATATTTACAGACGGTCGGAGAAGACGGATGGTACCCCATCAAACAGAGGTTAACAAGTTTCTGAGAAGAATTGGACTTCAGCGAGCACGCAATATTTTGCGTGAATTTCCAAAATCGTCTTTTTGCTGCGGGAGCGGTTGAAAAGGTGTATTTCCGCACCCGACCATGCTTTCCATCGAGATAATCGGTAATGAACTGTTTGACTTTCTTATATTGCTTGGCAGGAATTAAAACATGTCCTCCTTTTCTTTCTATATCAGCAATGAGTTCGGCTCTATAGAATATAGAGTCACTACCAGTGGTAGTGACAATAATTTTATTTATAACAACTCAATTTCAGGAAATATTCAGAATAATGCAATAGATGATGGTTCTAATAATAATTGGGATAATGGAACAATAGGAAATTACTGGGGAGATTATGAAAGTAATTATCCTAATGCGTTGAATGATGGATTTTTCTGGGACACTCCTTATACCATTTTCGGATCAGCTAATTCATTTGATAATCATCCTGTTGATAATTTCTTAGAAGAGGACCCTTTTTATTTTAATTTTATAAAAACTCAAATGACCTACTCTAAAAATGGATTATATGAGTTCAATTGTACTTGGACTGATGATGATAATGCGATTTCAGAAGTCTTTTTAAGGTTTAATGACACAATTTATTCAGTTTCTTTGTTCAAAGAACCATCTGCTCTTAAAACTGAGGAAGGAACGTTCCTTTTAAGCCCCATTCATTCACGAAGGCGGGTTCCAGTTGAGCAAATTCCTAGAGAAGTGACAGTCTTGGGAGGTCTGAGTTTACAAGCTTGGGCGCCAACCCAATGAAGTTCTTTAATGGCAAAAACTTCAAGTTTTTATTTTTTGAAAACTATTTTACCGTTTTGTCTAAAACTAAATCTTTTACATAAACAAGATTTTCGAACGATTTTGGGTATTTTTCTATTTCATTTTTATTAATAAAAAACACTTCCAAAGATTCCAGATTACCTATAGAATCTGGTAACGTTTTTAATTGATTTTCCGAAAAATCTAATCTTCTTAGAAAGCGTAAGTTTCCGATAGATTCCGGAATCTCTTCTAATTTGTTGTTGTACAATTCTAAAATTTCGAGACGACTCAATTTTCCTATAGCGTCTGGAAGGCTAATCAGCCGATTATTTGGCACTTGCAAAGATTTTAAGTTCCAGAACTCACCGATCCATTCTGGAAGCGTCTCTAAACGATTGCCGTGCAGTTTAAGCATTACTAACGATTTTAGTTTTCTTACCAGTTCGGGGAGTTCTTCAAGACCACAGCTGTCTAATACTAACGCTTTGATAATCCCTTTGTGAAGCACGAAACCTTGTTCAAATAGGTGAAAAACCGTTTTAAATTTGATTTTTATCCCTAATAAGTCTTCTAATTCGTGTATGATATCTATCTGTTCGATATTTAAGCTAAGAACCTCTTCTCTGCTAAGCAAATCCATATACCATTCTTCAACCAGAAAGGTACGCGTACTTTCGTTCCCTTGCGAGAATCTTTTTGCGATTTCTTCTTTGAACATTCGTAAAGCGACAATATCTCCTGATTCGCTTAATTTTTTCAACAGCGGAAACGCTATATTAGAATGAATAACTCTCGTATCGTAGTTATTTTCAAACCAAACTTGTAAATTACTGCAATGCCCCCAGAACTCAACTTTAGGTGGAATAATTCTAGATACTTCCTCGTTTTCCGTTGCTATACCGATTTTTTCAGCAGCTTCGTCAATAGAATCTATTTGGTCGAATTCGCGAATGTCGTCAACTGGGATATCCAGCAACAAATTTACACACTGTCTAAACCTTTTGCCAGCTACATAAATGATGGTCTTTTCGTCTTCAAATCGAAGCGAGAGGTAATCGTTAATCTTAAATTTGATCATAAGAACTTTTATCGTAAACGAGCTAAGAAAAAAAAGATTCATTAGATATTTAAGTGTTTTGATGTCTACCGATTTCTGAATTTATTAAATATTCAAAGAATTGTTTACTATCATTGTTAGTATATTCTCATTTTAGACATCCATTTCCTATTCATTTTTAACTTTTTCAAAAAATTAAGATTTATGTCGAACAAAGAAAAAGACTCGTTTGATTTTACTTTCTTTACTATGTTTTCTTAAATTTATCGAAGAATTTAAGATCATCTTAGAGAAGATTTGACTCGGTTTGTTTACATTTTCAAGCATCTGTTCGCAAATTCAACACTTTGTTCACATTTGTTCTCTTTGTTATACATTTGTAGACTATCGCGAACAGTATAAATAAGGTTTTTCCTTAACATTTCTTCAAAAATCTAACTTATAACTCAATAAATTGCGATTTAAAAAATAAATCCCAAAACGACGAAGTTTTAGATAAGCTTACAGTAGCAGTTAAGCAAGAATTAAAAAAGATTCGGCAAAAGGAACCAACTGTCAATATTCGCTTCGTTTATCCAAGACAAGATTTGGTTCGACTAAAAACCCAATTAAGTTTATCAAATAAAACTACATACAATGATACAGTTAAACATTAATTTCTAAATTGTTAACCTTAAATTCGATCATGAGCGTATTATTCTCGTAAACGAGATAAGAAAAACAAGATTCGTCGAGTATTTAAATGTTTTGATGCCGATCGTTTTCTAAATATTGTAGCAAATGCGGGACTGAAATTAGAAATAAAAAAGATTACATTATTAAAGAAGCTAAGATTTAAGCTATTGATTTTATGAACTACTTTTTAGTGAACTTGTTGGTAGATTCGTTATAGAAACTGAACCGACAAGTTTAAACGATATCATGCTTCTTGCGTCTGAATTTAATGTTAAAGTAGCAAAACTGGGAATAATTATCAATCAGCATAATAAAAGGTTTGGAAACTCAAGAGATATTGCTGGATATTAATAATTTGAAGGATTTATACGATTCAACGTTACGAAAAAAATTTCGTGATATTAGAACGAACAAGAACAAAAAATAATCGAAGTTTAGATATGTTCTAAGTTTTTCCTTATTATAAGTATAATGCTATATTTTAAGGAAGAATTATGAGAGCCCGGGCATGTATTAAATGCAAGGAATATATGATAATCCATGCAGCTAACCCTTCAAATAGAATTAAAATTGAATTTTTTGAGAGAAAGCATCATTTGCACACGCTGATTACCGTAAATCTGGAAGAAATAATAGATCAATATCAAATAATAAAAAATAACGGTTCAAAAGAACCCTCCAACGAAACTTCTAATTCTTAAGATTCTTTTAATAAATTATTATAGAATTTTAAAACCGTTCATCTGCTTTTAAAATTTTACTCACATTTAGGATCATAAACTATTTTATATTAATTCAGTTAAAGAGCTAAAAGAATCTATAACTTTGTATGGGATAATGCTTCTTTCTGATGAATTATAGAATTGCCCTTTGCCCGTTTTTACAAGAATTCCTCTAAGATTAGCATTCTGAGCACCTAAAATATCTGTATCAATATCGTCCCCAACGACAATTACATCTTCAGGGGGTAAATTGAGTTTTTTTAAAGCATGAAGAAAATACTCTTTAGAGGGTTTACCAAAGATCATAGGCTTAACATTAGCGGCATTTCCTATCATATGTACAAATGATCCGGTATCTATTACAGGCTCTCCATTTACATCAAGATAATATTTATTACCTTGTGTTCCAAGTAATACAGCCTTGTGCTTTACAACATACCTAAAAGCGTCATTGAGCCTGTTAACGTCCCAATTGTCCCGAAAATCGCCAACAATGACATAATCTGGAATTTCTGATCCTTTAACAAGGTGAAATTCTTGAAATTCTTCTTTAATTTCTTCTGTTGTCACTAAATACAATTTTACACTAGTTTTACCCTTAAGAAATTCTTTTAAGGCTATAATTGGAGTAAATATCTCCTCCTCTTTAACTTTAAAGCCATATTCTATGAGCAATTTGTATACATTTTTTGGTGTTTTACTATCAGTGTTAGTAAAAAATAGCAATTTTATGCCTTTTTCACGTAGCATTTCAATAGTTTCTAGGGCACCTAGAACTGGAGCACCTTTGAAATAAAGAGTTCCATCGATATCTGATAAAATACCCTTAATTGACTTCAATTAATTACACCTATCAAAAATTAAAGATATTAAAATTAAGTAAAGATTCTTAAAAAAATCTTAAGAAAAAGGAAAAAAAAAGGGATCATATTGGTGGAATTTTAAAATTTTATACAATAGTAGGGGAGTGAATATTTCTTTACCTATCTTATTTTGAGGTTTTTTAAATCATCACCTTCTATACTTAGTATTTTGTGGGAATTTAATCCCATGTAATTATTATAAATGTGGCTATATAAATCTATCCATTGAATTATATATAAATTTCAGAAAAAATTAATAATTATCTTTATTGTGTCAATCAAAATAGATTTTTCTAAACAAAATAATACTAAATTTTAATTTTAAAAAAAATAGTTCATGTAGAACTGCCTGGAAGAAATGCCAAATATGCGAAAATAAACTTTAAGAATGATAATGGAAATATAATATCAATAGTTAAAAGATTGAACATAAGTACTTTTGAAGTTATCGTCGAATACTAATTATTCTGAGAATGATTTATATCAAAAAGCTATAAATGAAAAATGGGTTGGAAATGGTACTTCAGAAAACCCTTTTATAATCGAAAATACACACTCGTTACCAGATCATTCTATAATCAAAAGTTCTTCTTTACACATCTTGATAAAAAATTGCACATTCAAGATGATTTCTTTTAAAAGTTGTAAGAACATCAAATTTGAAGGATGTTCTTTTGAATATGCAGCATTGTCTAAATGCTCGAGAATCAATCTTGGTAATTGTTCTTTTAAAGAAACATTAGAGCTTAGATATAGTCATAATTTATGTATTCAGGATTCACACATACCTTTTTTGATCTTTTCAATGTGTTATGAAAACCATTTTAAAACATGTACAATCACAAGAATTTTTAACGCCTTTTCCAGAGCAAATATCTTTGAAAACATTGATGCACCCGAAGATTATAATACTTTCGTGGGAGGAGGTTTGAATACTCTCGTGAGAGGGGGTACGAAAAAGTATTTCACAAGATTGTTAGGATTCATTGCAGCAGGAACTCTTTCTTTAATCTCAGCTATAATAATTTTTATTAACGACTATTCTAATTCGATTATTTGGTCATTGATTGGAGGACTAGTTTTAATGGCTTTTATCCTTTTTATAGTACCCCTCGCGCTATACCTTGATAATAGAAAAATGCAGCACTATCCAGATAATCAAATAATTAAAAGATCTAGTGAGGTTTGAGAAATTATAATAACTGTCCTTTTAATTCCAATTCTATTAAATTCTTAGAAAGTATGAAAAAAAGTGGTATTCATGTTCATTATCGATTTTGATATAAACTAAACTGTTTTTTGAATCTAATTTTTATTTCTAAGGATTAAAATGTGTGTATGTCTACAATCCTACTAATAGTATAAATTTCGTTTTTGGAGTATTTGTAGTATTTTTATTATGAAAAAAAGAAGTTTTAAAAAAATTATTAATTTTTCAAATATATGTGTAGAGGACCAATTTTATTAGGTGGATATAAATGTATTTATATTATTACAGCCAAATGAATTATAATGAAAATTGCGATTGATATTGACGGCGTCTTATTAGATATCATTATTACGTATTGCGAAATTTATAACAAAAGATATGGCACTAATTACAAAAAGAGCGATGTCGTCAAGTGGGATTTTTTTGCTGATTGGAATATGGATGAAGAAACGGGGTTCAAAATATTTTATGAAATTTATGAAGATTCTGGAAACATCCCTTTCATAGGTGAGGGTGCTCCGAGAATCATGAAAAAGTTAAATGAAAGGTACGACCTTGACATAGTTTCAGCACGTGTACCTGAATATCGTTCTTCAATAGTAGATAAGTTAGATTCTCATGATATTAAGGCGGGTATTCAATACACGGAGATGATTTTATTACATCATCGACCGTACGATATCAAATTAAAACAAAATTACGATTTATATGTCGATGATAATCCAAACTTGGTAGAGCCAATAAAAATGATGAAAAATAGGACTCTATTACTTTTTGACCAACCATGGAACCAAAACTCAGTGTGCGAACATAATGTTCATAGGGTTCATAATTTCGAAGAAGTAGAAGAAAAAATCTTCGATTTATAAGATGTAATTATTATCTATAAATAACAGCTAGCCTTTAGCGTAGTTACCAAGAGCATAAAATTGGTCTAATCTTTGGGTTCCTTCTTTACCATATACCATTTTTAAATTTGATTCACTATTTCTCTCTGTTAGATTAGCGAGATCAAAGATCTTGCTAGGAAACTGTGAATGTTTTGGTATAATGATGTGATTCGCTCCAAGTTTTATTCCCTCATTTATAAGAGACACTGCGGCATCAATATTTTTAGAAATGACAGGTCCTAGCAAAGAATTTGAGACGAGAGCAAAACCCTCTTTTTCAATAGTAATTAAGATCGAGCCGTGATTAATTTTTAGTTGTAAAAATTGTGATCTATCAAAACCTATTGTAGTTTTATCAATTGATGCAGCCCAATAAGGAAAAATATCCGTTTGATGAAGATTTTTATGAGTTTTCTGTGATACCAATGGTTTAGTTGGCAAGTTATACTCACTAGTAACGTATTTACTTCGAAATCCATATTTATAATATATTGGTTGACCTAATTCTGAAGCATATAACAAGAACGTCTTACAACCATTCAATTTGCCTATTTTTATTAAATTACTAAACAAAGAAGTACCTAAGCCTTTGCCCCTTATTTCTGGAAGAACTGCCATGTATCCAATAAAACTAATATCTCCGAAGAAAAATATACTCCCTAATCCAATAATTTTACCATTCTCTTCAACAACTTGGAACTTTGCGATACCACAATTTATTAGGTTTATTAGCAACTGTTCTTGGTTATTCAAATCGGGGGGAATCGTACGATTAAAAGACCTGTAAAAAACTGTTAGAGATTCACGGAGCTCACTTACAATTGGTTCTCTAATTTGAAAGGGATGCATTTTATTCTAATAAAAATAGCTAATTATGGCATATAAAAATTATTTCTATTATTATTTATAATTCAATTGCTGAAAACAAAATGTATAGTACAAGAAGTAAAGCCGATAAAAAAAAGGTAGGATAATTCTTTACTCAAAATCTATTGATTTTAAAAATTCAATTCTTTTTGATTTAATTTTATCCATGTCTTCTCCTACCCACATGAAATGGCCTCCATGTGTCACTAATAGCTCAAAATTAATACAATTACAATAGTTTGCATAGTATGATCATTTATTTACCGTTTTTAAATTATTTTTATTATTTTTTATAATAATAGAGAATTTTAGGTGTAAAAGGATTTAGAATAAATTTGTAATACAACACTTTTATTTGCTTTTTGAATTTATTTTATGTAGGTGTTATCTTAATTACAAACTTCTTTTTAAACTACGAAAAAAAACCATGGGAATTTTTATTTAAATAGATAGACAAAAATTAAGAAGTAAGTGATTCACAATCGCAATTTACTGAGCTATAAGTTAGATTTTTGAAGAAATGTTAAGGAAAAACCTTATTTATACTGTTCGCGATAGTTCACAAATGTATAACAAAGAGAACAAATGTGAACAAAGAGTCGAATTTGCGAACAGATGTTTGAAAATGTAAACAAACTGAGTCAAATCTTTCGATAAATTTAAGAAACCGTAGTAAATAAAGTAAAATCAAACGAGTTTTTTCTTTGTTCGACCATAAATCATAATTTTTTGAAAAAGTTAAAAATGAATAGTAAATAGATGTCTAAAATGAGAATTTATTAATAATGATAGTAAACAATTCTTTGAATATTTAATATTCAGAAATTGGTTGGTATCAAAACATTTAAATATTTGACGAATCTTGTATTTCTTAGCTCGTTTACGAGAAAGATGCGCTTATGATCGAATTTAAGGTTAACGATTACCTCTCGCTTCGATTTGAAGACGAAAAAACTATCATTTATGTAGCTGGCAAAAGGTTTAGACAGTGTATAAATTTGTTGCTGGATATCCCCGTTGACGACATTCGCAAATTCGACCAAATAGATTCTATTGACGAAGCTGCTGAAAAAATCGGTATAGCGACGAAAGACGAGGAAGTACCTAGAATTATTCCACCTAAAGTTGAATTCTGGGGGCATTGCAGTAATTTACAAGTTTGGTTTGAAAATGACTACGATACGAGAGTTATTCATTCTAATATAGCGTTTCCGCTGTTGAAAAAATTAAGCGAATCAGGAGATATTGTCGCTTTACGAATGTTCAAAGAAGAAATCGCAAAAAGATTCTCGCAAGGGAACGAAAGTACGCGTACCTTTCTGGTTGAAGAATGGTATATGGATTTGCTTAGCAGAGAAGAGGTTCTTAGCTTAAATATCGAACAGATAGATATCATACACGAATTAGAAGACTTATTAGGGATAAAAATCAAATTTAAAACGGTTTTTCACCTATTTGAACAAGGTTTCGTGCTTCACAAAGGAATTATTAAGGCGTTAGTATTAGACACTTGCGATCTTGAAGAACTCCCCGAACCGGTAAGAAAACTAAAATCGTTGGTAATGCTTAAACTGCACGGTAATCGCTTAGAAACGTTACCAGAATGGATCGGCGAGTTTCGGAATTTAAAGTCTTTACAAGTGCCAAATAATCGGTTAAGTAGTCTTCCAGACGCGATTGGAAAATTGAGCCGTCTCGAAATTCTAGAATTACACAATAACAAATTAAAAGAGATTCCCGATTCGATCGGAAATTTGCGCTTTCTTAAAAAATTATTATTGCAAGAAAATAGATTAAAAACGCTACCCGTTTCAATCGGTAATCTACAATCTCTGG
The DNA here is from genome assembly GCA_004375715.1 of Promethearchaeota archaeon. GTDB lineage: Archaea > Asgardarchaeota > Lokiarchaeia > Sigyniarchaeales > SOKP01 > SOKP01. Next base: position 28,537 of record SOKP01000267.1, on the reverse strand, counting down.
AAGTATTTTTTATTAATAAGAATTTGATAGAAAAATATCCAAAAGCGTTAGAAAATTTAACTTCGTTGAAACGACTGGTCTTAGACAAAACTATAAAAAAATAATCTTCAAAAGATAAAAATTGAAGTTTTCTTTGTTAAAGAGTTTTATTGGCTTGGTTTCCAAGCTTCTAAACTCAAACCTCCCACCATAGTCACTTCTCGCGGAATCTGCTCAATTGGAACTCGCCTTTCCGAATGAAAGGGATTTAGAAGGAACACCCCATCTTCAGTTTTAAGAGCAGATGGCTCCTTGAAGAAAGCTTCAAACGATCCTCGCTGGGGTAGGGGAGCCCATTTCTCAGGAATGGTGTAAGAATCAATATATTCACCGGTCAATATTGTAGCTCTCTTATTATCGGTTGAAACGACTTTCTTCTTTCCTAACAACTCGTCAACGAGCTCTACTGAATAATACTTAAACGGTAAAAAGACTCGGCTGTGAATTCCTCTCTTTTGCTCGCTGTAGGGAGACCTCATAAAAGATAATAACATGTCAATGTTGCTACCTATACATTCCCTCAGGTCATAGTGATTGTCCTCGATGATAACTTCCATACCGCTCTGCAGCCTTCCAACTACCCAATAGTAATCACCCCAATAGCTACGCGTTTTAACGATAACATCTGACACAAATACTCTCAAAATCAAAACACCATGTACTAATATACTAATAAAAATAAAGAAAAATTCTAATTTAAATTTAAGCAGTGCGAAGGAATTCTAGCTCATTTATACGGTTTACCGAAGGCCGTAACAATATGTCCGTCTGCATCAACGAGCACGTGTAAATAATTGGTAGCACCACCTCTCCGAATTTCGTAAGTATGGAAAAAAGCACCAGGGTAATACCCTGGTTGTGTATCATCAACGCATGGGTATTCAGTAATAGAGTCAAAAATAAAGTTACCTATAGATATAGCGTCGGTTAATAAACCGGCAAAAATTTCAAAACGTCTGGGTTTTTGGCGTTGACGGTCTATAATATGGACAAAGTCTCCCTGCTCTAACCAAATAATTCTACCTTCTCGATCTCGAGTTACAGCCGACAATCCGACTTCGTTTTCTATGATGCCCTGACTTATTAGCTCTGTAATTAACGCTTTACTATGATCGTTATATAAGTATTTGCTTAATATAAAAGGAAAATCCCCAACCAAACTATTTAGACTTTTAATTCTTAAATCAATAATATCAATATTCTCGTCTACTTGTTGGCTAAACATAGTCTGGAATTTACTTAGCAATAGACTGACAATATCATCGTTGTTAAATCCGAGAAGATAGCGTATATCGCGATGGGTAAAACGATCATCTGCGCTAAACTCGGCAGCGAGAATTTCGTAATTCTCTCTTGTTAAGCCGTTGGCACTACCATCACCTGACCACATAAAATTCCCTTCAATTACTCCCGAATAACCAGAATCAGCAACATATTCAGGAGAGCGTATTTTAAAAATGTCACCAAACATAAAGTTTGACCCTCCTTGCTTTATTGCGTAAAAAGTGTCGGGGAAGAAGTATAAATAGGTGATTAAGCTTGAAATCGCGTTTTTAAGACCATAAGGGTGACTTGGAGTGAAAGTAATTTTGTCTTCAGAAATTCCAAAACTTGAAAACCGTTTAATGAAATAAGAATCAATTCCTGCTCCTCTATCAATCAAAAATTCTATTGTAAATTCTTTGTTGAAAAGTTGTTCGCCGAGGTTTTCTAGTGAAAATGTATTAATTATCGTATTGTATGTTTTTACCGTCTTATCGCTAATTTGGTCTTTATTTATTTCCCACCATTGGTTAGCGTCTTGGACATACGCCCCTCTTGGTGACATATATGAGCCGGAGTGGTGAAAAAGTAAAGTAAAAAGAGCATCGGTGGACAACTCTTTTAAATTATCAAACGAGAGAAATTTTTTTAATTCTTTGTAAGAAATTGGAATTCGTAAACCTTTATCAAGCAGAGCGTTACCCGAATAAGCAAGAGAAAATCCGCTTCCTCCCATACCCGTTTTTAATTCTATGTAACCGTCTTCTCCTGTCCGTAAAATTTCACTTAAAGTGTTAATGTAGTCGTTGGCAAAGGTTGGCTTATCGATGTAAGCTCTAAGCATATTTCTAGCTTGCGTTAATGTTCTACTATACCAATAATCAGGATTATCTACGAATTGATCGAATATTTCACCTCCCACATACGGTATACTAACCCATTTGTATGCTATTAATATTTTGCCTATCAAATCCTTCGCTTTCTTAGAGAGGAAGGCGTATAGATCATCGCGACCCTTCAAATTCGCTTTGTTTCTTCCCTTTTGATCAGAAATTTTAGATTTAAACCCATCAAGAATTAGGTTCGTGGCGTCTCCATAGTCGAGGTAATCTCTAGGGGAGTAAATTTCAAAATAATCATCTAGAAATATGCTCGTGGAAGGTTTTACTTCTTGGTTTATTGTAATATCAACTGAACCGACTTTTCTACCTTTTAACTCGTGGACAAACCCGTTAATAAAAAGAGATCCATAAAATTGAGTAAGACCAGAAGAAGACCGAAAGGAATTATGACGTCTATTAAATGATTTAATGCCAAATTGAGTATTTAAAGTTTTTTGATGTTTTCTATTATGTGGGACAAAGTCTATGTGGATTCTATATGGAAAATGACTTTCTGAGAATGTCATGAATCCTGTGATGTAAGAAGCGAATCCGACGAGACCTAATTTATCTTGTAAAGCTACATCTATTTTTTTAACAAGAACAAAATCGTCTTTCCAGTTATCGGGATTACCGTCTGTTTCGTCAATTAAGAAATCGGCATCGTCAGTAAACGATTCTGAAAGTAAAGATTGGTGATCTATAAAAACGCTATCAGGATTTAAAACCCAACTTTCACCAACTTTTTTATATAAATCGTTTTGGATGAGAAGTAGCAATCCGTTGTAAAACGCTTTCTTCTTAGTGTTAGTTAAACTTTTTTGATCTCCATCTACTGTAACCCTAGTAATCATCTTAACCCAATAATTAGGATCTTCCGAATCGTAATGAGGTTTGCCTAGAGAAGGATTAATTGGGAATACTGAAAGATCGTATAATGCGTCTCCGGTTTCTGGTTTCAACGATAATAGTAACTTTTTAGATGATTCAATAGAATATTTTTCTTCTGACGACTGTAGGTTCAAAACTGTATCTGACATAACAGTTGGGAGCTTACGTTGTTTTTTCTTTAAAGTCTCAGAAATTTGAAACATTAAATTTTGGAGAGCGGAAACTTTGTTTTTGGTAATATCGCTTGGATTTTCGCTCTTAATAATAGTCTCTTCGTCTATGTACGTAATACCCCTTATGTTTTCTTGAATAATGTCTGGGAAAAATGAACTATAGGAACTATAGGTCTCAAAATTTACTCCGGTTTCTTGTAGAAAGCATGTTAATTTTGAACCTGAAACGATAATGTAACTCATAAAAAGAACATTTTTCAACTCTCCGTTTTCGATCGTTAGAAATTCTTCGTACCATTTTTGGTCTTGTTCAGATCGCACACTAAAGTCTTCTAAGTTGACATCTGAAAGCATCAAATTGCCTTCTGCGTTACTTAACCAAGCGCCGTTTACAGTCGCTCCGCTCTCGGTAGCAAAACCTTCGTAAATATCAATAGAGTTACCAGTAGAATCTCTTGCGTTAGAAAAGTCGTTGTCGTTCATGGAATCTACTTTGACAATTCCTACTTCTTTTTCTCCGTTCTCTAATAAGTTGTATACGTAAATGTGAGCTGCTTCGAAAGAATAATCGTTCCTTAAATTTGTTAGTTTAACCCATTTGTTGGCGTCTAAAACGTAAATTGGTTTTCCTTTTATGGAAGTAGGAATCATGTTTCTTGTTAGTTTAATTGGTTTATTATTGGCCGTAGCTTCAAATAGAGGAGTTACGTGATCGTCCCAAAGTATCCGGTATCCAACCCCAGATTCAGTTTTACGTATCATGTGGTTTAAAAATCCTTTGTTCGAAAATAGACTCTTTAAAGCGTTGTAGAAATTTTCATTAAAATTCCTTACATAATCAGCTTTAAAATATCTTGCAGCAATAGAATTTATTTTTTCTTGGAATTTTCCATAATTAACACGTTTGTCATCATCAAATTCAATTTCAAAAGATTGGAAAAATTCAGAAATAGTATTAATTGCATCGTTTTTACTTTCAGCTTTCCCTAATTCGGCACTATCTCCAAACATTTCAGCGATACCAAATAAAAAGGCGTATTTTGAAGGCATCTTTAAATCTTTTCCTTTGCTTCCACTCCTGAATTGGTTAAGTTCTTGTCTATTTAAAAATAGTTGTTCTATGAATAGTTTTATGTTAGCATCAGGATCAGAACTGGGTCCACAAAGAGTACCAGCAAATTTTCTAATGAGTTTCAGATCGAATTTACCGGATTGCAAGCTTTTAGCCATTTCTACAAAAAATGTAGAAAGTTGAGTCGAAGAAAAGTCGTTTACCATTCCTTTAATTGTTGTAGGAGACAAATCGTTTTTGTAACTTCCTTTGTTTGGGCTAGCTAAGAACAACGTTGAAAATACGATTAGAAGGTTATCAAAATATCTTCTATCTGACGGGGAATTAGTGGAGAAGGATTTAAAAACTTTAGCCCAATCGCTAGAAACACCTAATACGACTTCTTCAACATCCACTAGATTCTCAAATTTACTTCCAAGATGAGTATTTAGATCCAAAGGAGGATTCTGGTTTCCGTAATTCATACCGTTAAATCCTTCTGGTATTTCGAAATCATTTTTTATAAAAGCATCTACGATCCGATCAGGTAAATCACCAAAGAAGTCGTTGGACTCTTGCCAACGTCCTACGAGCATTCCCATATTTCTAGTTAGCTGAGGTGTTTCATGTTGTACTTGATCGAAATATCCTCCAGCTATCTGTTTAAGAAGAGGAGCTCTAGAACTTGAAATTGATTCTGGTTTAAATAAATAATTTTCGAATGTCTCTATTTTTTGAGAATCGTCCAAGAAACTATCGAGTTTAGATGCTAAAGAGTAGATACTAAATCCTCCTAGACCTTCCTTTTTATCTGCTCCGAGTGTTTTTAAGATGTGATTAAAAATTTCTTGTTGAGCACATTCTTCTAAAAACTTCTTAGCTTGTTTATTAGTAACCTTATCTGTGAAAGCTTTAAATTGCACTTCAAAGACTTTTTTAATTAAGTTGTCGTATTTTTTAAATATTACATCAGATTCTGCAACATTTTTGATAGATGCTTTAATTTTATTAATTAAAACTTCGTTTTTATAAACAGTTTCGATTTGACTTTGTAAATTAGCTCTCAGAACCGATTTATACATTGCTAATGCGTTAGGATATAGTCCGTTTATGTCTAAATATTTCTTGGCGTAGTTATTAATTCCATCCCATATATTTTCTGTTTCACCATTAACTTCAACTTCTTTACCTTCGACTAATTCGTGTATAATTTTGGCTTTTTCTTTAGTGTCAAACGCTCGTTCAAAGTTACCAGTCCCCCTTAAAACGTAGGAGTATTGAGTTCTTGCGTCCTTATAGCCTGGATATCTATCAAAATCGTTTTTTACGGAGAACTTAACTATTAAATCAGATATATCTGCGATCTCGCTAAATTTAGTGTTAGGTCCAATACTAATTTGTTTTCCTCCAATATCGATAGTTTTCTCGAGGTATATTTTCTTTCTTTTATCAGTAATGGCGTAATCTAAATATCCAAGTTGTTCGCTGTAAAATTTCATTGTAGTTTTTGGATTGATGGCGAATTGTTTTTTAATATATAATAAAACTTTGTCGATCGTCAAGTCAGATTTATCGATCAGCACGAATTTTTTAGATTTTTTGTCCCATTCGTTTATGTCTTTTCTTTTGAAAACCCCTCTTTCGTCTCTGGCTAAATCTTCAATAGCGATCTCGACCACATGGCGATCGCTACTAACAGTTTGCAAACTTATTTTAGAGTCGAGTTTAGCCTTTTTATTCTTGGCGGGGTTAATTTTACCTGTTCCCCTAAGTGAGAACATCATCGAAAAACTTCCTACTAATAGTTTAAAAGCTTGTTTATAACCAAATTTCTTCTCGATCTTCGTCGACATTCCTCCTTTAACGTTATTAGGAGCTTCCATCTTCATATTTGTGGAAGGCATTTGATCGCCAGACTGTTCTGCAAATAAATTAGCTATATTGACGTACGCTTCTGCATCTATGTCTGCTTTTGCATTTTTTATAACCTTTAATATGGGTTTTAGTTCTAGTTGTTCTTTTACTCTTGCGTTGTAAAGGTTTGTAATATGCCTACCGACCAATTTAGCGCCTATTCCCGTAATTGTCGAAGAGAACGCCGAAAGAGAGAGCATGGAACTCATAGTTTGGCTTCCGAGGAACATGTTGGATAAAGTGAATTTAAAAGCGGTAGTAATTCCTGAATATGCGATTTTAAGTATCGAAGTCTTTTCATCGGTTTTTAGTAATATATCAGCCTCTCCATTCTTTTGTAAATAGGATATCTGTTCCATAATGGCCTTCCTAGATTTACTATCAGACATATATCCTTTACCCATGTTCTGGGCTACCCAAGTGGGAAGGTTGTCGCTGTTGTCAAGCGCCAACTTAATGGTTGCTTGTTGGCCAGATTTGGCTTTCATCATACTTCGGACCCCTTTATAGCTTCCAGAAAGCGTTTCACGACCGGAAGTACATAAAGCGGAAAACCAGAATCCCATGTCTTCGGTTCCACCCCATAACTCGACTTGTCTTTCTGCCCAAGTCTCTATAAAGCCGTCTGTAATAATTTCTTCAAACATTTCTTTTATAGGGGCAACTAAAATTGAATTTATAATTTTTCCAGCAATTAACACGCCTTTAAGTATTTTAGCGGCTACGCCTTTTACACCTATTTTACCTATAAAATTCTTAACACCTTCAGTAGTCCACCCGCCGATAAGTAGAACAGGAGCAGTAATTAGAGTTGATATTAGTGTGAGTATTTCGGTGTAAGCAATTTCACCGATCATATTAGCCGTAACGGAGGCATATGTGTATTGATTGAAATAGTCCATGACGGCGTAAGATGTAGCTTGAGAGAGCGCCATTCTGCTGTGATCGCTGGAACCAGAATCTTCTACGACGAGATCAAAAGTAATTTTAATCTTGTAATAAATGTTTGAAGAAGGATTAATTATACCTTTGTCTGACAAGAAATTGAAAGCGCTTTGACTTGGAAAGAAAATACTGTCAATAGCTTCTTTTATGTATAAATTACCAAACTCTACATTATAATCACCGTTGTTTAATGGAACCGATAATACAATTCTTGGTCCTTCGATAGTATTTTCTACTAGTTCTATCACTACCGATTTTATGGGGTAGGCAAAAGCTACGTTTGAAAGCGGTATTTTAGAAGCGAATAGTTCTTTCTCTTCAGGAATGAGGTTTTGATACGCGTTAATTCCTTGAGTGTTGGGAGCGTAGGCACATTCTATGTCTATTTCGATTTTGGCTTCTTGATTAATGTATCTCGCTCTATCAGAACTAACTATAACAGGCTGGTAAAGATGTGATAATGGCATGGTAGCTTGATTTGAATCTTCGGAACTATCGACAAATATGTATTGGGGTTTACCATTGATAATTATAGGTTTTATTGCATCTAATTTTCCGTTGGATTCTTCTTTAATCTTTTGTTGTAGATATCCAAGCGTATTGCTCCTATAATCGTTATATTTGGCTAGGTTTGATTCAAGAGTGAAACTATAACCCGGAACATCGTTTAAGGCTGATAATTCATTTGTCATGAGCAAGAAATCTAACTCAAGTCCGTCGAAATCGAGTCCAGTAAACAAGTCGGGATTGGATTCTGTTGTCTTCCAGACATTGTCCCATAGAAATTCTAAAAATCCTCCAATATTATCTGGTGTGTCTCTTAAAGGGTTCGGTGGGGATACTATGGCTTGAGCGGAGTAAATTTGTTCGTCGTCTTCGCCTGTAATTGTAGTATAATAGGCTCCGGGATGTCCCATGAGAGCTGCAGGCATGTTATCGCCCCACTCCTCGTCTGAATCGATCCGTTCGCTTAAAGAGGTTTTTTGTTTTCTATCGCTTTCAACAGGGTAAAATGTGAAAGCTTTTGTTTGAGAATCTGCTATCTTACTTTTAACGTCCATCGAAAATTTGGTCATTAAAGTGTAAGCGAGGAAATACCCGAGCGGTCCTAACACAACCCCGACAAAAGGAATTGCGTGTAATGCAGAACTTATTGCAGAGGCGGTGAGCGTCATAAACACTTGTTCGATTATGTCTTGAACTAGTTGTTGCTCGTATTGTTTCCACGCATCGGTGTAAGTTTGATGCCTAGCTTCGTAGAATAGTTCGGAAAATTTGTTATTAAATTCGCTTGGATCAACGAGTTTAGAAATCTCAAAAATGTGATCTTTTACCTCGTATCCGTCAAACGGATCGTCAGGGAATATGAGATCGACGTTCTTCAACTTTTTGAAATTAACAACCCAATGTAAGCCAAATTTTTGAGGTGTTTCTGCTTCTAATTGATCAAAATTGGTTTCAGATCGTATTATTCTATTAACCTTTCTGTAGGGAGAGAAATCGTGTTGACCGTCGTAATTATACCCTATCGCTTTAACCATGTAAACGGATTTCTCTACGGGGCCCCTAATTACTTGTCCATTAATAATGACAGACGTGTAAGTTGTATCTATCGGCTCCAACACGTATACAGTTTCGTAAAATCCGTTGTTATCGGAATCGTAATAGAAATAATGTCCTTTAGACTTACCCTTTCCTGCTTTGAATAAATCTTTGTTGGAAGAGTGATAGACCATCCCATCTGGGGGAGTGATAAATATTCCAGATACACTAAATTCCGTATCTCCAACTGCGTAGTCTTTGTCTCCAACGTACATATCGTTATATAGGCTAAACCTTCCTGGAATTATTATGTTTATGGGTTCAAGAGTCTCATATTCGTTGGTAGTAGTTGATACACCGTCAACAATAGTAGTTAATGAATCGAACCTATCTGGGATGTTATCCTCCCAAGAAGTTGAAGTTTCTACTATTTGTCTCAGTTTTGGGGTAGTGATTGAGAACGGAGTCTTTACGGTGAAAAGCTGTTCTTGACCGGAATCTAAATCGACGATTTTGTATTTTTTGGATTTAAAGAGAGATGTAAGTATTTCTGAATCAATATCTTCGTTGTCGAAAACATTTTGGTAAATCCGAGTCTGGTCGATGGTTCCATTGCTCCAATCTTGAACTGTAATTTGTTCGGAGACAGATTCGCTCGTGTAAGTAATCGTTGTATCTTTAGTGAATTTTCTGTAGGTGGCTTGAAGCGTGCTAGCGTGAAGCGACTCACCCAAATAAGATAAATCGTTGTTATCTAATTTGTCTTCTGTGAGGTCTTCGTTAAATATCAAATCTTTTGGAGGTTTTCCCAACATAGAATCAACGTTTTTTGCTATCCATTCGAATAATACCGTAAAAATATTTTGGGGTTTGGCAGCAATGATTGTTTTTTCGTAGTCATGGCTTTCGAATTCAACTACTGTGTCGCTCCTCTCGTATGTGACTTGGCTATCAGTAAATCCGTCGCGGTCGTCGTCCAACCTTATGCTATAATATCGAGATTTAGCGTATTGAGTTTCAGTGGTTTCTTGTTGTACCGATTTTTGGGCCCAGTAATCGACATCGGGTAGTATCATAGTAGAAAGAGTGTAAGCTAACAATGGAAGAATTAAGATAGAAGCTAATAGTAATAATAAGTTAAACTCGTAATCGGAAAATAACGTATCGTCGATATCGAACCAATCAGTTTTTTGTTCTTCACCTATCTTTTTGTCTACAATAATTTCCTCGGTAACATAATCTTGTATGATTGAATACCAGATAATGTTTTCCGAGTCTTGATCGTCTTCAATCCCGTATTTAGTAATATCGATTCTACCGTCTTTGTCGAGGTCAATTTCTTGTTTATATTCCATTTTACCGTCCATATCAAGGTCAGCTTCGTAAATAACGTTAAATGGGTCGGTAAAAACTTGGAAGTCGATAAACATGTTCGATTCGGGATTGTTTAGTAAATTATTTGTACTGACGTCAGGATTCCTGTTAAAATCGATAGCTTCAAATGATGTAAAGTCTGAAGTTATTGTTTGGGTATCTTCAGCAAACAAACCATCTCCAGAAATAGTATTGAATCCAAATGATATAGATAAATAATCGAAAAATGTTGCTTCGGCGTCTGTTATGTAGGCATCGTGGAAAGATTGTGAAAGTTCTATCTCTGAATACGTTGAAATCGGTCCGTAAGAGAAGCTTAAAATTACAGCTATAACATCGAAAGCAGTAATATCTCCATTTCCAGGTATTTCTTCTATGAAAAATTCTTTATTTGCAGGATTGAAATTCCAGTTGTAATCAATGCCATTAATAATTTCTATATCTTCAAAAGTGGGAGTTAAACCGATAACTTTATACACGTCTAAGTCTATTGTGAAGTCGTCTACAAACGAATAATCAATATCGTATTGGTGAGTGTATTGCGTTGCTATTGGATCATATACAGTGAAGGATTCTGTGTAATATTGCGTTAACTCGTAATCAAATTCTGTATTTTTGTTTACTGTATCGCCCCATTTTTCAAATCTAGGGGTAAGTAAATAATTATAATCGAAAACAACGTCAATAGTGCCCATGTCTATATTTTCGTAATCTATGGAAATAGGAGTTTCCCAAGAGGTTAAAGTGGAATACGCAAAATAGATATCTTTATTAGACTCTACCATTAAAGGTAACTCAACTTGAGAACCGTAATATTCTTGGAATACACCAAAATCTCCGTTCCACGTAAATTGATTGGAAGCATAGTGAAGTTGGTGATCTTCTTCAATTGTTTGGACACAAGAACTATAATAATTGGAATCTTCGTCGAATATTAATAGATAGTCCAACCACTTGTTTTCTCCCCAGAACAACGGAGTATTAGTTGGCGTAAAAGCGTATGCATCGTTTTGAGGATCTTCTCCGGATATATACTCGTCTAATTCAGTAAATTGCCACACTCGCTCATTAATTACTTCGTAAACTGTTGATGATTCAGTCGATTCGCTCTGAAGTGCAATTTCGCTAATGGTTAACTCGTAATTTGGGTATGGGCTAGATAGTATCAAGTCAGAGAACTCTATCAAATTGTTAACAATGTATTGAGAATCGATTTGTCCGTCAGAAAGATCGAAATCGATTTTAATTGTTTTAAACGATCCTGAAAACTCGGTGTTGAAAGGAGTTAAATCAAGCGGTATTTTATAATAATACGGATCGGTAAAGGTAGTATAATCTTCGTAGTCGTCCACATTTACTAACAAACATTCTGCGGTTGGAAGCGAAGAACTATAAGCATAAGGCTTTCTCTGGAAATACAACTCACCTATCGCTATGCTAATTGCCCTTTTAACTGGAGTATTATATCTCACGACTATCATGTTTCCTTCGACGAATTCGAGTTCTTCAACTGGATTGTCAGGATTAAGATAAGAGTTAGGTATATTTAACACGTATTCGTTTAATTGGGTAAACTCGTTTTTATTGTCTTCCCATGTGAAATCGCTTCCTGGTAGGAGGTCGAGATATTGCATCTCGCCGTTAAATCGTAAAATAGTAGCGGTGTCCGTGATAAGTTCGTTTTCTAGAGGAACGGACATAAACTTGTTCCCGCCTTCGTCAAACATGGTTAATTCTTCGTTCCATTCGAAAGTTTCAAACTTTGGAATTATTGTGTTGTCTAAATCGTAAGCTCCGTCTTGTCTGAAAATCGGTTCGATTTCTATAAATTTTAAGTTTGCCATTCCTGAAGATATGTCGACCTTAATCCCAAAATCGTTCATAAATAAATCGTCAATAGAGATAGTGTCACTAGCTAGCACTCCTTCTCCAGCGTCAAGAAGGTTTACAGTAAGATCGCTAATAGCTTCGTAATTTTTAATGTTGGTGTCAATAAACAAAGATAAAAATTCGTTTCCTGTTATATCGTCCAATAAAAGATCAAATTCGCCATAAGTATCAAATTCTGAAAAGATATCAAATCGTAATTTATCGTTAGGTTCTAAGTAAGACGCAACTTGCGAAGCGTGAGACACAAAATTGTCGTATGTACTTTCTTTATCGTTCATAAACCAATAAGCGTCCAAGTTTGCAAATACATCCAATCCTTCGGCTCCAATAACATCCCAGTTGATGACATTTATCGTATCTATAATATCCACTCTTGGATCGTAGGTGAAACGATAACTACTATATTCTACGTCTTCAGATTTGGGAACGGTAGAAACGTAAAATTCGTTCAAGTTATTATGGGCGGTTAATATGTTGCTATCAATTCCACCGGAATATTTTGGCAGAAGAGTTATGGTGTTAGTGCCATAATTGACTGAATAAAATTCGTCATCTAATAGGCGATATTGACCACTAAAGTCGTAATAATAAACAGTGACTGCTGCAACATTATCTATTACTAATTCGTCAAAATAATTGTCTAGTTCAGCGTTTAAATAGGTAAAAGTGAAATCGTTGTCGATGTATCTTTGGTCGGTTATTTCAAACGTTTCTTCGTAATATTCTCTTTGGTTAAGTCGATAACTTATGTATAAAGAATAAGTATCTTCGACTGATAGAGAGTATTCAAAAGGTGACATAACTGAACCACCAGCCAATTTTCTATATTTTTCTCGGTACGTAATTGAAGAATCGCTCGATGTATCGGAAACCACATCGCTTAATACGGTATCAAAAACGTTAGTCCACGGATAGACTACCATTAGGAAATGTTTGCTTTCTAGCAATCCTGGTTGTAGCTTGTATCTATAACTTACGTCAATCGTATCTCCAGGATTAATTATTCCATCAACGAAATAAATATAGTTATTTTCAATTTTTTCTACATAGTTTAAGAACTCTGGTTGGTAGGAAGACCATTCGACCTGACCGTTGTTAATATCTATCGTAATATGATTCTCAACTGGAGAGGGAGGAATGTAATCCCAATTAAACGGAGTTTTTGAAAGAGGATATTTTAATTGCGTCGAGTCGTATTCTGTTTCTATATAAACATATGTGTCAAGTTCTATAATATCAGGACTAATACCTGTTAAAATAGCATCAAAATCAATAATATATAGGAAGTCAGTTGTAGCGTCTTGAACAATATAACTAGGATCGAAAGGTAATTGAGTAGATAGCTTCGTTTCTTCGTCCACACCGTCCCAAGTGTTCAAGTAAATGTAATTAAATAGATCAAGTTCTGAAAGTTGGTCGTCTGGGACAATGTTTAAAATACTAAAAATTTCTTGACTTTGTCCGGTGTATTCGAGCGAAATTTCAGTCGTAATTCTTGGTTGAAAATCAAGGTTATCTACTGCATCAAATAAATAACTATTATCAAAACCTCTCCAAGTGAGCCCGGAATATTCAATTCTGAAACTTGAATCGAGCGTGAAATCGGGGTGCATAGCAAAGTATAGATCTGGATCATTGTAACTATAAGTATAATACCACTCAATAACAGACTCGTAAGGATCGGCTTCAGGATCGGGATTTTCTTTAATTTCGTAGTCAATACCTTCGTTGAACTCGTGATACGCCCAGTAATCGACCATTAGGATTCTATCTGCATCGACATAGGTTTCAACAAATGTTTCGTCTTCGTAAAATAGTAAGTATTTGCTACCGTTTGAAAGATATTCCAACGAATAATGAGTTCCGCTTTCTAAAGTGTTATCAGATGGGCTGTATGAAATCGCTCCTGGTCCAGATGAAATAGTGTAATATATGCTATCGCCTATATAATCTCCAGTAGGGAATCCTTGTACGGATAATTCGTATTGGTATGGTTCTCCTACCGATTTTATGTAATATACGCTAATATCGTTAGGCATTTGAACGCCGAATTTAATGTTTTGTATTCCGCTTTCTGAAAAAAGATTGTTAATTTCTGCTATTCCAATTACGTCTTCATCTAAATCAAACATCTGATGGTAATATACAGTTCCAGAAACCGTTATTTCGTCCGTAGTTAAGAAGGTGTCCGCAAAAGTAAATGTGGTCTTCCAAGAAGTTGCTTTTGTACCGTCAACTCCAGACCAATAAACAGGTGGATTCTCTCCTGGGAGGTGTTCCATGTAAAATTGTTTATCGTAATCTCTTTCGCCTTTTATATCTGTTCCAGCACCATAGTAAAGATCGATCGAACCGTCTTGGATCAATGGTTCGTCTAAATTGTAAGCGTTCGTGTATAATGCCAAGTTTGTTAACATATAAAGCTCTTCAGAATTTACCGGATAGGTTTCTGAAGTGCCAAGGTAGTCGAAATTATAATTTTGTTGAGCATCGACATCTAAAGCTACCAATTGTGAACGGGGTAGATCGTTAATAGAGACCGTTACTTCTGAACCTACTATTAAATTGAACGGATCTTCGTTGAAAGCTTCTGAAAATATCTGATAATAATGAGGCGTGTTTACAACGGAATTCTCGTCTAAATCCCCGTCTAAATCTATTGGCATACGGTCATACATTTCAACTAAATGTTCGTCGCATAAGTAGTCGAAGCTTTCTAAAACGATATACGGCAAGTAATCAACTCCAGCTCCAACTTGAGATATTGAAATGTAAAGGTTTAAATCTGAACCTCCTACAGCTTCGTAGAAGTTTTGTAAATCTTTGTTATAGGTTATTATAAAACTATTGTCAGTTTCTAAACCAGGCTCTATTTCGGTTGCATAATCAAGTAATAATTCGGTGGATTCTGTATAGTATGAATTATATCCGTCGTTAGCCACGTAGAAAAATTCAATTTTAAGCGTGTTAAACACCGAAGCGTCTTTTATTTTGTCTAGGGCGATTTCGTCAATCCTGAACTCTAAATCTACTTCTGGAGAGTAAAGCAAGGGGATATTGTACAATTCTAAAATAGTTTCTTTGTCAGAAGAATCTAAAGCAATAAATAACGATGGATCTTCAAGAGTTATTGGTTTTTTTGTATCTGTAATTTCATCTTCTATATAATTAGTATTTCTAGCGGGATCGTTGTACATTAATCGAATGGATTCGCTATAAGGCTTATCTTGTTTTTGGAAACCGTAACCGAGTTGATATTGCGACTTCACTCCGTATTCAACGGTAAATGGAACTGCTGGCGCTTGATCGAAGATAATTTTTAAATAACCAGTGCCGTCAATCGAAGTAATAATTTCTCCATCTGCTAGATCTAATGCATCTAATTCTTTTTTGTTATAAATTACGAAATCTGAGTCAACCGGACTTGAGACAGTGTAACTCATAAGATATTCGTTAGCAGATACAGTAATTTCTTCTTGATATGGAACAAACATTGCAGATTTGGAATTTTCGCTCGAAACTAAAACTCCTGTATCGAAATAAAAGTCGATTCCTCCAGCTAAGGTGTTTAATGCCGGATCGAGGTTTATTTTGCCATAAGATTCGCCACTTGGAAAGTCAAATTCCATTTTATATACTACCGTAAATTCAGCGCCGTCTGCAGGTGTAGTTCCCGTAAACCGAATAGTAGAATCGGCAGAAGGTACGCTGAACGGATAGGTCTGACCATCGGCGTCCTTGACGTCAACGGGGGTGATTAAAATTAAATTGTTTAAGCTTAAGAGGTTGCTGTCTGCATCTAATGAATAATCAAGAGTTCCGGTTGTAAATTGATGGTCAACTTCTACGCCGTATTTGTCAGTTTCGTCTCCAAGAATTAAAGCTCCTGTGTCTATGAAAAAAGAACTTGAATCTTCGTAAACTCCTATAATAGGAGTTGAAGCGTCCTCAAATTGATCGTTTCTGATAGACCAAAGCTCGGTAGGCGAATTACTTGAAGGATTTTCTTCTAATCTTAAATCTAAAAGCACGATTTCTGTCGCTCTTGTTTGTTCGGTTAACTCATATTCGTTAAAACTTGCGTCAAATGTTAAACTTAGCATGCATTTTAATCCCATTAAGAAGGCGTCCTCAGGACCTAATCCAACGTCGAAAGTCATTAATCCCTCGCGATTTACAGGTCTTAACATTATTCCTTCTCTAAGTGGGAAAGTTCCGTTTATTGAGCCGTCGGGGTTGTAAATAGTACAATCTAAATTAATTTCGATATAATCTTGGATGGATCGCTCTTCTACTCCGTTAAAATCAGGTCTTATCCAGAGCGTTCCGATCAAGTGGGGATAATTGCTCTCGAAGGGCATAAATTCTTCGCCATCGAAACTGTTACCCCATGCCGATACAAACGGATCGATTAAATCGATTATCGTGTTTTTCTCGCCAAACTTAACCCAATTAGGAGGCTTAATTTCGAGAGGTATAGACACTATTGGAGAGGCTTTGTAAAAATCGGATTCTTTAACTTGAATTTGTATAGTACTAACTCCAGGCGGTAAACTAGTTACGATACCTTTCATAACATCGCCCGAAATTCCTATTGTTCCTCCGTCTAAAACGGGAATTATTGCTTGCTCGGTGTGGAATATGTTATTTCCAGAAACATCGATAACGTCAATCAATACGCTATAAGTATCTTCAAAGTTAAGAATACTGATAGGAAGAGGTTCAAGTTCAGAAGAGCTATAAATTGCGGTTAAAGAGTCTAAACTTTGTGTAACTGTCGTTGGAATTGGATTTGCTTCGGTTACATATAAAGTAATTTGAACATCGTCGTATTCAGGATCGGGACCGTCTACGTCTGGATTAGGCAAATCGTACGATAAGAAATCGCTTAATCCTAAAGCTATGTCTCCTTTGTGTAGTCGGATAATTCCTTCTACATAAGTGCTATCTTGAAGAATTAAATCGGTAAAATCGTAATCTTCGATTATTTCAGATCCGTCGAATACAGTTCCGTCTTTTGAGCTTATGTATTGTTCGGGATTTTCTATCTTAAACTCGTCCCAATCGAAGGGAACAGAGAAGACTCTGGAATACAAAACAATATCTTCTATTGTCGATACGCTAGATAAGCTGTTGAAACATTTAGCAAAATTTAAAAGGTAATTATCGTCAAACGCAACTTCAAAAGTAACCTCGCCGTATTCGTTGGTAACTGCGTAATTCCAGATCATAGGACCGTAATAACCTGTAGTATCTTTAGTCTGATAGGTAAGTGGTTTACCAAACATTTTGTCTGGTCCGGTGCCAGGACCTTTTGAAGTCAATAATTCGGTTCCTAAAGACTCGAAATATGGTTCTTCGCCGAGTTCTTCAATAATTGCTCTATCGTTTAAGAATTTGGTTGCGGTCTTTGGCATGAACCCTACGTGCATCCAAACAATTGAATTGTTGATAGGCGAACCGTTGTAATCGGTCAGTTTGTAAGTAAACTCGTAATCTTCTCTCGCTAAGGCGTCGATCTGAACTGCCGTATACTCTTGTCCTTTTTCTATTGTCTCTAACGGATCGGTGCTGAACAAGTATTCCCTATTTTCAATAAATTCTTGAGCAACAACTATGCTTTGAGTGGCGTAGTCTACCATTTCAAGTTTTACTTTCTTAGGGATAGTAATAATCTTGAATTCTTTGTCCCAACCTGTGCTCTCTTGATATGGATAGATAACTCCTATCTCTGCGTACGAATCGTATTGAATAGGAGGAGCCCATTGACTTGGATTCTGGGAAACATCCCAAATTTGGTCGGGTAGATAACTTAATTTCATGTTAACGGTTGTTTCTCCACCCATGGGTAGCGAAAGTAAACTTTCCATCGAAAACTTTTTATCGTATTTGAAAAATCCTAAATTGTCGATAGGGACAACGTCAATTGGCACATATTTAAGAGAGGAGTAATCTTGAACCATTAAGAGTAAGTTGTTTGAGAGGTCAACTCTCCTAGTTAAAGGAGCGTGATAAGATATTTCAAAGATATCGTATAAATCGAACCCAGCTGCTAAAACCTTTGTATATAAATCGTAGAAATATATTTTATAGCCATTTGTAGAAATTTTAAAATCGGAAGGATCATCAAATACGTAGAAGTTTAACGGATCGTCTCTAGAAATAACTTTTATGTAGTTTAAAACCGATTCCGTTTGTGTTAAAGAGTGTTCTAAAGGTACGGGATTATACGTATAATACGCAATTTTTAGATCTCCTGCTAACCCAGTATACGAATTAATTTGTAATATTCCATTGCTAATAGTCCAATAGTAATCGTCAGAATCGACTAGTTGGTATATTTCTTCGCCATCTGGTTTCACGTAAATGTTATCTACTCCAATAATTCCAAGGTTAAAAGTTCCACCGTCGTCAAATGTAGGTCCATAAATAGAAGGAGGTATAGATGTAGAGTGCGTGTCTTCAATCATTAAAACTTTGTCTATTGGGAAACTGTCTATAACATCTGTTTCTGTTACCCATTGATTAGTAAACATGTCGTATTTAGCGAACGGAATTTCTACGAGGTGTTCTTCTCGACTGTGTCCGTAAGAATCTATAGAGCTGTAGGAAACAGGAGATATTGGTCTTCCTTTAATAACCTTATAGGTCACCAATAAATTGGTATCGTATCTCATTAAATTAGCGGCGGTAGGGTTCCAATACACCGTTAAGTAATAGTTGTTGTTTATGTAAGAAATAATAGGATCTTTATTTTGATCTAAAATGGCGTTATCTTTTACGTGTTTCAATTCGGTTCCTTTGTATTGATTAACATATAAAGGTACTTTTTGCAATTCGTTGTCTAAGTAAAAGATCGAAAATTCAGTTTTTTCAATGAACAAATCTTCTCCTAGTGGGGCTATAATTTCCAAATTGTGAACTGTAGTTCCATCCAACGCTTCTTGCCAGTTGTAATCGTAAACTTTATCTTCGACCAAATATTCGTCGTTATCTAATACAACGCCTTCAAGTATTAGCGAATCTTGATATTCTAACTCGAAACTCTCTTCTGATAAATAAATTGCTCCTGTATCTAATAACGATTCTTGAATAACATTTAAATCAAAATCAAAAGTATATAGTGGTTGATTAGGGCTGTTGTATAACCAAGAGACTTCTTCTTGGGAGAGTGCGTAATCAAAAAATCTTGCGTCGTCTAAGGATCCTTCAAAATACCTATTAGGGTCAGTGTTTCCACCAAGAGTAGTTCCACCACCTAAAGTAAAAATTGAAGCGTCAAGATCCTCGAGAAGAAATGATGAAGTGTCAGTAGTCATTATGTGATTTCCATCATGATAAATTCTTAACTCTTCAGCAATACCGTCAAAAACACCTACAATATTCGCCCATACATCGCGGGAAATTGTTGTAGAAGCGACTTTTGTTGTGGTTGAGGTTCGAATGTACATAGATACTACATTATCAGCATTATAATGTCGTACTAATCCATGACCACCTGCATAACTACCAGCAGATATAATAGGATTATAAGACAATGTGTTCCAAGTATAAGAAGCGGGAATATATAGCCAAGTAGATATGCTAAAAGATGATTGTGTTGTTAAAGATGGGGATGTAAAAGTTGAAATATAATTATTTGCTTGACCAGAAACGCTCATGCATTCTTCAATTACACCGACAGGATATGTGACCGTTCCAACTGCCGTACCGTCGTTACTACCACTTGAATCTAAAACGTTTCCATCTAATTTATACCATGAAGATTCTTTCCACGCTGCTTGCTCACCAATAACAATATTATGAATTGGGGTGCCTACAGAAAATAGAGTTAGATCGTTATACAGTTTAATTAATTGTGGGACTTCAAACTTAGCGTAGTAATAATTCTTAGTGTATCCATCGGGCGATATTCTATTATTCGTCGTGATCCAATATAAGTTCCCGGTGGAATATACTCCTTCGCCAATCGTATCGTAAAGATTAATAGGCAAGTCCATAAATTTATCGAAAAGTATTGGTTCTATTACGCTTCCTTGTTTGAGATATACTTCTATAAAGTCAGAATATTCAACGTCGGTTGGGGTAGTTATCTCCTGACCGTCATAAAACACTGCAATATCAGTAAGAGGAGTTGTTATTCTCTTTATGTTAAATTCGCTTGTGGCATAATAATCGTAATAATCTGGAGCTCTAAACTCTATGTTTGACTCTACAAACCCACCAACTTCTTCGTTTGAGTCGCTTATTAAGTTGTAAAGCTTTATATCTTTGATACCCACTCTTTGGTATGGAAGGTTTAACACCGAATAACCTTCAGAACCGTAATCTTGGACGAACGATCCTGGCCACAAGGTAGAATCTTCGATCTCAAAAGAAATGGAATCTAAAAGTTTTAATTCGAACGTCTTACCAGGGTTGGAAAACATGATCTCTTTCATGTTAATATAGAGCGGTATGACCATTACTTTTCCTAAACCAAAAATGTCTTGCTCGTAATTACTTTTTACTGCGTCCAAGAAGTATTCTTTTAAGTCGAGGTCGTAAAACACTTTGGCAAAAGAATTACCTATAAAATCGCTAAACGATACCGTAAGTTTTTCTATGGTCGTATGTTCCCAATATACGGAAGGCATAATAAATTCTATCATAAACCCGTCGGCGTTGGCAAGTTTTAATTGTTCAGAAAAGTCCGAAGCGTAATATTCAAAATAGATTATACCGTCTTGAACTTCGCTAAAGTGATTGGTAAATACGTCGTGAATTGGAGAATTACTTGGCCAACTTACGTTTCCCATAGTATCTACAACATACTCTCCATATGGTAGATAAGTTTTTTCAGGAGTTTGGGGAGTAGAATTGTAATAATACACTTCTTTAACTCGCATGAAATCTGGTAAAATGAAACCTCGTGTGTAAAGCGCGCTTAAATCCATCTCAACAGTCGTATTGTAAGTTATGGGGTTAATAATGCCAATAGGGCTATCGACTAATACGTGTTTAATTACGGCGTAATATTCGCTATTTTTTACGTCCCAGCTTATTTTGTTAAGAGGGTTAATATTAGAGTAAATTTGAGAGTTTAAAATGGAATCTGAATAAACTAACAAGGAATCGTAGTTATTTTCGGTTCCGAAACCGATCTCGTAATTATTTCCCGTTGTGCGAACTGCTTGAGTACCATATTTAAATCCGTTGATGTAGACGTCAAGCAAGTTAGCTCCTCCAAAATCTGCGTTAAAGGACAACTTTCTTTGTGAAGCGGTTACGCTGTTTAGATCAATATTATCGTCTCCCCAGACCATAGATGCTTCGGTGGAGTATAAAACGTGATCGAACGCTCCGTTGTAAGTTGATTCGACTGCTTCGTTGCCGGCAGTGTCTATAACTTTGTATTCTAAAGTAAATTTGCTAGGTAAAACCCCAAAGTCGCTTAACTGAGTTATAGAACTCGAATCAAACTTAGTCCACGAAGAAACTTGTCCTGAATCTAAATCGACAATCCTGTAATATTCTTCTGGAAGCGAATTATGTTTTATTGAAACAGAGTGAACAGTTAAATTGGTACTATCTCCAATAATTGCAAAGGTTACCTTAACATCTTCGATGTAATCTAGTTGATTGTCAATTAGAATTTGAGTCAGGTCGAATATTTTTTCATATCTACTTTCGATACTGCTCGTAGAATATACTTCTTCGTACCAAACCCCTCTCGATTTAACGGCGTATCTAATTTCGAATTTGTCGGTATTTCCAAATGTATTGTGATAAGTAATTCCGTCGACGATAACATCAAGTTCGTAATCAATATTTACAAATATAGGTTCGGATGTAGGCTGGAATTCGTAAGGATAATCGAGTTCGAAAGTTTGTTGAAGGATAATATTTCCAGAAGGATCGTCTATACATTTAAATCGGACAGTGTATTCCATGTTATCAAGTAATAGTTCACCGTTAGAAATCTCAAATTTAACATCGAAATCGTCTCTACTGGCTGAGTCGAACTCAAACGAAAATTGTTGGTCGTAATACCAAGTGTTGTCTTTAGTCAATGGATTCGAAGTAAACGAACCTTCTGAAGTCTCTATGCTAAATTCTGCGAAATCTGAGTAAGCAAGATTGGAGGTAGTAAATTTATAATCGAACTCTATAGTAACGTCATACAACTTTTTATAATTAGCGTAGCCGTCGTACCAGTTTAAGAAATCATCGTTTATGTTCTTGGTTACATCGGCGTAAATATAGCCTGCAGTTCTGGTATACGAGTAATCTATGGTAAATTGATCTAAATAGAAACTAAATGTGTTGGTACTGCTCGTTCCGTCAAATTTAAATTTAACATCGTAACTCGCGTTAATATAATCGGAAGATATTGGTATTGGATAATATTGTGTAGCGAAAGAATTGTATACGCTATTGTCAATTAATTCCCAATCACCTGAACCTCCTAAGTTATAGTTCCATAACCAAAGATTTACGATTTGTGAACCGTCGGTTTTGTAGGCGTATTGTAATTCAACGTTATCAAAAGAATCTTCAATAGTTACAGCGTCTAATCTAATCGTGCATTCTGTGTCTAATACCGCAGGACCATCAGCTTTATAATCGTACAGCGATAAATCGGTCACTGTTAATTGTCTTTGATCTCCTATTAACACGTATTCAACTTCGAAATCTTCGAACGAGTTAAGACTACCACCTGGATAATTTTCCATAAATAGAGTGACGTCGAAAATCTCTTCTCTGGCCTCCGAAGTGCTGGTAGAATACACGTAAGCTTCGTTGTACCAAGCACCATCCGCTTCAATGTTAAACACGATCTCTAACTCGTTCGTTCGACCGTAGTTGTTGTAATACGTTTTACCATCGCTGAAACTATTAAAATCGTAAGCGGTCCTAATCGACCAGATGCCGTTGTCTTTTTCGAATTGAGTAAGTCCGCCCTCTGGATAATCAACTTTAAAATCTTGTTGTAGTACGATGTGATCGGAAGTATTGATACTTTTGAACGTCGCGTCGTAATCCATATTGCTTAGCTCTAACAAACCGTTAGAAATTTCGAATTTTACATCAAAGCCGCTTCTACTCGCTGAATCGAACTCGAATGTTTGCGAAAAGAGGTGAGGAGCCCCATCTTTTGTAAGGACATACTCCGTACTATCGATGTAAAACTTGGCTAAATCTCCGCCGTTGGTGAAAGTGTAATCGAACTCAACGGTTACATCGTATAGTTTTTTATAATTACCGTAACCGTCGTAACGATTTAAGAAACTATCGGTTATTGTTTTAGTTACGTCGGCGTTCACGTCACCGGATATGTAGGTCCATTGATGTTCTACCTTAAACACATCAAATTCTACATCGAAAATATCGTAATAATTGTTCGAAACCACTCTGAACTCGATGTTTCCGCTCGCGTCGTAATAATCGCTAGAGATCACTAAAACGTCACTGTCCCAATCTGACACTACGTCTTCTTCGAACATTATCCAATTGTAAGGAGCTACTTGTTGTTTGATGTATATTTCAAAAAAGTCGCTATAATACGTACCACTTTGGTAATCGTCACCCATTCTATAAGTATAGTATAATTTTATTAAATCTTGAGCTTTATCAGTAATATCAATGTTGCAATCTATTGTAAAGTCTACTTCCGCAGGGAACGATATCGATCGTTTTATCAAAGACACGTCTGATATCGTGAGATCGCACTGATCGCCGTTAACCAGAATTTCAACCTTGATATCTTCAAATATTGCGTTTCCAATCAACGACCGTATGTCAAAACGCCTAGTTGTAGCTGTCGAGGTACTCGTACCATACACGCTTTCGTACCAAGTAGCATCACCTTGTTTTTTTACCTTGTACACGATTTCGAACTTATTGGTTCTTCCATTAGTATTTACCCAATTCAATGCGTCAATGTAGTTGTCAAAATCGTAAGAAACGTCCAGATACAACTGTGCGGTTTCTCGTTCTTGATTCGTTAACGTTCCACCGCAATCAACTTCTACGTTTTGTTCGTTAAGATAACTACCTCCTTGACCGGTAAATGGCACGAAATTAATATCGTACTCCATGTTGGAAAAGTCGAGATCTCCGTTTTGTATAACGAACTCGACGTTAAATCCCGTGTTAGCACCGTCTCGAAACGTAGAATCGAACGTAAAGCTTTGTTCAAAACTCTGCGGACCACTATTTTTAGAAAGCGCGTAAGGAGTTCCGTCTAAATAGAAGTAAGCGTAATCGATCATGTTGCTATCAACCGTTGTAAATTCGTAGTTAAACGAGAACGTTACGTAGTACTCATTCGTGTACTCGCTAACGCCCATGTTTCTTACGTAAAAGTCGCTGAATGGACCAGGAGTCCAAGTGCAAGCGTATATTTGAATCAAATCGCCCGCTTTAATATCCGTAATTGTCTCCTCCACTGCCACGTACGATTGGCTTGATGTACCGCGATTAGTTCCTACGGGAACGTCGTTTACGTACACTTGGGAACTGCCTCCACTCTCATTCGAACCGCGATGCTCCCAATTAACTATCATACTAGTGTGATCTTCGTTTACTTGTATCTCTTTTACCTTCACAAGAGTATCAAGAATTCTCGTACTTACTTCGCCCAAACTTTCGTAACCATCGTACCGATCGAGGAAAATGTCCTTTATATCCTTATCCAAATAAGACCTGGTATAACCACTGGGGTTTTTCGGTATTATGTACAAGTAATCGATGTATATATTATCGACATCAGAACTTGCGTCCCAATACCCGAAATTAATCCGTAAATCTTGAACATTGTCGAGGTTATAATAGGTTACGCCTCCCCAACCAGTGGTCAACCAGTAAACGTTGCTCCAACTACCGCTTACCTTCTTTTGAAGAGTAGCCAACGAGTTAGCGTCTGCGTATCCTTCAAAGAAAAGGTAATAATCGTTAACTCCATTAACTAACCCACTTTCGAAGTTAAAGTTCGCGTAAGCGTATTTGGGTTCCCAGTCCATTTTAACCCTCCACTGTTGTAATACCGCTTTCGTTTTTACGACCCAATTCAAAAATACCTGTGTATCTGTGGTGAGCGCTCTTACGTACATCTTAAACCGCATTTTACCGTCAGCCGCGTTTACGTAATTTGCAATAGTATCCTCAAAATTCGATTCGTCGTACGTAGCACTTACATAGGTACTTGAGGTCGTTAAATCTCTTGTACGAGTTCCAGAAGTATCGTGATTTCCAGTCTCTACCCCAGAAAGAGTCTCCCATTCGCCATCGTTTCTATTGTACACCTCGTACCACACGCCGTCGTACGTACCTTCCCTTCCGTAAATCCGATACGCCTGTTCGTAAATATTGATGTCCATATCAAGAAAATTGTAATTAGCGCTATAATCGTTCCAATCAGTATCCACGTAGAACGTTATGGACCATCCCACGTAAGTATTTGTGAAACCGTTATTGTGAAAATCGACGTATCCAGAATAACCACCACCCGTGTTTACGTTCCAGTCGCTAGTACCGTAAGTTCTCGCGTCAGCCCCACCAGTACCGTAATTATCGAGCCATAGTCCGTGAGTATTAGCAATAGAAACAGAAGTTCCATATCCGTTGTTATCGCTAATTCCTGATCGATCAAATCTCGCCACCGATCCGCCGTCCGATTCCATTGAAGAAATATCCCCACTTCCAAGACTACTATAGGAGTCATCTGTCGATTGTACGTATTGATCTTTCGGTGAAGAAGTATAACTACCGCTACCCCAGGTCGTATCCGTGTACGACGAAGTGTAGGTGTTTGCCCAATTGTTGTAATCAACCGCGTTGTTCAAATCCTCTGGGTTGCGGTTTTCCATATACAATGGATTCCACGTCAAGGTATCGGAATAATCGTCGGGGTATGCGTTGTAATCGTAATAGGTTTGATCTGAGGATAAATCTGCGTTCCATGTTTCAACCTCTGTGTTAAAATCGATCGCGTTAGAGGTCACGGTGACTTTATCTACCCCATCGGCTGAATTGAGATCTCCGTAATCTAAGGTACCCTTTGTCATTCCAAAATCAGATTGACTAGGAACATCCCACGACGTTCCTGAATTGTATACCGACGAAAATGTGCCATCGCCCCAAGTAGTAATCGTATAGGTAGGATTGTATTGTGGAGCTTGCCATCCGGACCAATCTTCTTGAATGTTTTCATTTGGGAAATTAACGTTCATGTTAAGCGGATTCATCGAATATGAATTGTCGTAACCGTCTGGTAAATCTGATTGCGTCATATAAGATTCTTCCGTATCGAAATCTTCGTTCCATTTTTGTGAATAGTCGGGATCGCCACCTGGATATTCGCTCGAAGTAAATGTAGAAAAAGTATCTCCTACGTTGTTTAAGTCTCCTGAAGAATCCAAGGTACCATTATTTAGGGTAAAGCCGCCAGGGACGCTGTTTTGTGATCCAAAGTTTAGATCTGAAGAAAGAGTACCACTGCCAAAATTCGAAGATGTGTAACTAGGGTTAGAACTAAGACTCCAATCGCTCCATAATTCTGGAATTGTTTGAGTTGGAAAGCCGTTAAATATGTTTAGCGTTGGAATCATGGTCCATTGGTTACCATAATTATCTGGGTAATCTAAATGAGTCATATAAGCAGGATCGTATGAAGTCAAAGGCTCGTTCCAAAGTTCAGAATTAGTTGGTTCGTTACTATCGAAATTAACGCTAGTGAATGGATTTGCGTACTCTGAAGTAAAATCTTGAGCACCGTCCCCTAAGCTCACTGAAGGAGTGGGGATTAAGAAGTCAGCTTCGTAATAATAATGATACTCATTCGTATTATCTAAAATATCGGTTAACCTTATTATCACTTCAATTAAATCTCCCGAACTTGCTCCAGTGTCTATATCTATCGCGTTCCATAAATATTCGAACTCGTTTGGTTGGAAGGCTTTAGGTTGCATAGCTCCTATTGCGTGTTCTTGAACTCCGTCGTGCCAACTTAAAGCGACTGAGGCAACCTCAAAATCGGCAATAAAAACGAATTTCTTGCTGTTGTTTAAATATAATCCCCGAGGGGTTTTTAAATATCCGACGGGGTTCTTAAACCTTAGGATAACGTCTGTGTAGGCTCTATCAATTATTATTGGAATAGGACTTAGTTGACTGTCTGGGAAGTTAAAATACAAATCTTGGCGGACCATAAGCCTTTGTTTCGTGTCGAAATTTCGTAAAAATCCAGAGTTAATTCCGATATCTACTTGAGCGTCGCCAGCTAGCACGTTAATACCGATATCAGTTTCAACGTAATTTGGTGCTTGTATAGCTACTAAACCCACTGGAGTTGAACTTTCAAACGAAGAAATTCGAGTAGTCTCGAAATAGGTGTACCTTGCTTCTAAATCGTATTTTAGTAGTTGGAGCATTAAAGAAACGTCTATTGCAGAACCAAAACTCGCCTCAAATACGCAACTCCACTCGTAACCTATTTTAATACGGATAAAGTAGCGATCGTTTTCTAAGTCGTGAACTAAAAAGTTTTCTAATTCTTGTTTTGTAAAAGTTATTGAATCGTCTTCTAATTCTAGGTTTTCGTACTCTAAAAACTTGTTTAAAACAGTAAAAGCAAAATTTTCGTTAATAAGGGCATGTTGAGAGAAAAGGCTTAAATCGGAAGTAAAAACATCAGAAATGTAATCAAAATCGATAGTAATGTCGTCTAAATGTAAATTGTTATCTGAATAATATTGGGATAAATCTACGTCGAAAACTACCTTAGGATTTATAAATTGTTCTGAACTTGGAGGGCTGTGATAAATTTTAGCGTTAATTTCGTCGATGTCGAAGCTTAATTCTGAGCTAAAAAAGCTTTCGAAATTTTCATGTATTGTTAACACAAAATTAATGTCAAACGCACCACCGGTGTCTTTAAAGTAATCTTCAAAAGTAACGAAGTTACGGTCGATTACGTACGAGAACGAGGGCACGAAGTTAGCACTACCACCAAAATTATCGTAAGTTACGAAGTCTACAAGGTCGTATCTCTCTGTTCGGTAATTGTAAAGGAACACATTTAATAACTCTGCTCCTTTTTCTTCTTGCGTCATAACTAAATTACCCGAAGTGTGATCTACGCTGGTTAATTCGAAACCAGGGATTTTGTTGTATTGAATTTCGATTTCGAGGTATTTAGTGTATTGACTGATAAAGTCTTCGCTAAAAGTCATAGTAATTGGCTCTAAAGTGGAGATATAATCGATATCCCACTCAAAGGCTTGATAGATAATGTCTGCGTATAACAAACCGGAATGTTCATTGGTAAGCATGATTAAATTCTCGCTTGGATTAAAGCTAAAAGCGTCCCCGGCAAGCACGAGACCGGTATCTGTTCTTAATTCAGAAATTTCGAAACCAAAACTATATTTTAAAGAGTTTGATCCAAATTTATATGTAAAACTATCGATCTTTTCCAACTGAATGTCGTTGTGGGCAAGTTCTACATATAAGGGAAGTTCTATGGGAATAAATATGGGAAATTTTTAAGGCAAAGATGAAATTATGACATCAAATATATTTGGAACTTCAGG
>SOKP01000308.1 GCA_004375715.1 Promethearchaeota archaeon | reverse complement strand
TTTTAATAAAGAGAAGATAAAAAAATTTTAATTTAGCCTCCCGCTATATGGGGCAATATAGTTATGGACGAGTTCTTGTCGATAATTGTTTCTTCATCAGCCTTTTTTCCATCAACAAGAATCCCAAAGTATTTTCCTTCGAGATTTAGTTCTTTGAGTAAATCTCCAACTGTCATTTCTCGTTCGGGAGTAATAGTTTCTACAATTCCAGTTTCTAAAAGATCTGCTATTTGTCGAATAATGATAACCTTTAATGATAATTTTACTAGTTTAAATAAAACCATCTACCTATTTAAAATTAATTCAAGAAATAGATAAGTTTTGAGAATTTATCCGGTGCAATTTTACTATACCCAAACTGTCTAAATTTGGTGTTTGAGTCAAAATAATTTGTTTTTGTAAGTAAAGAATTTCGATTTTTTTATAATGGTAAAAACCATTATTTTTATGTGTCTTTTAATTTTATTGCATAAATTAGAGTTTTATTTAAAGGGTTGATCTCAGATTCTTCAAGAGGATTCATTTAGCGATTATGGCGATTATCTTAAGAAAGTTAGAGATTTATTAATGGAAATTAATACGCTTGAAGACGAAAAAGAAAAATCACACCAAAGTCAAAAAATTATTAACGATTCTATTATAACAGCTAATGAAATCTCTGAATCTGGAGAATTTTTTGAAGCTGGAGAATTTCTTATCTCAATAGCGGAATTATTAGAAGGACTTGTTTCTTTTCATTCTGTTAAGTTATACAAGCTAACTATCAAATACTGGAATAAAGAAGTAAACTCATTTAAATTGCAAGGAAAACTTCATGAAGTAGCCGAGATTTTCATACGAATTGCAGAACTTTACGAAAAATTAGAGGAACCTAAATCTTATAAAAAGAATATCTTAGGAAGCATAGATTATCTGAAGCGAGAAAGTAAATTACTTTTAGAATTTAACGAAACTAGAAAACTCGCTCAAAACTACGAAAACATAGCTGGACTCTACAAGACAAAAGTGTCGGATCATAAAAACGCAATAAAATATTATCTCAATGTCATTAAAATCGCAAAAGAATACCACTACTTTGAACTGCTCTCGTATTCTTATAAGCAAATATCAAAATGTTATCAAGAACTAGATGAAATTGAAAAATCGAACAGTATAATCTATGATGGTATCGAATTTTTCTCCACGCTTTTTCAAACTTTTGAAGAAAAAAACGATAATCTGGGGATATCTCAGATAGCACAAGTTTTAAAATCTCTTTATCACCTTATCGATGATGAAGAACAGTTTGTTTTTTACTCTAAAAAGGAAGCTGGTGCTTATATAAACTTAGCTGAAAGATTAGAAAAATGTGAAGAAAACTACAATAAAATTGCTCGATACTATCGAGGCGCTGCTTTATGCTACCAAGAGATTAATAACAATCTTATCGAATCGGCTTCTTGTTTTGTGTTAGCAGGGAATTATAGTGAAGGGATTGACGAATTTAATGAAGCCGCTATAAATTTCTTCAACGCCGCCGTAATATTTAGAGAATTAAACAATTTAGAAATGACTTACAAGCATTATGTTAAAGCTGGAGATTCCTATTGGAAAGAAAAGAATGTGAATGATTCAACTGAGAGCTATTTAAATGCCTACGATATTGCAGTTGAAGGTAAACTGGAATACAATAAATTTGGCATTTTCAATCAAATTGTTCGAGGTTTAAACATTATCGCAAAAGAAGGGTTAAAAAATAAACAATTCTACACAGCAGCTACCTTAATTATGGAAAGTATCAAATTTTATCAACAATTGGATACGGCTAAGGAGTTTCTGGTCAATGAAATGTTAAAAAATGTTTATAGATATTATTACAAAGCTGCCAATTTAAAAAAAATCGGAAGCTCTCATATAGTACAATCATACGTTATGGCCGCCATTTCATCTATTCTAAACGGAAACACCAAAAAAGCACTCAAAATACTTTCTGAAATCGACATAAAAGGAAATACGGTAAACAAATACAAAGAACTAGTGGAAATTATTATTGAATGGGTTTCTGATGGGAAAGAGGTTGAATTTGAAAATTTTCCGTACGATATTCAAAGAATAATAACCGGTTCTGAAGAAATTGGCTATCTCTTAAGGTTCTTTAAAGGATATAGATTGTATTACTAATTAGTTTCTTCAATTCTATATTACTTGAAACAATATAAATAAATAGTTCATTGATTATTCTATTTATAAGATTATATTATCATATGATTGTTTATCAGTATGGTAAAGTATGATCTTTTGGGATATAACACTTTCAAATTAAAAGATTTTTTTGGGTTTTTAAAATGAAAAAGCAATTAAAAGCAATACTAATCATTATTCCACTATTAATCGCTGTAGCTATTTCTCTAACCATTATATTGCCGTATTTTAAGCAACCATCACACCCTCCTCCTTCTAAGGGATTAGTTTATATTTATATTGATTCATCGATTTACAATGGATTGACTTCTGAGATACAACAATATGAGACTGATGTAAATACTCAAGGATATGATACTCAGATAATCAATTGGACATCAAGTAATGTAGCAATATTAAAACAAAACTTGACTAATGCTTATCCTCTTGGTTTAGAAGGAGCTGTCTTAATCGGTAATATTCCACATGCTATAGTCGACATTTGGGGACAATATGCTAGTGACTTCTATTTAATGGATCTTGATGGACAATGGGATGATCTTTTTCCTCCATATGGCATGCCAGAGAGTCATAGTAATGGAACTGGGGATATGTATCCAGAAATCTGGATAGGAAGGATAAATCCCTCTTCATTGAATAATTTAAACCATACTCAAGCATATAAAGACTATTTTGCTAGAAACCATGCCTATAGAATAAGTACACTTACTCGTCCTCATAAAGCATTACTCTATATTGACGATAGTTGGTCACAATGGTATGACGAATATTTAAGCAATTTTACTGCTTATACAGATATTGATTGTTACTGGGATAATTCAACAACCACTCCTACAAACTACTTAAATAATTTAACTCAAAATTACGAATTTGTACATATATTAGTACACTCCACCCAACAAGATCATTATTTTGGTATCGGAAACCCACCTTCAGAGGGATATGTAAATTACGTAAATATCCTTAATACTAATACAGCTCCACTATTCTATAACTTATTTGCATGTTCTGCGTGTGATTTTACATCTTCAAACAATCTTGGAACGCAATATTTATTTTCAAATTCGTCATTAGTAGTAGTCGGAAGCACAAAAACGGGAGGGATGAATATGTACCAAAGTTTTTATGATGAATTGAAAATTGGAAAAATATTCGGTGATGCACTAAAAACATGGTTTAGAGATCCAAACTATGGACCTTATGGTCCTTGGTTTAGTCATCAGAATTCAATGGGTATGACGATTCTAGGTGATCCCTTGCTAACGATTTTGTAGTTTATACCAAATTAATTTATTTTTTTCTTTCTTTTATTTTCATAAACCTTGGATAATTTTTTAGAAAGGAGTAGAGTTCATGAATGAAACCATCAAGGATCACAAAATTCTATTAAGTTTCGATTTAGATAATACACTGATTAATAACAGAGAGGGAATCGTAAATTCATTTAATTATGCTCTTAAAAAATACAAAATCCCTACTCTTGAACGAATAGAAATCGAAAAAATGATTGGGACGCCTTTAGATGA
>SOKP01000301.1 GCA_004375715.1 Promethearchaeota archaeon | reverse complement strand
CTCATTTTCATATAGATCACACTGCAGCTTGTTCAGACTTGAAAAAAATGAATAACCAAGTAAAATTCTACGCTCACGATTTAGATGCAGATGCTATTGAAGAAAGTGGTCATGATAGTAAAACAGCAGCCTCTTGGTATGGAGTAGAATATAAACCAGTGAGATTAGAAAGAAGATTGAAAGGAGAATTGGAGAAAATTCAATTAGGTCAATATGAATTCCAGTGTATTCATACTCCGGGTCACACACCAGGATCTATATCTGTTCTAATTGAAGCTAATAATATCAAAATTCTTTTCGGGCAAGATATCCATGGACCTTTCTATAAATCATTTGGATCTAATCTTAATGATTATCAAAAATCAATGCAAAAGCTGGTGGATTTAAACGCGGACATTTTATGCGAAGGTCATTATGGTGTAATTAAACCAGCAAGCGAAGTAGTTCGTTTTATTAGGAGCCATATGAATAGTAATCGGCCTTAAATTTCTTTGGAGTTTT
This sequence comes from Promethearchaeota archaeon, assembly GCA_004375715.1. Classification (GTDB taxonomy): domain Archaea; phylum Asgardarchaeota; class Lokiarchaeia; order Sigyniarchaeales; family SOKP01; genus SOKP01. The sequence continues at coordinate 12,774 of SOKP01000301.1, read as the reverse complement.
AACATAAGCGTAAACGGACAATCCTAATTCTAACTATATTATTGATCTTACTATTTTCAAAAAGCTTTATATCCTTTTAGAACTAATATTTTCTTACTAAAATTTTAATTGAAAGTGTAAAAATTTTGCTTCATAATCTATTTGAGTCGTTCAACCAAGCCATTAGAGATTTTGAGTACGATTACATATTTATTGATAGCATTTTTCTTACAATTTGGATTGCCATCATGATTAAATATAAAAAATGGAATCCATTAAAATTTGGCATCTTTACAGGATTTATATTGTATTTTATTGATTGCATTGTCTGGTTTAACTTGCCTGCGGGTCCTAATTATCCTGCGGGTACTTATATTAGAGAATATTGGATTGGAGGAATCTATATGCCTCGTCCTTTAGGAGATTATTTTTGGGTTAAATTTGGTGCAGATTTTATGATGACATTTTCTTATGCAATGTTTGCTTTCGGATGGTTGTGGATAATGTTTGAAAATTTTTTTAAGAGAAATGTCAAGGAGATAATAATAGTTACATCATTGTTCTTCACTTTTTGGATGCTAATTCCTCTCTCTTCGCTTTTAATTCCCTTAAATGACACTCAAGTGAAATCTATTCGCTATATGGATACTCAAATGATTGCTTGGAGCATCAATTTATTAGTTGGGTATTTATTTCTGTCTCTAATTTATGGAACAAAAAAATTTGGAAGTAGAAAACCAAAAACAATTCTATATGTTTTCATTGTAGGTTGTATTGGAGCTTTTTTCATGGAATTACCTCTTTTAATTTTTGGAATTCGCCCTACAGGCATTTTATTTCTATTATATAATGTTCTGTTTATGTTGAATCAAGGAGCACCTTATCTTTATGTAATTTATGATAAGATTTTACCATGGTTGTTCGTGAAGATAAAAAAATCTTCTCACGAAGAAATTAAAATAACCATATAATAAATTAAAAAAAAGTAATTTTAGTATTACTTCACTTTAGCTTTGATCATTTTTATGTTGCTTTTAAGAACTTTCACGATTGATAATTTTTCAGAGCCAGTTTTGATCAGAGTATTTAACGCATCTTGATGATTTTTCAATGCTTCAGAGTAAGACTTTTGTTCTAGGTATACCAGTCCTAACTTGTATTGTGATTCCGCTATTCCTACATTATCTTCAAGATCTTTGTAAATTTCAAGCGCTTGGGTGCATTTTTTCCACGCTTCTGTGTATTTTCCTTGATAAAGGAATGCTAAACCGATATTATTTAAGTATTTACCATTAGATTGCCTATCTTCGCTTTTTTCAGCTATTTGATTAGCTTCTTCAAAGCGTTTTAATGCTACCGGATAATTACCCTCGTCAAGATAAATTAATCCGATGTTATAAAGGCTTTCTGCTTTTCTAGTGAAATTTTTTAGCTTATCATCAAGATTGAGAGATTCTTCAAAGCTTTTCAAAGCATCAAGATACAGCCCTTGATCTCTATAGATCATTGCTGTATTATATAAATTCTCTGCTCTTGCATCTGAAGGTCCTAATACTTTAAAAAGTTTTGTTCCTCGGTCGTACCATTTAAGTGCTTCTGTATAATCTCCTCTATCCTGGTAAATAAGGCCAACTTTATTTAAACAATATGTCTTCCCTATTAAATCTCCTACTTGATCAAATATCTCAAGGGCGATATTATAACGCTTAAACGCATCTTTATACACACCCTGTTTATGAAATAGAACTCCTATTCTACATAGAATTCGAGCTTTCCTCTCTTCGTCATAAATTTGTTGAGACACTTTAAGTGCTTCGTTGTTCCACCTTAGAGCTTCAGAATAATTACCAAGTTCTTGATAAATTAATCCAATACTCTCAAAACAATCTGCATTTCCTTCTAAGTTTTCAATTTCATCAAAAAGCCTGTATGCATCTTCATACCAAGTTAATGCTTCTTGAAAATGCTCTTGATCCTTAAAAATATCTCCAATCATTCGTATAATAATCGCTTGGTTTGTGAGATTACCCAGTTGTTCTTCAATTTCTAGAGCTTCTTTGTATCTATCCAATGTCTCTTTGTATTTTTTACGGATAAGGAATATTTTTCCGATGCAAAGTAGTCTATGCGCCTTTCCCTTCATATTTCCAAGTTGTTCGTCGATATTTAATGCTTTTTCGTATAGTTGTAGCGCTTCAAGATAGTTGTCCTCGTCGTAATAGATATCCCCTATGCTCGTAAAGATATCGGCTTTAATTTCTAGGGCCCCCAAACTTTCTGTAACATATATTGCTTCGTTATATCTTCTTACCGCTTCGGGATAATGCTTCTGAGCTTGATATATTTCTCCTATAACACTAAGAATTTCCACTTGTTCTTCTAAATGTCCTAATTGTTCTGCAATTAACAATGCTTCTTCGTAACGTCTTAAAGCTTCTATTAAATCCCATTGCTCACGAAAAATCTTACCGGTTATATTTAAACACATTACTTTCTTATGTAAGTTACCGATTTGTTCAGCTATTTTTATAGCTTCTTCAAACTTCTTTAAGGCTAAGTCATTTTCTCCCACATAATGATAATTTATTCCAATTAAATGAAGACTTTCAATTTGTCCTTCCATATCACTCTGTTTTCTATAAAGATTTAATGCTTCTTCGAGCTTTTGTTTAGCTTGAGGATAATCGCCTTGATCTTGAAAAATTAATCCCATCATGTTAAGAATATCAGCTTTTTTTTCTGCTTTTCCAATGTCTTTAACAATTTCTAGCGCATCTTTATATCTGCTTAGTGCTTCGTGAAAATTAGCTTGTTCAGCATAGAAATTCCCTATATTTTTTAAAGTCTCAGCTGTTCCTTCAGGATTATCAGTTATCCCGTAAAGCTGAAGAGCTTCCTGAAAGTTTTCAAATGCTTCTGAGAATTTTCTTTGATCGAGATAAATCTGTCCAAGAGTTATTAAGGTGGAAGCTTTACTATTTAAATCTTCTAGTTGATCATATATTTCCAGAGCGTTCTTAAAATTCTTAAGCGCTTTTAAATAAGCTTTTTGTTCCTTGTATATTAACCCCATATTTATAAGAACATCAACTTCTCCTCTAATTTCTCCAATCTGGATATAAAAATTTAAGGAATCTTCAAACCATTTTAGTGAATCAAAATATTTATTCTGATTTTGAAAAATCATCCCTATTTGGCGCGAAAATCTAGCTTTTAATTTGACATTTCCTAAATTCTCGGCTATTTGAAAACCTTCTTCAAAGTAATCAAATGCTTTAGGGTAATTCCATTGATCTCTATAAATAATTCCTATAGAGTTTAAGGCGTCCAACTTTCCTTCAATTCCCCCCAATAGATTGTAAATATTAAGTGATTCATTACATTTCTCCAGCCCCGTAAGAGAATCTCCAATTTCATGAGTGGTTCGTCCAATTATATTCAAAATTTCTGCTTTTTGTTCGAGATCCTCTAATTGCTCAGAGATTTTTAACGCCGCTTGAAGTTGTTTTAAAGCTTCGCTAAAATTTTTTTTCGAAGAATAGATTTTCCCCTTAAGTTTCAAATTTAACGCTTTCTTACTAAGATTTTCAAATTTCCCATTAATTTTTATTGCAGATTCTAAATACATCAGGGCGTCTTCATATTTATGTTGTTCTTGGTAAACGACGCTTAGATTGTTGTAAATTTCCGACTTTTGATTGAGATCTTTGATTTTTTCAAGTTCTTTCAGTGCTAAATTAAAATTCTTTATTGCATCTGAATATTTTCTCAGTTTGTGATGCACAAGACCAATATATTTAAAAATCAACGCTCGTTCTGGCATTGATTTTGATTTGATTTGAACTTGTAAAGATTTGTGTAACGAATCTAATGCGTCCACGTAATTTGATTGTTCATAGTTAATGATCCCCATTTCCATTAGAGATATTGCTTTCCAGTGACTATCTTCAGATTTAGCCATATACATGCCCTCCAAACACCTGAGAGCATCGCTATAATTCATAGTTTCAAAATAAATCTTATTAGATATAAATAGTTTGGTTAAATCAGATGGCTCTTTAATTTTAGCTTTGAGCCAATCAGCTAAATTCAATTCAAATTTTTCCTTACTGATTTCCTCTTTTTTAGCCAAAAGTTTCTCAAGAAATTTAGGAGTATTAATATTTAATCGGAATACATTAATAGATTCATTTAATCTTTTAATTTCCAGAAGATGTTGATCTAAATCACCCGAATTGCTTAGATCCCTACTCTCGGGTTTGTTGTATTCGTAGAGGTCTCCTTTTATTTTACTATTGGATGTGTGATTAATCCATACCAAGTTTTTAAGTCTATTCATAGTTTTAAGAGTAGAAATAAGATCGTAATCATTTTTAGCTGAGTACCCAATTATCATCAGTGTACGTTCATTTGAAATACGTTCTAACATTTGAGCTTTGAACGGCTCTAACTGAATGATATTTTTTTTATCGTGGTTCGATCCAATTAGCTTTAAGGTATTATTAAAAGAAGTACGGGTATTCTCTCCAGTGATAATATTTTTAGGAGAGCTGTGAAGTTTGTAAATCGGAATTCTTTTGTTTTTATACAACTTTTCAGGATCACTGAACCTTTGGTAATCTTTTTCAGTAATAACGGGGATTATTTTTTTTTTTGGATATTGAGTTTGAAGTAAAGCATGTTCAATTAAGAAATCAAAGTTTGTAGTTGCTAAGTAATGTCCTTTCTTTATCATATCTGCTAGAAAAAAGTGCTCAATATTTGGTTTATCGCTTTCCAAATAGAAATCCAAAAACTCAAAATCACCATTGAGCGAATTATGTAATATTCTTACTAATGCTTCAAAGCTTAAACCTTGAATACTTAATATTTTTTCAACCTCAGATTTAGAACAGAAGAATTTAATAAGTGCCCTCATCGCATTACTAGCTGATGGGAGTTGAGATGGAGAATCTACTGAAGCTCCTGCTCCAACTAAAAAAGTAAGCTTTTCTTCTGATTTGAATAACTCATTAATATTTAAATTTGATTTTTTTATACTACTCAAATAATTCTCACCCATTGCTTGTAGTAAGTATCTTAATTCTTTTTCGCTCTTAAAAAATTATGCCTTATGAATAAAATAATGTTTGATATTTATCGTAATTAAAAAATAAAAATTAATCATTTCTTTGATCTCGTTAAATTCTTCTTCTTAATAAGGTTCGTGAAAAGCTTTAGTAGCATTTCATCAAAAATCTTATCTAACTAAATTAATTATATCAAATATTAGAATAATACTATTAAAATTAACCTCGTTTCAAAATGCAATTTGAAGATTGGCATACTCATAACTCGCTTTGTAAGCATGCTATTGGTACCATCGAAGATTATGTTAAAAGGGCTATTGAACTCGATCTAAATGTCATAGGAGTTAGCGATCATTTTCCTTATGAATATTTAAGTTCTGAAATTCCATCTCTTGAAGATATACCGTATGAAGGTTATGCGATGCCCACAAATAATTTGGAGAGCTATATCCTTCAATTAGACGACCTAAAAGAGAAATATTTGAATCAAATACATATAAGAACTGCTTTCGAGATTGACTTCTTCAAACATCAAGATCACATGCTCAACAAACATTTAAAAGGCTATCTAAATAAATTAGATTTCATTTTAGGGTCTGTCCATGTCCTTTTTGGTAAAGCGGGTGTATTTGCTTTCGACGATGGGCGTTTCTTAAATAAATATAAAGAATATGATGGTAACGATGAAATCTTTATAGAATACTATGATTCTTTGCAAGTTATGATTAAATCACCCACATTTGAATTAGATATTGTCACCCACTTCGATTTACCAAAAAAATTTGATAAAAGAATTGAAGATAAAAATATGATAATGGGAAAAGTCATCGAAACTCTTGAGTTGGTAAAAAAACATGATCTTACTGTAGAAATCAATACAAGTGGTTTAAGAAAAAAAGTTAAGGAACAATATCCAAGTATAGAGATTATAAAAATAATTTATGATTTGGATATTCCTATTTTATTAGGTTCAGACGCTCACAAACCAGAAGAAGTAGCTTACGAATTTAAGAGCGTAACTAAAATGTTGAAAAATGTTGGCTTTAATCAATTCGCTCATTTTGAGAAGAGGCAAAGATCGTACGTTGATTTTTAATCAAGTTATTCAACCTCAGCAAACAGATCTGACTTTGGATTCGGGCATTGATACTCTTCTCTTCTTTTTGAAGCGTAAATTCCCATAGGTGTTCCCTGTAAAAATTGTTTAGGAGCTTCTTTTTCTAAGGCATCCAGTAAACTAATCATTTGTAGTAAAGCGGAAGAATCTGCCATATCTCGATGCGATAATAGAATGGAAACGGGTTCACGGCATTCATATCTAACATTTAATCCAAAGGCGGTTATTGTTTCAGGTGTCAATGGTTTACCTCGAATATGTTCTAAACTTACATTTGTAGCTCCACACGGACTTTCTACAATTGTTTTTACTTCTCTGATAATAGGAATTTCACCATTACTATTTTGTAATTTCACTTCAAAAAGAGGATAACCAAAATGTCTATAATACTCATCTATTTCGTTAATGCCTGTTTTAGAAGTGATACAACACATTGAAGATGGCATGATCATCGTTGGATTATCTTCTCTTTGCTGTCTTAAGAAACCTTCGCCAAAATCAACTGCTAATATGGTGGGTTTTTTACGATAACATATTTCTGCAACAACATCGGGATGTCTTACATATATTATTAATAAGTCGGCATGAGCAATATCTCTTTCTACTTGTTCACCCAAATCTACATCATCGATAAATTCAGCCGGATTTCTCTCCTGTATAGTTATAATTTTAGTGCCATTAAATTTTTTCTTTATAACTTTAGCTGCTCTATCTCCGTATTTTCCATCGCATAAAATGAGAATTTTAAATTCTATTCACTCCAATTTAGTAAATTGATGATTTTTTCATAGTCTACATATGTAATTTAAACTAAGTCTTATTAATTTTACATTTATGGTTTATAATTTTCGTGTGTACATATCTTTTTAACATAGTAAAATTCTAAATTAAAAAGTATTTAGACAACTAGAATCTCTAATCTTAATGATAAACCCAGTTTGTGTATTATAAAAGAAGAAGCCGACCCTTTATCGAAATATAATTCAGTATTAGGTTTTGGGTTTATATTAATCTAATTTTCTTGCTCGTAACCATCCTTCCATAACGAGACTTCGTAGTAATCTTTGATGTTTCGCATCTCTTGTGTGGATTATTAAATTATTATTTACTCCTTCTCCAATAATAGCAAATAATAGTTCTTCTCCATCGCGATCCATTATAAATCTATCCTTGTCTTCATACATTCGAATAGTTATATTGTCCAGGCTTTCAAATTCCATAAGTAGTTGTTCGTCATCCTCAAGACTGGGATCGATATAACACATAATTTTCATATTTACAGAAGACCGTACTTCATATAAGTGCAGATCTTGTAAATCTTTAATGTCGGGAACCGCAATAGTTACATTATGAACAGCCTTAGAGAGTATCTCTCGAATTTTTTTCAAAATTGAATCTTTAGGAATTTCAACATATGTCCAATCAACGATTTGAGGATCTGAGCTCGAAGCAAGGTCATTTCTTAATTTTTCGTTTTCAGCCTCTAACAAATCAAGGTCTTCTTCTTGTTTTTCTAACTCTCCTTTTAAAATGTCCACTTTATTCTGCCATTCTTTTATTTCATCTTCTTTCCCAGCAATAAGATCTTTATCAACAGTAGAAGAATTCATTAAGTTTATTTTTTCATTTAGAGTTCTAATATTCTTTTCCAAATCTTTAATTTTCTCATTTTTTATTTGTAATGAAGTATTTAACGTGTCGTTGTGCTGTTCTTTTAAATTCATTGAATCTATCATTGTTTTGATCTGATCTTCTTTTAGTTCCAAAGATTTGGAAAAATTACTTATAAGCTCTTCTTTGCTCTTTAATTTTACATCATATTCCTCGAACTTTCTCAATGCCTTTTGTAGTTCCTCACGTAGTTCGAGAATTATATCGTCTTCTGTCATTTCTATATCCCAAAAAAATTGAATTTTCTTTATATTATAATAAATATAATAAAAGAAATGCTTTTTAAATGCTTTTTAATTCTAAGGTAATCGATAGTTTAATTTCAAATAGTAGTTGTAAAATTGAATAAAAAAGCTTACTTTAGAGAAAAAATCTTCTTAAATTTTAATTGACTTTCACTTATTCGAAATCTTTCATTCATTTTTTCTATATCACTTAAGTAAGTTATGTGATATCTGCCTACATTCTCACTTGTGATATCGGGCTCAATAATTTTTATTCCTTTCACTCGAAATCCGTCCACAATGGATTTCTTAATTGCGTCTTGTATCTCTTTCTCTCCACGAATAGAAATATCAACGTCTACTAAATTTTTAATAATCGTTTGAGTGAAAATATAGAATGGAAGCGAATAATAATCGCTCAAAATTTGATCCCCGCGTGGTTTTTCTATAATATCCACTATTTCTAATCCCCGGTTTGAATTTGAATCATCGGTAATGTCTGAATTCTTAGAAACTTTCACATTTCCGTGTCCACGAGCAATGTCTTTATCTTTTGATTTCATCAAGCTTAATATTATGTCTGCCTTAGAATTACGGTATAATGAAAACATTAAATTTATTTCTTTTTTGAAAAAGATAATATCCGCGGCAGTCACAAAAAACGTTAATCTTGAAGATTTGAGTTTATTAAATTGGTTAAGACAAAGCATGAGGGCATCAGCTGATCCCACCTGCTTAACTTGCTCAATTATTTGTAGTTCTATATCTTGAACTTTTAAGAGTTCTGCCCTAATTAATTCCTGCTTGTACCCTACTAATGCGATAAATTTGCTAAAACCTGCCTTTTTAAAGTTAGAAACAATACGGGTTATCATCGGAATTCCATTAATATTGATTATAGGTTTAGGAATTTGATCAGATAATGGTCTCAACCTCGTCGCTTTTCCCGCTGCTAATATAATCACATACGCATTATTTCTGGGTTTCATAAAACTATATGTTTAAATTTGATTCCTATTACTATAATGTTAATATTTAAATCTTAAAGAATTTGAAGATTTCCATGTCTAAAGAAGACAATATAGAACTACTAAATCAAGAATTATCAGAATTATTAATTAAAGAAATCAACGATCAAGAAAGTCTTCTAGGTATCTCCATTTCCTCTCATGATGGTACACCTATCGTAAGTGAGTTAAAAGAGGATATAGTAATGACTAAAGCTGAACTCTCTGCAGCGAGCAGTAGTTTAGTTTTTTTATCTTCTAAAATGTTACACGATTCTTTAAACCAAAAAATCGCTTATACTTTAATAACTGGGAAAGAAAGAATTATTTTATCAATTCTTACCGATTATATGGCCCTAATCGCCTATTTAGATAGGGAATTAGCTGAGCTTGAAGGGTTAGATTTTTACATACGATCACTTCGAAAATTTGCTATAAAAATGTCAGCAATTATTGAAACGAGTGATCTTATCAAGGAAGAAATCTTTGTTGCTCTAAAAAGGGCAATCCCTAACGCTCTAGTGATTGCTATTATCACCAAAGATGGTTTACCTATTAAAGTTCAGTCTACTATGCCAGAGCCAACTATTTCTGCAATGATCTCTGCAATTTATAATTTAGCGGGAGTGTTATTGGAGGGGGGTCTAGAATTCTCGATAATAGGAGGAGATCACGGTTCAATTATTATCCACGAACTAGATGAGAGTAGAATTCTCGCAATCGCTGTGTCTGAAGGAAACGAAAAAATCCTAAGAAGTCATATTGCCAAAATCAAAGCGATTATCAAACAATAATCTTAAGGCTATCTAATTATCTTCTTTATCTTATCTACTACTTTTAAACTACCCAAATAAGAATCAGAAGAAGATTTAGCCTTAAATAAGATAGTACATACTGGTTCGCCTTTGTAAATATTTTTAACTGGTTCCGACTTATCGTGAACATATTCCAGGTCGTTAATTTTATTCAATAGGTTTTTATCGATTTCTTTAGGTGCAAAGTAAATCATCTTGGTTGTAAAATTTTCGATTTTCGCATTCTTCAGCGTTTTTTTAACGAATTCCCATCCCTTCTCTGTAAAACTTTTTATATGCAAATCTAATAAATTTATGTTCATTGCTTCTTCAGAAGCTCTTATTGATCCGGGAATTCGGGGATTGATCTCTATTAGATATGGATAATGGTTTTTCAGCACGAAATCGAATCCGTTTATTCCCTTTAAACCTAATTTGGTTGATAATTTCAACGAAATATCAACAATCAGGTTCCTTTCTTCTGCGAATACATTAGCAGGGACTACATTTCCACAATACATAAATTCTTTTGGAGCGTTAAGATATTTATTATCTCCGATTATCTGATGATTTACCGAAATTACTTCGCTTTCTATTCCATTAGATATTGTCGTACAACTTACGGGATTCCCCTCGATGTATTCCTGAATCAGCCAATCCTTTGAAATAAAGCCATCTCTATTAATTAGATTAATGTTAAAGGTAAGATCGGATTCCTTCCGTATTTTATATACATTTGTTCCACCAGAACCACTTTTTTTCTTTAATATAAAGGGATATTCTAACCTGTTAACTTTAGACTTATCTTCGTATAAGGAAATTGTTCTTGGAACATTGTATCCGAATTTTACTAATAAATTGAAAATAAATTCTGTGTTTCTACTTTTTTTAATCGCTTCTAAATCGTTATTCAGGTTAAAAATTTTATACTTCTTACGATTGATATCTTTTAAAATGTGAGCTCTCTCTTCTATACCGTCGTCTAAACCACTTCCAATTATTAAATATTTTATCTCTGGATATTTGTCTAAAAGTTCTAAAATTAAGAGGGAGAGATATTCACTATAATTATTTTTAGCTATATCATAGTTTACGTTTAATTTTTTGGTAAGAATTAAACAGTCTTTAACAAATGGATAGAGATCAAGATCACCGAAGAAATCTACTGCATACACATCATATCCTGCTCTATTTAAAGAATATACTAGCGGTCTCGTGTTAAATCCAGCGACTAAGACAGTTTTTTCTTTATTATTCATTAATTAAATAATAATAATATAAGAACTTTAAGAAGTTAGTTATGATCTTAAAGTATTTTTTTCAGTTCGAGAATTAAGTTTTTGGGATTTACACGATCGAATTGGAATACTTCAGCGTTTCCATATTTTTTAAAGTTCTGTTTGATTTCATTCGCAGCAAAAAAATTAACCCCTAAATTTCTTGTCGCATAGGACTTCTTTGGTTCTAACACCACCATATGCGCTCCTTTCTTAGATAGTTGTTTCGTTAAAGCTTTTAATTCGTTAACGATTAAAGTGTAATCTGATTGAACTTGAGCGATTAACTCAGGATTTTTGTAGGATATGTTTGCTCCTAAATCGCTACAGACGAAAACGACCGGAATTATGTTTCTATTTCTTAGTTTTTCAGCGTCGATTAATTTTAGGCATTTTGTCAAAGCTGCGGCCATAGGAGTATACGATTTTCCTTTGACTTTTTTGAGTTTGTTTACAGCAGATTTAAAGTAGACAGTAGGTTTTTGAAGAACAACTGCTTCTTTTGCTCTAAAAATAATTAAACTTAACTTATCCTTTTTTCTATAACCTTCTCGTTGGAGAGAAAGAATAACATCTGTCATTTGTTTTATTACATAATACATTGAAGCTGAGCTATCGAGAACAAAGAAAAGCACTAAGGGAGCTCGATACTCGTAAATTTTATCCATTAAGTCGTATTTGTCAAATTTAATTGGAAATTCAATATCTGTCTGGTTGTATATCGTGTTTTTTAAATAATTCCTTATGGTTGCATCTAGAGCTATGGTTTTGGGTCGGTTAATGGGTCTCCTATACGATACATACCTACCTTTTTGAGAAGAAGCGATTTTTATTCGTCTTCCAATTCCTCTGCCACCATAATCAGAAACTTTTCGATCTTTTCTGATATTATCTAAAACAGAAGTCATTTTGGTTTCCATCTGATAAATTAATGGCAGTGAATTAACACCGTCCTCAAAGAAATTGAATTCTCGTTCGTCGTATTTTGGAATATCTTTTACTTTCCAACCACCAGCAGGTGAAGGATTCCGTTTCTTGTTATCTGGGTATTTGGGTGGAGGCAACTTCTGTTCTTTTGTTTCCGGGATGTCCACTTTTTTAGGATCAACTGATTGTCGTTTAAATTCTTTTTGAGGTGTATCGTCGTGTTTTAAAGGTCCCTCGGTATCTTTATTCGGTTGATATACCTTTGGATCTTCGTAAGCTTTTTTTATCTTTCCGTATACTTCGACTATTTTAGCTTTAACTTCTTCTGGCGTCATTTCGTAATGAAGCGACTTTATTCTATGCTCAAAGACTAAACCCATCGCAGCGTTTAAATCTTCTTCCGCAACTTCGGTTCTTCCATTAAAAGCAGCGTGGGCTCTAGCGCACCGGATAAATGTAATGTCTGCTCTCTGCGAAAAAATATTCAATTCGTTAACTAATCTAGATACAAATTCATAGACCGACGATGGAATTTTGACATCCTTAATCAATTCTCGAGCCCTTACGATTTTCTTTCTTAATTCTTCTTGCTCTTGCTCGTATTGTTTTATGAAAGCTTTGGGATTATCGTCAAAATCGATCACTCTCTTTGTAATTTCTGCGCGTAGTTTTGCATCACGCGGGGCTTTTATTTTTACCTCTAAACCGA
>SOKP01000232.1 GCA_004375715.1 Promethearchaeota archaeon | reverse complement strand
TCTTTAAATTTTCATTTCTAATTTTGAAAACTTAGTTTTTGTGTTATGAAATAGTTAAGTATTTTCACATTTAAATATATTGATTTCCAAAATTGAAGCACTAAAATTATGAACAAATATTACGGAAATTAAAAACAAGGTATAACTTCCAAATTTGAAATTTATACCATTACAATTTGTAATAATTAGAGTTTTGGATTTAACTTAACTAATAATCGTATTATTATTATATTAATATCCTAAATTTCTAGAAAGCATCTGAATTTGCTTTGTATACACAATGTAGGCTATTTATCTTATTTTTAAAGTATTAAAATTAGGTTTTTAATTTTTTAATGTAAAAATTGGAATTATAGATTTTCATTTTTGGAAAACATTTTTTAAGTAGGATAATCTATAATAATATAGATGAATAAAAAAAAATGCAGTTTCACAATTAACAAAGTTCTTGAGAACCATCTATTAGACATACTTTATAATCATTCTGTAAAAGATTTAAAAAATAAAAAAGGTTGAAGTTAACATGGAAGAAAGTGCCCAGAAAAAAAATATTCTTTTTCCTGACTTATCTATTGTTGAATTAATAGCCTTACAAATACTGAGTAGGCATACTGAGCCCATTATAAGGCATACTTTAATGATAGAAGTCAACCAATTTCTAAAAAAAAGTACAAAGGAGTTTTCAACTTCAAGTTTTTACAATAGTCTTACGAATCTCGAACGACAAGGCTTAATTACCTTTACTCGTAAAAGTTCGAGTAAACAAATACTCGTCTCTCCGACGTCTTATACTTTAACTGTAATCGACAAAATATTCCGTCTTTTCCTGAGAAATATCATAATAAATGATTCCGCATTCACGATACAATTTTCAAAAAAGATCTTAGAAAAAGTAGGAGTCGAACATTTTGAAAATATTTTTATGATTATATTGGAAGAGAGAACGAACTTTACTAATATTAAATTATCAAAGAAATTCGCTGATAATGTATTTATTCTTCTTAGAGAAGAAAATTACGATGTATTTAATAAATTGGGCATAGAAAATTTAAACTCTTCTAAAATTATTCACAATAAAATACGAGAACCAAATGATTTCTTTGATTTGGTGGTTCTATCAAGTTACCAATTCCGTCCTGATTTTTACGGGATGTCGCGGATCGATCTATTAAAAGAAGCTAAAAGAATTGTAAAGCCAGGTGGAGTGGTTGTAATAACTGCTAGATCTAAACTACCCCTAATAAAAAATTTCTATGCGAGTGAACTATTACAAACTTATAGTAAAACGGTAAAAGAAAGAACTTTTACTGAACAGCAAATGAAAAATGATCTACTTAAAGCTGAAATATCTAAATATGAAATATTTGATTATAATGGGTTAATTATCGGAATAGGGTGGAAAGAATGAATTTAGATGAAAAGTTTAAACAAATATTCAAAGGAATTCTTATTCCAGCATATATTTGGCAAAAAAAAGAAAATAAATTAGTATTAATTGATTATAATAACGCTGCAGAAGAAAATATATATAGACAAATAGAGGACTACATAGGCGTAGGAGCAGAAGAATTTTATAAAGATCAGACGATAGTTTTAGAAAATTTAAATCGTTGCCTAAATGAGCAAAAAGGCTTCATAAGTGAAATAGAAATTACCCAAAAGTTTCTAGGAGAAAAAAAATTCATATTATTCAAATTTGATTTTATTCAACCAGATCTTGTTATTGTTTACGAGAATGATATTACCTACTGCATACTAAAGAGCCTTGAATTAGAAAAATCTGAAAAAAAATATAACTCATTAATTTCCTACATGACAGATGTAGTTTGGACTAAGGATCATGAGGGAAATGCTATTCATATTAGCCCTAATGTAGTGAATATCCTAGGATTTACACCAGAAGAAGTAATTCACGGTGAAAGTGAATATATCTGGTTCAGTAGAATACATCCTGATGATGTTAAAAAAATAAAAGAAGCCTATCTAGCATTATTTGAGAAAAACATTAGATTTGATGTGGAATATAGAATCAAAAAAAAAGATGGAGAGTGGATATGGTTGCGTGACATAGCAGACATAATCTACGAGAAAGATGGTGTAAAATACACTGATGGTGTGTTTTTCGATATAACCGAGCGTAAACTAGCGGAAAGCAAATTACGGGAAACCGAGGAAAAATATAAAGCGTTGGTTTTTAATATCCCTAGCGTAACTTGGACAACTGATTACGAAGGTCATACAACTTTTATTAGTCCTAATATTGAAAAAATATATGGATTTAGTCCAGAAGAAATTTATAGTGGTGATGAGGACGAGGTTTGGTTTGGTAGAATTCATCCGGAAGACGCTGATCGCGTGAGGGAATCGTATGCTGCGTTATTTGAAAAAAATGAAGTCTATGACATTGAGTATAGAATTAAAAGAAAAGATGAGAAGTGGATATGGTTACACGACACAGCAAATATAACTTACGAGAAAAATGGTGTGTTATTTGCTGATGGCGTTTTATCAGATGTAACTGACCGAAAAATAGCTGAAATTGCGTTAAAAGAGAGCGAAGAAAAATATAGATTATTATTTAAGAATATGGTTGCTGGTTTTTCTCATCATAGAGTTGTTTTTAATGAATATCATAAACCTATTGACTATATTTTTCTGGAGGTTAATGATGCATTTGAAGAACTCACAGGCTTAAAAAAAGAAAATATTATAAACAGAAAAATATCTGAAGTTATGCCCGATATTATGAAATCAGAATTTGATTGGATTGGAATTTACGGAGAATTATCTAAAAAAGGTGGTGAGAAAAGGTTCGAACAATACGCATCTCCATTAGATAGATGGTATTCAGTTGTAGCTTATAGCTCGGAAAGAGGATATTTTTCTACGATATTTGTGGATATCACCGAACGCAAAAAATTAATAAAAGAATTAAAAGAATCAGAGGAAAGATATCGACTTATTACAGAAAATGTAAACGATTTGATCTTAGTAATAAATGAGGAGAACATACTTGAATATGTCAACGAAAAAGTTTTTAGAAATATCTTGGGATTTTCAAAAGAAGATTTAATAGGAAAATCCATAATTGAAAACATTCATCCTGATGATGTCAATAAATGTCTAGCAGCGATAAAGAAAGGAATTTTTGAGGGCAATACTTCGGTAAAATTACATGTAAGTGATAAGAATGGTAATTATCATATGATTGAATTTATTGGGGGATGGTTTAAAGATATTCATGATCTTAGAAAGGGATTTATCGTTGGAAGAGAAATCTCCGAGAAGAAGCCATCAGAACTGAAGTTAGAAGAATCATAAAAAATAAGGATTTTAATAATTTAAAATAAAATTTAAAAAACAAACTATGTTATAATGAACGAAACAGGAACATATGATAAATTAAACTACAATATACAAGGATTCGCTGATCTTAGCATTTTAGAGTTAATTACTTTACAGTTACTCTCGAGATATAAAGAACCGATTGTTAGGCATTCACTTTTTCTGGAAGTACAACAATTTTTTCAAAAGGGCCAAGATGCTAATCTTAAAACGGATTTAAGCGTCTCTAAAAGCGAACAGAAGTTTAGAGAATTTATCAAAAACATGAATCCAATTTCTACATCAAGTTTTTATAATAATCTTAATAACCTTGCAAAGAAGGGTCTTTTATCTTTTAAAGATAATGGGAATATTAGATTAATAGAAGCGAATGAATTAACAAAGTTAGCAGAAAAAGTAATATTTCAGCATTTTTTCGTGACACGAATGCCATTTGAAGGTGATGCAATGATTGAAAGCGGTGTCGAAATTTTTAAAACAATCGGTAAAGAAAAATTCGAAAGTTTCCTATTAATTTGGTTATATGATAATACAGATTTACCTTTTTTTAAATTATTAACTACTCTCACGGATTATCTATTTATATTATGTGATGAAGAGTTATATAATAATATAATAAACAAAAGTATTGACACCATTAAATACACTAAAGTTTTTAACGAATTAATAAGAGAACCAGATGACATTTTTGAATGCGCTTTTATTACTTATATAGATAGGAAATCGGATTTTTTCGGAATAAATCGTATTAATCTCCTTAAAGAAGCTATTAGAGTTACAAATAAAGGAGGTTATATAATTATCTCCAATTATACTGAATTACCTTTAACAGAAAATAATGTAACAAATAACTTAATTCAAATATATAATACTGTAAATAAATTTCAGATATCAAATAAGAAACAGCTTGAAGAAGATATGCGAAAAGCAGGATTAAATAGGATCACCATCCTTGAGATTAAAGGTTTTATCTTTGGGATTGGATGGGTTGAATAACTTTACAAATAAGGTTAAAAAAACATATTCTTTAAATGTCTCATTCTCGGACCTGAGAGCCGATTAAAAGCAAAGCAATGCACAGTATGTAAATTTTACTCACCTGAATAAATTTTTTTTTCTCAAAAATGTTATAGATCAAACCATTATATTGAAAAGCAAAAAGTAAGAGCCAAAATAGAGCAATATAAAGAAAATTCCTGCTTTTTTGTCGATTTTTCGTCTTACTGCTACGGTAATAATAACAATAATACTAACGATAAGCGTATATAACACTGTTGGAATAGCTAATTCTGCTGTGACAGCTTGGGGGAATAAGACTTGACCGATACCAATAGATAGCGTAGAATCAACAATACAGGAACCCACTATATCCCCAATAGCTATACCATGGTGGCCAGCTCGGAGAGCGTGAATATCTACTACGAGTTCTGGAAGGGATGTGCCGATAGCAAGGACGAAGAAACTAATAATATATTCGTGAACATTTAGAGATTGTGATATGAAAATTACCGATTGTACTATAGCATATGCGCTAATAGTCACACCGCCAAAACCAATTATAGCAATTAGAAGATGGTATCTTTTTTTCTTAATAGGTTGCTCTATTTCTAGATGCTCTATTCTATGTTGTATACTATCTTTATTAGATGTGTAAATCAACCACATATAAATAAATAGACTAAAAACCATAAAAATTGCATTTAGGCGAGTGATATATCCTTTCTCAACAATTGAAAATATCACAATAAGAGATAAAACTTCACAAGAACCTAGAATTATTATGTCTTTTCTATGAATATGAAATGCACCGCAAGCTATTGGCAAGATTCCGAAGACCAATGTGAGTTGGGCAAGATCTGAGCCTACAGAATCTCCTACATTAATATCTCCGTGACCTAAAGAAGAAGAGATAATCGAATTAAATATTTCAGAAATATCAGTACCTATGGATACTAAGGTTACTCCAATTATTAACGGCGATATTCCTAAAGCTGTAGCGAGTAGCGCTGAGTGCTTTACTGCGTATTTACTTGAAAAGATTACAAGAACAATTCCCCCAATAAGAATGAAAATAGCTAAGATTAGATCGATCATATTATCCTCTATATAAATTTGTAATTATGAAGTAAGTCTCTAATTTGAACTTATCAGATTATCTTAAATAACAGTAATGATCTAACTCAATTTTATTAATAAAGGGATTCCCCTAAGCGAATTTTCCGATTAATTTGCGATCTGAATAATTATTCTAATTAGTTCTCCAATCTATTATCTTATATATCCTATTTAAATTTATTCGAAATAAAATTGGAAATTATTATAAAAGTATCAAATTTAAAAAATAGAAATAATATAGACCTTAGATGTCTTTTTAATACTTTACTTAAATCTAAAATCTGCTAAAATTAATTTTCCAGATTTAATTAAATTACAAAACTCTGGAATATCATGTTTATGATTTCCATTCATCGGGCTTATAAATCCGTTTTTAGACTGACGAGGGTGGTAATGATGAGGTCGAGTTACGACATTCCATTGATCGTCATAATTATCAAATCTGACACGATCTAGTTCTAATTTTGAATAAATTATGGCGTAACTATATTCATTATAATTATTATATCTAACATAAAGAAGTGTACCATCTCTTAAAGTTATTTTAATTCTGGCTAATTTCGGTTCGAAATCAAGATTTTTAATATAAATGGATAATTCTTTTTCGAGAATGGGTTTTGATTCCATTAATTTTGTAAGACTTGACATTAAGAAATGCTCCACGAAGTATTATCATTAACTATTATTCCACTCTTTTTTTAAACGAAACAATTCTTCTTTTTGATCTAATAGATGTTTCAAAGTAATTGCATCATCTTCAGCTTCCTCAATAGTTCCATCGCTAGCATCTTGTAGAAATTTAGATGCTGTTTCATACTTCCATTTGGTAAAAATTTTATCTATTTCATCATTAAGAAAATTTAATTTTAAATCTACTAATTCTTCTAGAAGTTCTTTCTTAACAGGTATGGTTGTCATTTATTCTTCACTTACTATTTATTATATAGAAATTTTCATATAAATATTAATTGAAAACTTTAAAATTTTAAGCACTGTTCTTTGTTGGTCGTCTATTATGTTTTAAATATCTATTTAAATTTATTCGAAATAAAATTAGAAATTATAATGGGGATAAATCTAAAAAAATTGAAATAAAACAACTCTTAGATATCGATTAAATAGCTTTACTTAAAGCAAATTAGCTTACTTCAACATGAGCTTCTAATTTTTTAATCAATTTGTCAACGTAACTAAGATCTGTAATAGTTATAGTGATGGCTTCGTTAGGACAAGTGGTTTCACATCTGCCACAGCCTAAGCAGTTGTCCTGGTTCACTACAGCCTTATTATCAATCATTTCCATCCCATTAAAGACACAAACCTCGAGACATTCTTCACAACCAACACAAAGGTCTTCGTCAACTTTCACAGTGATGCCATCCATTCTTTCAAACATTGTAGCAAGACCTTTTGAGGCTTCTTGTATGATAGTACCATCTATACAGCAACAAGGGCAGCAAAAACACATTGATAAGAAATGTCCTGTATCTTGAATACCAAATCCCTCAGCCTCATCCATAGCTCTTCCAAGTAATGGGATTAAACCGTCCTCAATACAAAGTCTAACATGTTCTAAGGCTTCCTCCTTCGAAATAACACTACTCTTGAAATGAGGTGAAGGGAAATTTAACGTATCATTACCCATGTGCATACATCCTAGATCAATATTGTGATCTTTGCATTCGTGATATGCTCTACAACCACAGTCATTCATCTTGACAATATTACTCGCTTTATCAATAAAATGCTTAAAAACCTTGAGAGGAATGACTTGACTTTCATACGTTCCAAGAGCTTTATTGATTGGTATAAATGCTCCAAAGTCGTCTTCTGATACTCGTTGTGTTACAAGTTTTCTAAAGATAGGTATTTTTGATAAGACAAAAGGATGGTATTCTTTTTCTTTGTTGAATCGGGCTGTCACGAATGGTTTATTTATCCTAGCATTTTTTTTTCCTGTTTCTTTTTCAACCTCTTTCCATCCGATCGTTTGATTGATTTTAAAATTACCACCATAAGCCGGGCCGTAATCAAATTCAAAGAGTTCTCCTTTTAAGAATGGAATTGCTATCTCGCTATCTCTAATAACTAACGATATATCGGGCTTTTCTAATTTTTCTCCGAATTTATAGGAGACTTTATCTTGTTCGAAGATCTGATAACCCAAGATTCCACAAATCTTCCACTGAACTTTAAGTGTTCCGGTTTTTGCGATATCTTCTTGATATATTGCGTCTTTTGGGGCACTTTCCTCTGTTTCTTTTAACATTTTTTTAAACAATGATTCAATTTCAGCTTTATTATCTACCATTATGACACCTTAATATTCCAAATTTAAATTAATAAATAATATGGTATGAAGTATTAAAAATTTAATTCTTCAGCCTATGGATTACAAGTAAAATAACTGCAGAAATCGAATTAACCTTTATGTACTAGTAGAACTAAAACCTTATTTATCAATAAAAGCAGTGAAGAGATAAGAAAATGAATGAACACCTTCATTATCTAATTCTCATAATTTATTTTTAAAAAAAATAAATTTCACTTCTCGGAGTCCCGCGATGAGACATGAACCCGCCGACAACCTGGCATCCCCCTAGCTGACGTCGACGGAGGATTCTATGCGAGCGATCATTCTATCCACACCATCCTCCTCGATGGTAATAGTTATCGCTCCAGTCGGGCATACCCTCTCGCACCTCCCGCAACCTTTGCAGCGATCTTCGCCCTTCCGATCAATCACTGCTACTTGGTCGATGACCTCCATTCCACCGTATATGCATACCTCGAGACACTGCTCGCATCCATTACAGAGATCCTCATTGACCGTGACGGACACGCCCTCCATCTTTTGATGCCACCCCCTCAGATACATCGGCGAGTCCTTGCCACCCGCCTCGACACAGCAACAGGGGCAACAGAAGCAGATGTGCATCAGATCGCCCTGTTCAGGCAGAGCCCTATAGACGATCGTATCTGATTTGACTCTCCCCAGAGAAGGCAGGAGACCAGCAGCAACAGCATGTCGCGATCGCTCCAATGCCTCTTCTTTGGTACCGATCCTTCCAAAGGTATTCATCCTCAGGGCCCCCTTGCCCAGGGCCATGCATCCGATGGACTGGTCATAATTCTCGCAATTGGCGAGCGAGCGACACGGGCACATAGTGAAGATATAGATGTCACTTGCCTTATTTATGAAGTATTCGAGAACTGCGAGCGGTATCGACTCGCTCTCGTATGTACCCAAAGACTTATTGATTGGAATGCGAACGTCGTTTGAGTTCTCGGGATCTGTGGTTCGCTCCATGATCGGCCGAAACACGGGAATTCTCACCAGGCGAGAAGACAATTTTTTTTGCTTGGGGGGGGCATTTTCTTTTGCGGTACTCAACCTAGGGGCATTGCCGGGGGTAAAACCAGTTAACTTTCCAATTCTCTTTTCCTTATAAGTCCCGTCGGGGCCCTTTATGCCAACCAAGAACTTAGTCCCCAGAAGGGCCGGCCAATGACTGATTTCGTCGTTGAGGAACTGGTAGGCCAGATCAAGTTCCTTGCACCCCAGTACCAAGGTCGGATCTTCAGCCTCTTCATCGATTTTGAATGAATACTCTGTTTCGTCGAATACTTGATATCCTCTGATAGGACCGAACTTCCATTGCACTACTTCGTGGAAATCCTTCATGTCTTTTGCGTAGCACTCATACTGTACTGCATACTTCGCGGCATCCTCTAGCATCTTCACGAAGAGCTCTTTGATTTTGATCTCTTTTTCTCGCATGGCTACTTCGCCATTCTCTTCTGTTTCTTTCTCTATCATCTTGGACACGATTCATGTTCTTTTTTATTACCCATAATTTCACCTTGCTAATATCTAATAAAAATTAATAGATTATATGGTTCGAAGTGTTAAAAATGTTATTCTTCAGTTTATAGACGATTAAGTAAAATAACTGCAGAAATTGAATTAACCTTTATATACTAGTAGAACTAAAACCTTATTTATCAATAAAAGCAGTAACAAGAGATAAGAAAATGAATGAAGAAATCGACACTCAGAAGATTGGACGTAAAATTCCCCGGAAGCAATTCTATGCGTACGGAGTCATGTATGGCTCTAATAATATCACAAATGTAGCGAGGGGTTTATATATCAGTTTAAAAAGTAAAAGAAAAAAAAAGATTTAAAATTATTAAAATCCGAGTTCTTCCATCTTAGCTTTATTGCTTAATATCCTTTCTTGAGTCAGAGGGAAAAATTTCCAAATAACCAGAACTCCCAAGAGTAACACTAACGCTGGAATAACTCCCTGAAGAAGGCGGATACCTATAAGCACTGGAGTCATGTCAGAAACCACGGCGGCCATTGCGTCATAAGTAGGATATCCGGGAAGGAAGCCTGAAACATCGTGAACAATCGCAACAATTAACTCGTCAATAGATGCAACAAATCGAGCAAGCAATGCAGAAATCCCGAAGAGAACTCCTTTTTGATTTTTCCCCATCTTGACAATAACATCCTCGGTCACACTCGGACCGATTATAGTATATACATATGAGTTCAAACCTCCCAGGGCGAGTCCGTAAATGAATGCCATGATCATTAAATCAAAAGACCCCACAAAGAAACTCAATGCAAATAACGTGACACATGATGCGAGACCCGCAACCACGAGAGCTTTCTTATTATTGTTTATTTTCCTGATATACCTGAGCCAAATAGGAATAGATATCAAGGTACCTAGGAGATTTAAACCTAAAATAAGAAAATAAGTTAAGGTACCAGCCTGTAAAACGTAAGTCGTTAGATACCACGTATTTACTACTACAAGGGTTATTTGAATTCCAAGACAGGTGCCAAAGATAAAATACACCACAAAAGTTCTCGATTTTAAAGCT
Source organism: Promethearchaeota archaeon (assembly GCA_004375715.1). Lineage (GTDB taxonomy): Archaea > Asgardarchaeota > Lokiarchaeia > Sigyniarchaeales > SOKP01 > SOKP01. Next base: position 3,019 of record SOKP01000232.1, on the reverse strand, counting down.
TCTTTAAAGACTTTAAAAAAACTCATTCGCTTTACAGAGTCGGGTGAATAAAACCGATCGATCATTATTTTATCCTCACGGTTACCGTGAAGAGACAAAATACCAAAAAGAAGAGCTATTATGGCGCCTACTCCTCCCATTAAAGAATAACTGGCTAATTGAACGGCTATATCGGGATTTTCAGAAATGAAAAGGGTAGGTAATAACATCCCGAGGAGTATAGCTACGATGTCGATTGGTGCATAATATTTTGTGAATCTTCGACGTTCGTGTTCCGTCCGAAATTTTTCCATTTGAAGTGCTTTGTAATTAATATTCACAATGGTGCCAAAGGTGTCGAGTAAAACTAATGTTAATAATAACCACCAAAAAGCAGGCCAAGGATTAGCAGGAGTAGCGATAGTTGGGGCTGAAAAGTGAAGGAAAACCGAAAAAGCCCAAGGGATGATGCCAATGACGATCCATGGAAATCGTCTTCCCCATTTTCTCGTGAATCTCAAATTCCGATCGATTAAAAAACCAAAAATAGGGTCGTTAACTCCGTTGTATACCAGAAAGATACTCATGGCGATAAAGACTAACCACGCATTTAATCCAAGAACAGTTTCATAATAGACAAGTGTAAATCCCTGCATAGAACCTATTAATGTAGAGCAAAGGAGACCGCTAGCATTGGAAAGGAAAGTCAATCTTGAATGTCTTGTTTCATTAGATTCAGTATAAGTAATTGTTTCATTCATAATTGATTACATCATATTTTTTTATTAAATTTATAATTTCATTATGTAAATGATATTAAAACACTATTGTTTCTTAATGTATATAAAGGTATGTCATTGAAATTTCATAAGATATATATGAAATTATTATAAATGGTGAATTGATAATTCGAGGTCGTTATAATTCGAAGCCAATGGAAAAAAGAATTTAAGGATGATATTAAATAAAGCTAAATCAGTCTACTGTAACGAGAGCATTTAATTCTTCAATTAACGCATCAATATTGCTTGAGTCATTAAACATTATAGAGATTGCATCGTTAGGGCAGGCTTCCACACACCTTCCACAACCAAGACATCGGTCCGTAATATGTGCTATACTATCTATCATTTCATTGCCGTTCCAAATGCAAGCGTCAATACAATCTTCACATCCAACACATGCGGCTTCATCAGCCACCACATTAAGCCCTTCTATCTTTTTTATAAATTTAAGCTTACTTGTGGCGTGTGTCAGAATTGGAATATCGATACAGCAGCAAGGACAACAAAAACATGCAGACATAAATTTTCCTGTATCTTCAATACCCGCCCCTGAAGCCTCATCCATGGCTCTTCCGATTAGTGGAATCAAACCATTATCAATAGCCTTTTTCACAAGTTCTAAGGCTTCTTCCTTTGTTGCAACATGCTTTCTTTTTTCATCTATAAGCAAATTTAACGTATCATCGCCCATGTTTAAGCATCCTATCGAATGATCGTGTTTCTGACAGTTTTTACTGACTCTGCAGCCACATTTATTCAAAATGACGATGTTGCTTGCTTTATCAATAAAGCATTTAAAAACAGCATAAGGAATAACTTGGTTCTCGTACGTCCCAAGAGACTGATTGATTGGGATGAAAAATCCAAGATCCTCCCCAGACATTCGTGTTGCCACCAATTTTCGAATGATGGGTAATTTGGATAGTATGTAAGGATGATACTCCTTCTCTTTATTAAATCGAGCAGTTACAAAAGGTTTATTATTTCTTACTCGCTTTTTCCCTGTTTCTGTTTCGATTATCTTCCATGAATCCGTGTAATGTATTTTAAACGCTCCATTATAACCCGGACCGTAGTCAAACTCAAAGACTTCCCCTCTTAAGAATCGAAGGGCTAACTCTTTATCCCTGATTACCAAAGAAATATCGGGTTTCTCTAAATTTTCTCCGAACTTGTAAGATATTGAATCTTTCTTAAAGATTTGAGATCCCCGAATTTTAAAAGGTAATTTCCATTGAACATGTAATTCTCCAATATCTCTCTCTAAAATTTCATCATTCGGTGCTTTTTTCTCTTGATCCTTCAACATGTCTAAAAATGCTGATTCGATTTCTCGTTTATCCACCATAATATCACCTGATATAGGTTTAAATTTAATTAATTTCTGTTTATATACAAAATCACCAATCCTTTAAAAGTCCATTGTCCATTAAAAAACCATAAAAATATATTGTTAAGTAAAATTTAGTTAAAAAAAATAAAAGTAAGTTAATGAAATATTGTAGTCTTAATAGAATAAGAGTAGGAAAATTGTCAAAATATTGTCATAACAAAATGATTGTAATATAAATATTTCATGACAGAGGTAATACAAATCTTAAAAAACGGTTAAAACCTAAATAAAGATGAATACCCCTTTATTATAATTTTATGCTGAACTATTTCAAATAAGGTAAAATTTTTAATGGAAAATAAAGTTATTATTGAAAAGATAAGAGATTTCTTAGAGAAGGAGCAAATTAGCGGAAAAACCTTATTTACCTATCGATTTGATTCTAACTCACTTAATTTAGTTTCCAATTCTAAAATAAAAATTGGTTTAAATGGCTATAAAGAGATAATCCTTGAAGAGGAAACGGGTTTAGAGCTGGGTGGTGTGAATAGAAAATCCTTTTTAATAATATTTCCAACTAGGGATGTTCAATTCGTCGAGCATGGAAAAATAGTATTATTAGGGAGAAAAATTGAGAATATTGTAGATACAAGTATAGATTTTGGAATAATGATCTTAATTGGAATCAATGAAGCTACTGATAAAGAAATAGACGAGTTAAGACATTTGAATTTCATCTCAAATGGTATCGAAGGGTTTTCCATTCGAACGATTCCTCGTAGATTTTGGTGCAGAATTAGTACGTCAGTGCTAAGAAAAGGTTTTTCGTTCGAATTCTTAGGAAAAGCAATAATTTCACTATATCAGCAAAAATTTAAAGGCTTAATTAAATCAATAGAAGTTATTTTCATTAATTCTTATC
>SOKP01000091.1 GCA_004375715.1 Promethearchaeota archaeon | reverse complement strand
TCCCTTTTCAATACCATTCGAGATAAAAATCTATTAAAATAATTAAGCGTTAAAATAATTATGTCAAATATTGAAATAATTAACCCGGGAATCCCCGTTGCAGGACCTTATAATCCAGGTATAAAAGCGGGTAATTTACTATTTATTTCTGGTCAAGGTTCGGCTCAATCTAAAGAGGATATTAAAGAACAGACCTTAACTACACTCAATAAAATAAAAACAATCGTAGAGGCAGGAGGCGGTAAAATTTCTAACATAGTTAAAGCAACTGTTTATTTAAAAAATATTAACGATTTTAACGAAATGAATACTGTTTACAAGAAATTTTTTAATGATAACGGCGTTTCAGAATCCTATCCTTCGAGAGCAGCAATGGAAGTATCGAATTTACCTTTATCTAGCATGTTAATAGAAATAAGTGCAATCGCTGTGTTATAATTCATTATGATGTATCTTTTTTGACAAAATCTAAAAAGCAATTTTCACCTATTATCACTTAATTACTAATTACGAAGGTTGAATGATATTTGATCTTAACGTCTAGTTATGAAGAATTAAAGAATTTAGTAAAAAACAAGAAATATCCTCTGGCGATATGTGATCTTGATGCGTTCAATCAGAATCTAGAGAGAGTTGGTAAATTTCTTAGAACAACAAAGAAGAATTTACGATTATGTACTAAATCTGTCAGAGTTCCTGAACTGGTAAAAAAAGTTGAAAAAGAAGATTTTGTTAACGGTATCTTTACCTATAACTCAGCAGAAGCTTTATTCTACTCAGAAAATTATAGGATTAAAGATATTTTGATGGGTTATCCCACGATGTCTAAGGTCGATGTCGAAGAATTATGTCAAGCGGTAAAAGTAGATGGTGTAAGGATTTCAGTAATGGTAGATGATACCAAACAGATCGATCTTTTAGATGAGGTTGCAACTAAGAATAACGTTGAGTTTGATATTTTGATTGAAATTGATGTTGCTGACAAGTTACTCGGAAGAAATGTTGGCGTTTTAAGAAGTCCGATAAGGGAACCTGAAACTGTAGTAAGTCTTGCTCGTATAATCAGTAAAAAATCTCAGTTGCATTTTCGAGGGATTATGGGTTATGAAGCTCAGAATGCGAGTATAGGAGATGACAAAATGTTGTTTAGATATGCGAAGAAGAGATCAAGGAAAAAAGTTAATATATGGCGTCAAAATACTGTAGATGCCCTTATTACTGCTGGATTTCGACCAGAAGTTGTAAATGGAGGAGGTTCAGGATGCTTCCAAGAAACAGCTACCGAGTCCTCTATAACTGAAATAGGTATAGGATCATTACTTTTTAAATCGCATATTTTTGATTCAATTAATTCTTTAAACGAGTTCTTACCATCTATGTTTTTTGTTCTACAAATTGTTAGAAAACCGCGAATAGATATTGCTACTGCTTTTTCAGGAGGATATGTGAGTTCTGGAAGCGTTAGAGCATTACCTATGTCAGTTATTCCAAAGAATTTAAAAACTTCTAAAGACGAAGGTTTTGGAGAAGTTCAAACACCCTTTATTTTTGATCCAAAGCAAATTGAATTGAATCTTGGAGATCCAATACTTTGTAGGTTTGGTAAAGCAGGAGAACCATTAGAACATTTTAATGAAGTATTGATTTACAGTAAGGGTGAACTGATAGATAGTTATAAAACTTACCGCGGATACGGCAAAAGATTTTCTTAATAAAAATAAAGCGCTTCAGGAAAAAAAATAAAAATAGAAATTGATATTTAATATAAGTCCTTAGCAGCGAAATCTAGATCAAGCTCAGTTAAAGTTTCTTTGAGAGGATACCCATTCTCAGGATTCCAACCCATTTTTAAACAATATCCTTTATAATCTTCCAAATAATCAACTGTTACGGTTCTTTCTGGAAGTCTATTTTTTATAATATCAATTCCCTCACGTAATGTAAACGCTTGCCTTAATGTTTGGATTCGGCGTCCAGTCTTAATTGCTTCTTCAATAGTTAAATCCCATCCAACAATTGCTTTAATTAATTCTAACAAAGGATATTTCTGAAAAACGTACGCAAATTCGCATAGTCCGATACTATGAGTAAATTGCATAATAGCTGTGAAAAGTTTTTCAGCTTCACTCCTATCGTCTCCTGGACGTTTAAATTTTCTTGGAAGCGTAAATCCCTCAAATAAGCCATTGGGTTTAATTATTGGTCCCATTACGAAAAAATCTAAACTTGCTGTTGTGTGCCTACCTGGTGTTGGATCGAAAGCCATAGTAGTTCCCATATTTTTATAATATTTTGGTGAATGCATGCCCAGTTCTTGACCCATTGAATGCATTGCATATTCTGAACCCTTACCTAGTTTTTCAGCAGCGATTTTTGAGCCATCTGCCAGTAAGTCCCCAAATCCTTCCCGGTTTATCATTTTATTTAATAGCGCTATTATAGCTTCTGAATTTCCCCAAGTCAATTCGAGTCCGTCAGTATCGTCCTTAGAAATTAAATTATTTTCGTAACATTCGATTGCAAACGCAATAGTCGCCCCAGCAGAAATTGTATCAATTCCAGCTCGATTACACAAATCGTTCGCCTTAAATATTGACATGAGATCGTCATTGAGTAAGAGATGCCCAAAACTGGCACATGTTTCATACTCTGGTCTATGAGTTTCTTCTAAATCCACTTCTGGAACTTTCATGATTGCCCCACAACGAACGGGACATGAGAAGCATCCATATGGTTTTTGTTTATACTTATCTATTTCAACACCTGATATCTTAGATAATCTCTCGGGTGGAAAATCTTCTTTTGTTCCTCCCCAATTCTTGCAGGGAGTATCTCCTATTTGAAATAATATTTCATTTCCCATTGTAGTTCCTAATGTCCTATACCCCTCGATTCCACCTACAGTTGCGTTGTTTATCCCTTCGTTGTATTCCTTTGTATGTTGGATAAGAGCATTGTTATCGGCAATTTCAATCTTTCTTGCTCCTTTGAGAACAATTGCTTTAAGTTTCTTAGAACCCATAATCGCACCAAATCCAGATCTACCAGCAAGTCTAGCTTTGTCATTAACAATTCCAGAAATTAAACTTAATTTTTCACCGGATTGACCAATGCTAGCAATTTGAACTCTGCCATATTTATCTTTTATTTTATCTTCAGTTTGAACGGTATCCAAACCCCATAAGTCCGAAGCATCTAAAATTTGCTTATCATCTTCTATGATTGCTATATATTTTGGGTTCTCTGCCTTTCCCTTAATCAGAATTGCATCATACCCGCATTTTTTTATTTCTGGACCAAAATAACCACCACAATTTGAATCACCCCATGTTTTTGTTAGCGGAGATTTTCCTGCGACCATGAAACGACCGGTTAATGGTGCAACTGTACCAGTTAATAATCCGGGAAAAAATCCGAATATAGATTCAGGACTGAGGGCATCTGTTTTTGGGGGCATGTTTTCATATATGAGTTTGGCTGCTAAACCAAATCCTCCGATGTATTGACGATAAATTTGTTCTGATAATTCTTCTTCTTTAAATGTTTCACTGGTAAGATCTACCCACAAAATTTTACCAAAAAATCCGTTTGACAACTTTATTTAACTCCTATGCTTTAATTTTTATAAGTATGTTTCAAGTGTAATTATTAAATAATTAAATGTTTAGAAAGGTTAAAAAGATTATAAACGAGAAAATTATAATATGGCTAACAAATCATGTCCAAACAT
>SOKP01000006.1 GCA_004375715.1 Promethearchaeota archaeon | reverse complement strand
GAATAATCCTTTATCAATAAATTGTATTGCTTTATGGACATCTTCCTTTTTAGAAAAAACACCTAATTGAGAATAAATATCTTTATGGTTAGACATTTTTATAGCGCGTACTTATTTTTTAGAACATTTAGAAGATTTTCTGTTTGTTCAAGAGCTTTCCCTATGTATTTGTGAGGATCTAATAATTCGTCAAAAATCGATAATATTATAAATCCATCAACATAATATTATTCTTTCTATTTTAATAATGCGGTTTTTTAATTAATTCTCCTTTTTCTTCCAATAACCAAATGGAGGCTTTTTAATGCCAAAATTATCGCATTTTTTACTAATTGCTCTTCCCGAACAACCAAATAACTTACCAATTTCTATAAATGGCATTTTCCATACTAATTCTTCAAACACTTCCTTTTTTACATTAGCAAGTATTCCTGAATTTTTCTTTGTGCTACTTCCTTTCTTACTACGTTCTAATCTATCCTCATTGTTACAAAGTCTTAACCGCTTTCTTTGTAGACTATTTTTAAAATTATCTAACATTTCATTAAATAGTTCTGCTCCTAAATGTAAAAAGTAACAATTCTTCTTTCGTTTATCTTTATCTAGTTTATAGGGGAGATTATATTTTTCCTTAATCTGTTCAAGAAATTTTTTACTACCACATGTGATTCTTGTTGTTCCTTGTGTACCATCACCATCGAAAAATCCTAATAAAAAACTTAAACTTATCTTTCTGTTATCAAACTTTGGATATTCAATTACATTTGATTTCTTAGGTATTATTCCTTGTTTAATTAGAGTATTACAGAATCTTTGATCACTTATATCTATATGAACAATATCTAGTCCTCTAGAATCTGTATAATATGCTTTCTTAGAGATATTAGCATTTACACAATCTATAAAATAATCTATAATGGATTCATCTTTCGGATTAATATTAATGCCCATTGTTTTTATTCCATCCTTTTGCACTACAATCCAACCATCAGCATAGAGGAATCCTAAGAAATATGCTTTCTCTTTAGAATCAATCACATTAAAATAGTCTTTATTGAGATTGGGGTGAATCCTCGAATCTCGATAAGTTTCTCTAACTTCAAGATTATATTTCTTTTCTAATTCTTTTACAGTTTTATAACTTGTAGTAAGCCCCTTTATATCTTTTATCTTATTAATAATTTTATCTATTTTGTATGTCGTATTAGCAAGAAAGTATAAAATATACTTCTCTAAGTTATTATCTTTTTCAATTAAATCAATTTTCCTTTTTAATTCATATTTTTCAGAGTTAGAAAGAGTCTTATGGTCTTTTATATATTTCTTAAATCTATGTGTAAATTTTAAACCTGAATTAGCATTAAATTTAGTCTCATTATGATATTCTTCATATAAATCAACTAAATCAAGTGAACATAGATTGTTCTTAAAATAATTTGAATCGAAATTTTTACTTAGATCTAGTTGTTTTCTAATTTCTTCGTTATTTATCATTTCCTTTAATTTTAATATTTTCTGCGAGATGTGCTCAAAAAACCTGCTATGGACTCGATTCTCATGAAATCTGTTCATAAGTTCCCACCCATGTTCGTTGATGTATTTTTTAAAGGCACGAATATTCGCTAAAAGTTCTAATTGGACAGGATCAAACTGCTGTAGTTTTTCTATCAATGATTTTATTGTATTCTTTTCTTTTTCAGAGAGATTTTCGTGTTGAGACTTTTCATATAATTTCATCAACTTTTTAGTCAGATTTTCGAACTCTTTATACCTCTCAAGGGCTTTTTCTAGCTCAGATTTAAGTTCAGAGTTGCACTCGTCTTCAGAAGCCCCTCTAATCCATCGGTTAAGAGTTGTTTTCCAGCCTTCTTCTTCAATTTCTTCTATTGCTTCGCGTTCATGTTGAGATTTTTGAATCTTTTCAGATTCTAATTCTCGTTTTTCTAACCATTTTATATAGCCTTTCGTTCTTTCTTTAGCATATATCGGTCTTTTACCAGTTTCTTGGTGATATAATTCTTGGAGATGCTCATCTTCTTCTTCTTTAGCTTTTTCTATTGCTACATTTGGACTTTCTTCAATTGTTTCTTTCTTCTCTTCCGATTCGCTTTCGATAGTTTCTAATTCTGGTTTAAACGGTTCCAATTTTTCTTTTTTCTCATCAATTTCGTAAGTTTCTGCTTTCATTTCATTCTGTAAGGTCGAGATTTGCCCAATTTGAGCGCTTTCTTCTGCAATTGAATTTTGCTCTTTAATCTCTAAATTATTTTTTTCAATTTTTTCATTTACATTCGGTTCTTCTTCTTTTTCTTGTATATTATTTATTTCTTCTTGGGACTTTCCTAGTTGATGCTCAGTTCTTTCTATAGCTTCCTCTACCTTCACATCTATTTCTTCTTGTGATTTCCCTTGTTGAACTAAAACTTGTTCTAATTCAACAGCTTGCTCTATTAAATCTACTCTATCTAAATCTTCTTTTAGAATTCCTACGCTCTCTTCGTCCTCGAGATCTGCTAGCTTTGATTTCTTTATTTCTTGCTCTTCATATAATTTTTCTAATGTCTCGCCAAACTCGGATGTTTCTATGGTTTCCTCTATGGCTTCCTCTACCTTCATATCTATTTCTTCTTGCGATCTTTCTTGTTGAACTAAAATTTGTTCTAATTCAACAGCCTGCTCTATTAAATCTATTCTATCCAAATCTTCTTTTAGAGCCCCTACGCTCTCTTCGTCCTCGAGATCTGCTAGCTTTGATTTCTTTATTTCTTGCTCTTCATATAATTTTTCTAATGTCTCGCCAAACTCGGATGTTTCTATGGTTTCCTCTATGGCTTCCTCTACCTTCATATCTATTTCTTCTTGCGATCTTTCTTGTTGAACTAAAATTTGTTCTAATTCAACAGCCTGCTCTATTAAATCTACTCTATCCAAATCTTCCTTTAGATCTTCTACGGTCGCCTCGTCTTCGTGATTTACTTGTTTTAATTTCTCTTGCTGTTGTTCTTCGAATAATTCTTCTGCTTCTTTTAGTGTTTTGTACATCTCTTCCGCTTCTTGCATTACTTCTGTTATTTCTTCATCAGACTTATCTTCTCGATCTAATCCTTCGCGAACATTCCATAAATATTCAAATTCCTCCGTACTAGTAATTTCCTTAGATGTCTCATTTATTTCCTCCAAGTTCTTAGATTCCTCTGTTACTTCTTGCCTAGATTCTTCAATTTCCTGGTCTTCTTTACTAAATTGTTCGTTTACTACCTCTTTTTCTTTTAATTTTTCGTAATACTTCTCGGCATGGTACGCTGCATTTTCTCCAGCTTGTGGTTCTAAAACTTCGTCTTCCCCTTTTGTTTCTCTAGCGAATTCGGCTAGTTCTTCAATTTTATTTATGAATTCAATCTCTTCAGTATTTACAATCGGTTCCGAATTTTCTTGATATTCTTCTGGGGGAATTTCGATTTCTTCTTCTTGTTCTTGGGGTTCCATAGGACCTTCCATTTCTTCTATTTCTTTTGCTTCACTAGTTAAAACTGTAGTCGTCGATTCAGATCCAATATTTTCATAAATATTTCCTGCATCTCCAGAGTTTTGACTTTCATCGGGGCGTTCACCGTCTTCCATGTCTTGAATAGTATCACTAAAAGTAGCGTCACCCTCACCCTCACCTGGTTCACCAGGTTCACCAAAAGTCTCGGGAAGATCGTCATCAATCTCACCTGTCTCACCAAAA
>SOKP01000309.1 GCA_004375715.1 Promethearchaeota archaeon | reverse complement strand
ATACTAAGAGAAATGTAGATGCCAATAGCATAATTGGAGCAGGAGTAATTGTAGTGCCGAATGTATCAGAATCTATGTCTATATCTGCATCAACATCAATATCAATATCCGTATCAACATCTATATCGACATCTGCATCAACATCTATATCAATATCCGTATCAACATCAATATCAACATCTACATCTATATCAACATCTGCATCAATATCAACATCTACATCTATATCAACATCTGCATCAATATCAACATCAATATCAACATCTGCATCGATATCAACATCAGTGTCAATTTCTTGACCTACTGATTGCGACTCCATTTGAGCTAAGAACACTGAGATTATGCTGAAAAGAAGACCCCCGATGAACAACCCCAAACAAATACTAAAGAATATATCGTAAATACCCATTTATTTTCCACCCTATATTATTATTAAAGTTAACCAAAATTGTTAATTATTCGCCCGAAATAGTCTTAGCTTTTTAGTTTCAGTCATTTTTAACCATCTCGATATGTTTTATTACATTTTTTACATTGATAAAAATAATTCACTCGGTCTATTGTATATACATCGCTAAAAATTCTAATAAACCCATACATTCTATCTAATGGAGTTCTGGTATCAATAACAGAACCTACCTTTTTCATTTTACTATTACACTGTTTACAACGTTTCCTTTTACTTATCATGGTATTTATTGATAATTTATATTTATTACACGAGTTAACTTCTTTAGTCTTAATTCAATTCTTACTTTTAATTTTCCTCTATGGTTCGCCTTCTCTAAATTTTCTAAGCGATTCCTTTCTATATTGTCTCGCTTGGAACGCCTTTTTTCTCTTAACTTTCTGTAATTTATCCCTTTACTATTCCTTTTTCCCATCGTAATTTGGTTTACTTGATTTTTATATCACTTATTCCAGTTTTGTGCCACAACTATGACAGTATACAGCATTTCTATCTTTTTTTGTACCGCAAAATTGACAGAAGTTAGCCTTTGGTTTTTCAGGTTCAACATCATCTATATATATTGGTCGAACCGTAGAACTACTGGAAGCTTTAACGATGTATGGATTTGATCTCGGAACTTCAGGGGTAGAATACTGATACTGATTATGATACTGGTTTTGATCATGAGACTTCTGTGAACAACAAGCTGAGCGCCTAGAGCTCGCTGAAGCAGCGCCGACAATTCCTATAATGATAAAAATAAAAATCATTGGGAAAAACGGCACGATTCTAAAGAAAGCGAATGGGCTCAATCTAAGTAAAAAAAAAGCACCAAAGCCTACAAAAATGATGAATCCTATTAGAGACCCTACTGTTGAATTATTTTTTGACATCTTTTTTTAATATTTTTTACTATATTTTTCTATATTTTTCTATATTTTTCTATATTACCATATATTAAATAGATAATTGAATATTTAAATGTTTCGCATAAACGAAATGTGTTGAAAAAATAAGCCTTAAACTTGAGAGTCTTTATCTTTTTGAATATATTTAAAAATATTTAAAAATATTGTACAAATAGATATTTTTTTATATATTAATAAAATTAAATTGTTACAGACGGAAGATTAAGTATATATAATCTGAACATTTATTAACATAATTGGTTAATATAGGAATATATATTACTGCTTTACCGAAGTGTTGAATATGGCAAAAAATAATAGTAAAACTAACGGAACGAAAGGGACAGATACTAAGGTTAAACCCTTATTTGTTCAAGTGGATGAAACAACTCGAAATATAATTGATAAATACAAACATCTAGGAACAACAATTTCTAATCTTGTTAAAGATGCAGTTGAAATGTATGACGAATATAATTCAATGTCACCCGAAGTTAAAGCTGTTATTGACACTTATAAGGAAGAAGAGGAAAATCTAATTACGTTTTTGGAACGCGCAATCTCTTATTATGGTAAGCAAAAGAATCTTGATCGCGATTTATGGGTAAGAACTCGTGATGAAATGAAGATGATGCTTATAGGAAAAACTGATTTCAATCAGTTAATAGCAGCTGCTGAAGCTCCTAAAGACGCCTTAGAAAAACCTTTTAAAAAAAATGTCGCAATCGATTTAATCCTTTGGTATACCGGGAAGCCTTTCAATAGTCTTACACTTGAAGAAGTAATCACGACCGTCCAGAAGATTTGGGTTGTTGCGAACTATTTCTATAAAATAGAGGTACATCACGAAGGAGATAAGTATCATCTATTATTCAAACACAGACAAAATAAAAGATATTCTCGTTATTGGTTAGGATATTTTACAGAATTGTTTCACTCAGAGGATTTAGCGTATAAATGCATAACAGAAGGTCAAACATTCGACGAAACGCTTTCAATGACGATCAAGGAAGCTACTTAAGAAGATTAAAACATTTGAAGAACAATATTTTTTCCAAATGATATGAATATTAATCTGATTTAGAACATTCCATCTATTTGAAATAATCTATACATAAAATTCTTAGGACAACAAATTAATATTTATTTATTACGTCCCATACTGCTTTAACAAGCTGTCCTGTTCTTGGGTCTTCTCCTTTCATATACATCTTATTCATAGCATATCCGATACTCACTTTTTTTTCAAGATCCATAACACAGATAGAGCCTCCGGCACCGCTCCAGTAAAAACTTCGAGGTCCAAGCAATAATTTATCGTTTAGAAGACCAAATCCCAAGCCAAATTTGGCAGGAGAATAAAGCAAAATTTTATCGCGACCACTGATTTGTGGTTCAATAGCTTTTTCTACTGTGGACATTGATAGGATCTTTTTTTTATCATACAATCCTCCGCAAGCTAAGATGGATCCAATATTCGCAATCGATCTCGCGTTTCCATGCCCATTAGAAGCAGGGATTTCCGCAGAACGCCATTCTCGACTATTAAAATCGGCATCTTCTAAATTTGGATTGTATAACACTTTTACAGCCTTTTTAAGAAACAATTTAGCTAAAACAATCTGCCATTTAGCAAAAATTTCTTCGGGAGGAATAATATTTGAAGTTCTAGAATCAAAGCTTTTAGATAATCCGATGTGAAAATCAATATTAAGAGGAATGGCAATCTCGTCTCGAAAAAACTCACCCAAACTCTTGTCAGTAACTCTTCGCACTAATTCACCTAATAGGTATCCAAATGTTATCATGTGATACCCAATCTTAGTACCTGGTTTCCACCATGGCTTCTGTGAAGCTAATAAACCTATAATGCGATCCCAATCGTATAAAGCCTCAACAGGGATTTTTTCATCAAATCCCGGTAAACCCGCGCTGTGGCTCATAAGATGCTTAACGAGTATATTTTCTTTAGTCGCTTGGGCAAACTCAGGCCAATATTTAGCGACGGGTGCGTCTACATCTATTAAACCTTTATCAACCAACAGATGGATACACAACGCTGTCATGACCTTTGTCGTTGAGAAAACATTGACAATAGTATCTTTTTCCCATGGTTTTGTTTTAGCTGAATCGGAAAAACCTCCCCAAATATCTACTACTAATTCACCGTTTAATGAAACAGCAAAAGAAGCGCCAACCTCTAATCCCAACTCAAAATTTTTCTCAAAGATGTGTTTTACTGAAATAAAGCGCTCATCACAATATCCATCAATTTTCATAGTTTACATCCCTACCAACTTAAAATTAGAAGTAGTAATAAATTTTTATAAGTGGCTAAGAAACTATATTTTAACAAATATAAAATGATATGTCCATCAAAAACAGAAAATAAAAA
>SOKP01000098.1 GCA_004375715.1 Promethearchaeota archaeon | reverse complement strand
ATCTCGTAAAAAAATTCGACGATGTTACTGCTGTAAACGGGATAAATCTTGAAATAAAAAAAGGTGAACTTTTTGGTCTTTTGGGTCCAAACGGTGCAGGTAAAACAACAACAATTAACATGCTTGTAGGACTGTTAAATCCAACAGAAGGAACCGCAATTGTTGGGGGATACGATGTAAAAAGAGATTTAAACAAAATAAAAAAGATGATAGGAGTATGTCCTCAGAAAGCAGCAGTTTATAAATTTCTAAAAGGGCGAGAGAATGTTGAACTCTTTGGAAATTTATTCGAGATGGATAAAAATGTTTTAAAAGAACGAGCTGATAGATTTTTTGAAGCTTCGGGATTAAAAGAAGCAAGCAATAGGAAAGCAAAAGGATATAGCGGTGGAATGATTCGTCAGCTAAATCTAATTATTGCTTTAATTAACGATCCGGAAATCGTTTTTCTGGACGAACCAACGGTAGGTATGGATCCTCGTGCGAGACGGAAAACTTGGACATTTATTGGTGATCTTAAACAACAAGATAAGACAATCGTTTTAACGACTCATTATATTGAAGAAGCGGAGGCTCTATGTGACAGAGTAGGAATCATTGATTATGGAGAGCTTATTGCACTTGGTTCTCCAAAAGAATTAATGAAAAAACACGATGCAAAAAATTTAGAAGAAGTGTTTATGAAAATAACGGGAAGAAGAATTTTGGAGGGTGTATAGAAAAATGATACAAAGAGTTCTAGCACTAGTAAAAATGGAATTATTGAAATTAATTAGGGAACCAGCTAATTTATTTCTAAATCTGCTTTTTCCTGCAATCCTTACATTAGTATTTGGATTAGCTTTTGGAGGTTTAGGCGGCGGAGATTCATCTTTATTTGATACGATGGCACCAGGATTATTTGCTTATGCATGCATATTTTTAATAATGACTGTGTCGATGTCTTTTACTGATGATCGAGAAAACGGACTGCTAAAAAGGATAAACGTGACACCTACAACTTCAACCCAATTTATAGGGAGTCATATTATTACAAATTTGTTTATCGCAGTTTTCCAACTTACTATAGTATTTCTATTGTCTCTTTTAATGGGCTTTAGGCCAAATGTGGATGTCCTTGGAGTTATAATGGCATTTATCTTTATGTTATTTTTATCCCTATGCTCTGTTGGACTGGGCTTAATTACAGCTACAATAGCTAAATCGGCTGGTGCTGCCACGGGAATTTCATTTATATTTATTCTTCCCCAGATGTTTTTTGGCACTTTTATCCCATTAACTGAAACTACAAGGGTAATAGCTGCCTTTCTTCCAAGTTATTATGTCACCGAAGCAATAACAACAATATTCAATGGTGTATCTCCATTTGCAATAGAAATTTTAATGCAATTAGGTATTATTGCATTAATGAGCATTGTAATAGTAATCCTTGGCATTTTCTTGTTTAAGAAATATGGAAAAGTTTAGTCAAACAAATCTCATTTTTTTTTAATTTCTTTTTAATTTTTAAGATTACTGTTGAAATAACTAATTTTAATTGTATAAGAAATTACAGAGAAAAGTCAATTCAGTTAAATTTAATATTATAATTTGAGTATTTTAATATAAGAATTAAGCCTGAAAGATTTCGAAACTAAAATGAAATGTTCAAATTGTGATACTGATTATTCTGATTCTAATCAAACTATCTGCGAATATTGTGGTAGCGAATTAGTTAAAGACAGTAAACCTCAAGCATTAAGGCCAACCTCAAAAATAAACCAATTTCTTAACGAAACCGGACTTAAAGATTTGTATCAAAAGATTAAAAAAAGTTTAAAAGAATAAAAAACCATAAAAGCCTTATTTATTGATCTCTCTACTGTGCCTAATTTAATTCATTTTATTGATTCAAGTACTTAGCGAAATCCTCTTTTGTAACATTTTTGAGGCTATTCTGGGCTCCGCAATTTTCGCAATACTCTCTTTCCATATTAGCTAAAGTTCCACATTTATCACAAACAAGTGGAAAAGAGATTCTGAAAAGTTTCCATTTAATCGCCATATTTTATCTCATTCAATTTTTTTTTTATCATTTTAGGAAAATGAATTCTGAAATTTATATTAAAATTAAAATTCGATACTTTAAATTGTTTATTTATAGTTAAGTTCTATTGTTTTAGCTAAAATTCTAATTTTATAGTTAAAATAATATCTCCGAAATACCTTTACCATTTTCAAATATCTCATTTGCTTTCTCCATGAAATCAGGAATTTCAATCTGTTGTGGGCACTTTTCCAGGCATTCTCCGCATTGAATACATAATGTGGCGGCCCCATCGAATTCTTCCCCTTTAGATTTCCTTTCTTCGATATCTTCCTGAGTTTTTGCCATATAATTATAGAAAAAAGATATTCGTTCTTTACCAGATTCACCCCAATATGCGAGATCATTTAGCAATCTAAGAACAAAGGGGATTGAAACGCCATTAGGACAGGGTAAGCAATAACTACAGCTCGTGCAAGGAGCTACATTATATTTTCCATAGGCTTCACGTAATTCTGATATTGTCGCCAGTTCAGCTTCAGTTAAGATATTAATCTCCGAATTATTTGCGGATTCGATATTTTCTACAACATGTCGCATCGTACTCATCCCACTTAAAACAACAGAAACTTCTGAGTGATTCCAGATAAATTGTAAGGCCCAATCTGGTGTACTCCTCTTAATTTTTGATTTTTCGAGAGTCTTTTTAATTTCAGGATATAAATCTAATTTATCTTCTGGAATCGCTAGTTTTCCACCTCTTATTGGTTCCATAATTATAACTGCTATATCTTTGCTGCTTGCATATTTTAAACCCGCAGTTCCCGCTTGAAATTCGATATCAAGATAATTGTATTGGATCTGACAGCAATCCCAATTATACATATCTATTATTTCTTTAAACACTTCAAAGCTGTCGTGAAAGGAGAATCCAATATGCTTAATAATTCCTTTTGCCTTTGCTTGCTCCATCTTCTCGAATAAGTTTAAATTTTTGATTTTTTCAGCTCTTGCTTTATTTAACCCGTGGAACAAGTAAATATCAGGATTGGTTTGTAGCCGTTCAATCTGTTGGTTGAGAAAAGTATCAAAATCTTCCGTTTTTTTGACCATCCACATGGGTAATTTCGTAGTAAGATGAACTTTCTCACGATACCCATCTTGTAATGCTTTTCCGACGAGCACTTCGCTTTTTCCACCGTGGTAAGGGTATGCTGTGTCAATATAATTAACACCATTATCAATTGCGTAGCGAATCATTTCAATAGCTTCGCCCTCTTTAATATTAAACTTCATTTCTCCCGTTTCTTCGTCTTTTACCTTTTCTACTGGCAACCTCATTGCCCCAAAACCTAAAGCAGAAACATCCCAGCCTAATGAACCCATTTTTCGGTATTTCATGATCATCACTATTCGTGTTTTTAAGATAATTGATTTAAAGAATAAAAATAAATCTATGCCTTTTTGCTGTAAAAACTTTAGGAACTTAAGAAAAATAAAAAAAAATAAAATTATTTTAATTTAAATCTAATCTCTGAAACCGTAATACAAGTTAATTAGTAGTAAAAAGGATCTCCGTAATGATACGTTAAAAATCAAGGTGAAATCGATATTAATAGTGAATAAGAATAAAGCTGTAGTTACCGCAATGAAGACTATAATAGAAAACAAGTTTCTTCCAATATTATTAATACTGCCACGTTTTTGTTCGTCAAGTTTCTCAAGGATG
>SOKP01000172.1 GCA_004375715.1 Promethearchaeota archaeon | reverse complement strand
CTCAGATGTTTATCGAAAAAGCTCATGTCTTGCTCTTGTAATTTATCAAAAATCTTCATTCGTAGCTTTTCCAAAAAAAAAGGAACAAACTTTCCTATTTCTTTACGCCGTAAAAAAAACATTATCCAGAGTAGAATAGAAAGAATAAAGTAAAGCCCCCCCACTGCCAATACAATCAGAGGATTACTGTTAATCTTAGAAAGTTCGTCTATTGCAATTCCAATTAAAAGAGGATTTATAGTTTCAGCTATCGTAGTTATGAAGATAAACAATGAGATTAGAACAATGCTTTTTCTAAACGGTGCGACACCCCTAATGTACCTAACAAGTAATTCACGATCCGAATATTCTCGTTTCTGTCCCTCGTCCATCATTCCTGCATAAAGTCCCATAATTATACCTCTTAAGTATTATACGTTTTAAAGTCTGATAAAGGCACTCGTTTCCCAAAAATTCGCCTGTAATCTTCAGATGATTGAATTAATTCTGAATGATTTCCTTCTGATACAATTCTTCCGTGCTTGAGAACTAAAATTTTATCAGATGTGCGGATGGTATGAAGCCGGTGAGTTATTATTAGAGTAGTTCTATTCTTTACAATATTTTCCATCGCTCGCCCAATCTTCTCCTCAGTTTCACTATCAATAGCAGAAACAGAATCGTCAAGTATGAGCATGGCAGGATTAGTTAAAAAAGCGCGAGCAATAGCCACCCGCTGTTTTTCTCCTCCTGAAAGTCGCGTACCCCTCTCTCCTACAATAGTATTATATCCATCTGAGAAATTTTGGACAAAATCATCAACTTGAGCGAGTTTTGCAATATTAAGTATTTCGTCGTGACTAGCTTTTTGGTTTCCAAAAGCGATATTTTCAAGGATAGTTCGAGAGAACAAGTAAATATCTTGCTCGATGTAACCGATTTTTCTCCTTAATTCTGCAAGGGGATAATCATGAATATTTTTTCCATCTAATAAAATAGTCCCTTGTTGGGGTTCATAAAGGCGGAGCAATAATTTAGCTATCGTTGTTTTGCCACACCCTGTAGGACCAACAAGAGCGACTTTTTGGTTCGGTTCGATTGTGAAATTGAGATTTATCAAGACAGGAGGGCGATTTTTTTCTCCATTTTCATAGGTAAAAGTTACATCTCTAAATTCTATTTTTCCCTTGAATCCTTTCGGCCATAATTGAGTCCTAATTTCTTGATCCTCGTTATCCTCGTTGGACAATGCTGTAAACACGCGCGAACAAGCCGCAAACCCACTCATCATATCGTTAGTAGCCCACCAAATCAGATTAGTTGGATCTATAAGAGTTATCAAAAGTAGATTCATAGCAGCTAATTCTCCAATGGTTAACGAATCCTGAAATACAAATATAGTGCCAAGAATAAGTGAAATTCCGATGGTTATGTATAGGACTAACATAGGAAAATATTTTGCTTGCACTAAATATTCTCCGATGGAGTTATCTCTAAAAGCATCTACTGCTTTCTTAAATTTTTTTCGTTCTAAACCTTCCGCTGCGAAAGCTCTGACGACAGAAGCACCCGTTATACTGTCTTGTAATACGACTGCCAAATTTGAATGTTTTCTTAACCTTTTAGCAGCAAACGGCGCAATTTTTCTGCGATAATACAAAATAAAGTATACGTAAAAAAAAACAAAAGGAATACATACTAGAGCTAGTCTAAGATCTAGCGTGAAAATCAGGAGAAATAAAGTCATTGCCACTTGAAAGAAAGGATAAAAAAAAAAGGCTCCATGAGAAATCATCGCGTTAATTACTCGTACATCATTGGTTGCGAGGGCTTGCAAATCCCCAGCTTTAGCGTTATCATGATATCTTAAAGGTTTATGTTGGATATTCTCAAAAAACTCTTGTCTCATATTTTGCTCGGTTTTCAAACCTAAATAGTGGCCGGTCATCATCGTTACATATTCCATAGCATTACGTATGAAATAAATTGCTAATCCCATAATAAGGAGCGTTATGAATTTATCGTAATCAAGACCAATTAGAGCGTCGTCTACTATCTCACCGATAATTATTGGTATGAGAGTTCTTGTAAGAGTAACAATTATAATACCAATTACAACAAATAAAATTAAGAATTTATTTTTGAAAAGATGGTGAAGGAGCCAAGTTTTATAACTTTTGTACTTTTTCTCTAAATTCATGAAAGTTAACCTCTACCAGCTTTATACCTGACAAATAAACTAAATGAAATAGCTTCTCAGTCTTAATAATTAAATGAGTAATACCTTAAAAAGCTCAATAAACGCTTTAAATGTTTAATAAAACAAACAAAAATAAAAATCAAGAAAGAAAGAATTTACTATTTTTGTTTTTTGATTAATTAATCTATTATTTCAGTAGAAGGCTCGATCATAACCATTGATCTAATATCAAGTTGTCTCTTGGCGTTTTAAGACGCCGTTTCGTTTCCTTTACTCTATCCTCAATAACATTCATTTCAAATGTATTTGATCTTTCTACAGATAATATTACATTAATTCTTCCCCCAAAGAGTTTGCGTTTCGCTTTAAGTGGCTTGATTTGAGAACCACAGTTCATACAAAGTACTTGATTGTCTGTAACAGTTTTATTGCAATAAGGGCACTTGCTCATATGAAAATAATAGAGTCAAATAAGTATATAATAATTATCTGATTTCTGTTAACATTTTTGTATTCTTGTTTTTTAAAAATAAAAAAAAATAAAAAAAATAATTTAACCTACTTCAACATCCATTTTCTTACGCTCTTCAAGCAAAGCATCGACTACTGAAGGATCGGCTAAGGTAGTAACATTACCGATTTCTGTACCTGAAGCTATGGCTTTCAAAATCCTGCGCATAATCTTACCACTTCGCGTCTTTGGTAAGGCATCAGCAAATTGAATTACATCCGGCTGAAATACTGGCCCAATCTCTTCTCTAACATGCATACGAATCTCTTTCGATAATTTCGCTGATTTTTCAATGCCACCCATTAATGTTACGAACGCCCAAATAGCTTGCCCCTTTATTTTATGCGGAAAAGGTGCTACGGCAGCTTCTGCTACCTTTGGATGACTCACTATAGCAGATTCTACTTCCATTGTTCCTATGCGGTGTCCAGATACCTTAATAACATCGTCTAATCGTCCAAGGATCCAATAATAGCCATCTTCATCTGTTCGTGCTCCATCACCAGTGTAATAATGTCCTGGATATTTTTCGAGATAGGTCGATTTAAATCTCTCAGTATCGCCCCAAACATCTCTTAGCATTCCCGGCCAAGGTGTTTGAATAGCGAAGTATCCGCCTTCGTTTGGTTCGGTTATTTCATCACCTTCTAAGTCAAAAATAACTGGTTTGATGCCGAAAAAAGGCATACAACATGATCCTGGTTTGGTTGGAGTTGCTGTTGCAATTGGGGTCATAACAAACCCACCGGTTTCAGTTTGCCAGTAAGTATCAACAATAGGACATTTCTCTTTACCAACAACCCTATAATACCACGTCCATGCTTCGGGGTTTATTGGTTCTCCTACGGTCCCGAGAACTTTTAAAGAACTTAAATCGTGTCTATTTACTGGTTCATCGCCGTGTCTCATAAGGGCACGTATGGCGGTTGGAGCAGTATAAAATTGGTTGACCTTGTGGCGTTCTACAATATCCCAAAATCTATCGACATCAGGATAGGTCGGTACGCTTTCAAACATTAAAGTAGTTGCTCCATTTGCCAATGGACCATATACAATATAACTATGTCC
>SOKP01000319.1 GCA_004375715.1 Promethearchaeota archaeon | reverse complement strand
AATTCTTTTTTTTTTTCTTTTACTATTTTCAATTCAGGATATAGAACAATAAAAACAAAAATAATACATTATTATTTAATTAGAATATGACTATTTTTGACAAAGTTATAGAGATTTACCGAGATAAGTATATCTGCTTTCACTGTTTAGGTAGGATGTTTTCCTTATTAGGAACAGACACTACCAATCACGATAGGGGTAATTCTCTTTTACTCGCAATAACAATGGAAAATCACAGAGCTTATTTATCCCAAAAAGATAACTACGATAATGCTAGTCAAATATTAAAATTATTAGCAGAAAAAGCAAAGTATACTCCTGCTCAAAGCGTATTAGAAAAGGAGGGTATTGAATATGATAAACCCGATTTTGCCGAAAAATGTTATTTGTGCGATGATATTTTTAACGACACAGATATGTATGCTAAAAGAGCAGAGGATTACTTAAAAAATGTTGAATTCGCTAATTTTCTCATAGGTACTGCCCTTGACGCGCAAATTATTAATAGGGAGGATAATTTTAAAGCAACCCATAATCTATTAGAAGCAGAATCCTTTAAGAATCATTTTAACAGAGAAGTGGGTAAAGAGCTATCTCTAATATTGAATAAACCCGCAGAGTTTAGGATGCCGGATATAACTATTATTTATTCAATAAAATTTGGTTCCTTCGATTTAACTTTACTCTTAAGATCTATTTTTATTTACGGTAGATATAACAAATTTGTTAGAGGAATCCCCCAAACTCATTGGGATTGTAGACTATGTAGGGGAAAAGGTTGTAAATCGTGTAAATTTACAGGAAAGCAATATCCAACTAGTGTAGAAGAATTAATGAGTCCAAAATTTGTTAGTGAAGCTAAAGCAGACGGTTCAAAGTTTCATGGCGCTGGGAGAGAAGATATTGATGTGAAAATGTTAGGGACAGGAAGGCCCTTTGTCCTCGAATTAATAAACCCTAAAGTCAGAACTTTAGATTTGAAAAAAATACAAAATAAAGTAAATAAAAGTAATAAGAGAAAAATCAAGGTAAATGATTTGCAATATAGCAGTAAGGAACAAGTTAAAAATCTAAAGCTTAGTGCTGAAAACACAAAAAAAGTTTATAACGCAATAGTAATCTCTAAAGAGGCGATTTCAAAAAGTCAATTCGATGATCTATTAAAAAAATTGAAGAGTGTTTACGAAAAGCAAAAACTTCAACAAAGAACGCCAATTAGGGTATCCCATCGTCGCGCAGATAAAATAAGAGAGAAAAAAATTTTTCGAGTAGAAGGCAAATTCATTAAACCCAATGTTTCAGAATTCATCGTAGAAGCTCAAGGCGGAACATATATTAAAGAACTTATAAGTGGTGATAATGGAAGAACAACACCCTCTTTCTCTGATATATTCGGATTCTCTCTAGAATGTAAAAAATTAGATGTAATTCAAATCAAAAAATAAATAAATTATGCATCATATATTTTCAAAAATTGATTATATTTATCAAAACAATTCAAAATAGATTAGGGTATTAAATTGACGTTACATAAAGGCTACCGAAACAAATCTCGCCAAATACATCGAAAAAATGTAAGAGACAGAGGTTTAGGTTCCATTGAGAAATATTTAATTGATTATGAAATAAACGACAAAGTAGATGTTATTACCGATCCTTCTCAGCATAAAAGAGGATTCCCTCACAGGAGATATCATGGAAAAACCGGGACTGTTAAGGGTATAAGAGGAAGGTGCTACGAAGTTGAAGTTAAAATAGGTAATTCAAAGAAACTTCTTATCATTGGCAAAGAACACTTACGAACTAATAAGGGTTCAGCCAAATAATGTATTTACCAATATAAAGGGAGAAAAAATATATGTCTGGACGAAAAATTGATGAAAAAACTGTTTCTATACCAGAAGTAAAAAAAATCATGGAAGCTGTCAAGGAGAAAATCGAAGAAATTGACAGTGAAGAAGGTCTATCTCACTTTCAAGAAATTACTTATAATTATGTTAACAAATTTGCTAAGATGAGTGAAAAAGATGCGATAAAAGTTCAGAAATTGTTAATCGAAAAATACGAAATCGAAGAAAATTACGCAATAACCATTGTAAACATTGATCCACATACTGTTCCGGAAATTAGAATGATCTTAGAGAAGAGTTTTACTGGAAAATCGTTAAATGACGAACAATTACAAGATCTTATAGCGCAAATTGAAGAACTTAAATCTTCCTAAAAAAAAATTGCCATATATTTTTTTCAAAGCATATTAAACAACGAAGAATTTATAAATTCTTATTGTTTTAAATTTTAATGAGCAATCCTTGTTAAAAAAGGAATATATTAAAAATAATATATTATGCATTTCAGGATAGTAAATAATTATAAGAATGGTTGGTATGGAAAGGAATCGGGATCGGGATCGATACAGAAGGCCTCCTCAAAGACCCAGATACCAAAGAAGAGAGCCAAGAAAAAAGAAACAATTCATCAAAAAGTTTCGAGAACTAGTCATCTTAGATTTATTACTCCATGGTCATCCTGAAGAAGATAAACCAAGCTGGTCAAAAACACCAATTGCTCAAGTGCTTACTTTTCCAGATTTTGTATTATATGAAGTTAAATGCAACAGAGATTCAGATATAAAGATACAAGAAAAAGGATTATATGAAGCCTTTCAGCAACAAAACAAGTTGAGGGAAGTTTTAAAAAAAATTAACTACCAAGACCTTACAAATACATCAAAAGCCCTAATTCAGTCTATACTTGAAAAAGAAATATTAAATTACGAGGAGGAATTTATAAACTTCTTTAATAATTCAACTTCCATAACACCCCGAATGCACGCTCTTAAATTATTACCTGGAATAGGACAGAAACATATGTGGGATATACTAGAAAATAGAAACAGGCAAAAATTCACTACTTTTCAAGATATATCTGATCGGACAAGTTTATCACATCCTGCAAAACAACTTGCTTTAAGAATCATAAAAGAACTGCAACGTGAGGGAATAAAGTACTATTTATTCTCGAAGACTCAAAAATACGAATGAATGATATGAATAAAAGCGAAGTTCTACTTATCTTAAAACAATTAGGAATTAGACCAAACAAAGAACTAGGTCAAAATTTTCTCATCAATAAAAATACTGTTTCTAAAATAATCTTAGAATCAAGCATTAAAACAACACAATCAATTTTAGAAATAGGGCCCGGTTTAGGAGCACTAACTGAAGATTTGGTCAAAAAATCAGATCAAATCTATGCTTATGAAATAGATTCTGTTTTGTTTTCTTATCTTTCAAATAAGTTTTCCAACTATGAAAATTTAAAGCTTTATAACGAAGATATTCTAAAAGCTAAAATTCCTTCGCATGATATGATAATTTCAAATATACCTTATTCTATTACAGGTCCTATATTTGAAAAGATTTTTTATAACCCACAGCCTCCTTGTGGTGTTTTAATAATTGAAAATAGTATTGCCGAAAGACTTTTTAATAGAAAAAGTTATAAATCGTTTTCAAGAATAACTGTTACCTTTAATGCTTTCATGAAACCAGTGAGAAAATTTAAGATTTCTAGATTTGATTTTTTTCCCACTCCTAAAATTGAATTAGCTTTAGTTGTTGTCGAGCCTAGAAAGGTAATCGATCAAATGTTATTATCAGATGATGGGAGAACCTTCTTTTTAAAGTTTGTTGCTGGAATAATGCCTTACAAAAATAAAAATATGGTAAATGCTATAAAATACTTCTTAAAAAACGATAAAAATTTTAACTACTCAAAGCAACATATCGAAGTTTTTTTACGTGAAAATCAACTAAAAAATAGTAAAGTAGCTCTCTTTAGCGTGGATGAAATCGTTGAATTAAGCAAGAAATTTTATTCATTCTTAAACAACTAAATCTCCTCAGACGGTGAAAAATATTAAATCTATCTTAGACCCAATTCTTCCTTACATTTATAATGGTGTCTATCCTCCTTCCGATGATACATATTTAATTATTGATTATTTTAAAAAAAATGTAAGCGAAAATTTCTTTGATGGGTTACCATTCACTACTATTAGAAATGTTTTAGATATGGGAACTGGAACTGGGATCATTGCTTTATTCCTTCAAGAGATTAAAAAATATTTTTCGAAGTTCACCACTAAAATATTTGCATCGGATATTTCAGATGCAGCTATCAGATGTGCTACAATAAATGAGAGAACAAATAATTACAAAGATAACATTAACTTTATCAAGTCTGATTTATTTAGAAAATTTCCGCCAAGTCTTCAACACTCGTTCGATATTATTGTTTTTAACCCACCTTATTTATCTTCTATTAGTTACAAAGAAAACGATCTCATTCGTAGGAGTAGTGATTCTAATTGGGATGGAGGAGAGCGGGGTTTTGAAGTATTCCTTGATTTTATAAAGCAAGTGAAAGATTTTTTAAATTCAGAACAAAAATATTATATCTATTATATCAGTTCAAGTTCAACAGATTTAAATCAATTAAACGATGAACTGGAAACACGAGGGTTTCAGAATAGAGTTTTGAATAAAAAGCATATTTTTTTCGAAGATATAATATTGAATCGATTGGAAGAACTTTAATGTTTATTAAAAAGGTCTCCTCGTTCTACGCTTTTCTAACAAAGAAACTCCATGAACTTTCAATGTTCTAGATAAACTATTAAACAGTAGATTGATCTCTTGAGGTTTAAATACTGCTCTTTTATGTGCTTCGATTTGCGGAATTGGTAATCCATAATATTCATTAAGACTTGAGATCGGTAGGAGGATTGAAGATATTAAATCAGCTTTTTCAGAAGCTTCTTCTAAATCACAATTTTCATCCATAAAAAACTCAATTCTGCATGGTGTATCGTAAGCCGCAGTTTTTAAGTAGAAAGCATAAAAATTAAAAGGAAAATAGTATGGGATTTCTTTTTTTATTCCTGTATCCCTTATTTTGTCTACTTCTTTTTTACAATTGAAAATACAACTTCTCTCTGTTTTCCGCAATACTCTATTGTATAGATCTAAATCAGAAAAGTAATTTAAAATCTGACGATAATTAATTTTTATGAAATCAGATAGATTCGTAACATTAGGTTTTAACATCTGTATGGTCCTTCTTAAAAGATTAGTTAACGCTGAGGTCCGTGTGTCTTTTATCGAACCGACCAAAATTATTCCCTTCTCAATGCAAATAGAATACAGTTTTTGATATTCTCTTAACAATTTATCGTATCTCTTAGAAATTTCGGAATCTTTAGTAAATATCAGATTTATAGGCATTATTACTACTGACCCATCTAAAATAATTAAATCTATTTCGCTCTTCTTTTCGATTAATTTATTTAAAATGTTAATTTCCATAAAAGTCATGTCCATCGAAACTTTGGCATCCACCACATTTTCCTCCCGATTTAAATAATTTCCTTGGACATTATAATTATTAAACCCTGTTAAATCAGGAAAGTACTCAATTCGGGATGATTGGTTTTCGTAAAAATAGTACTTCACAGCGATAGCTTTTAAGAAAGAAAAATCTACATTCATGAATTTTTTTACAACAGAGCTCCCATCGACACTTACTATGTTTAATCCTCTTATGTTAGATGCCGAAACTGGTTTTCTAATAAAATTTTCTTTAATATCATAACTTGGATATTTTAAAAAATTTTCAAAATCTAAACTTTCAAGATTAGCTAAAAGTATTTCTACGAATTTTTTTTTCATTCGTTCGATTCCAATATACTCTTGAGCGAGATTTTTTAAATTGGTTAGTAAGATCTGTTCTTTGGTAAAACCGAAGTCAACAGAGTTAGTTGGGTTAAAGGGACTAGAATTAAGATTTATGTTCCTCTGATTTGATGTATTATTTCGAACTGTCATCAAGATTTGAAATGAAGAGAGGTAATTATAATAATGAAGAGAGATTAAAATTAATAATTTTTATAATTAGAAACAGTAGATAATCACCTTAAAAATGGCTATCAATTTAGGAAAAGATCCGAATATATTGATATTAATCTCGTTTGCTGAAGTTTTATTCATTCTTGTTCCTTCATTAATTGCCGCAAAAATAGAAAAAAAATCACTTGTAGATGAATTAAAAGAAATGGGTTTTCAAAGAAAACCAACAACTTTGAAAAAGATGCTTTTAAAAGTAAGTTTTGGATTATTGATTGGGACCGTTTTCTTTTTCGTCAGCGGATTTATACTATCTTTTTTTGTAAATTTTTTAGTCCAAATATTGTTTGGAGCGCTATTTGTAGAGGAAGGAATAAACAATGCTATCTCTACTACTCCTCTTAATCCTACCATAATACAACTAATCATTCTTATAGCAATTCAAATAATAATTGTTGCTCCCTGTGAAGAAAGTTTTTTTCGCGGCTTCGTTCTTAGAAAAAGTTATAAAAAAATGAAACTGCTTTATTCTATCATTTTTTCTTCATTTATCTTTTCCATTTATCATGTTCCTCCTTTCTTCGTTCCTTTATCCACAATATTTACTTTTTTTGGATATTACTTCGTGTTTGGAATTTTTTTATCTTTAACTTTCATCCTTTTTAAGAACTCTCTTCTTCCAAGTTCTATCGCACATTTCACGCTGAATATACTTATCTTATTATTTTGAGTTTTAAAGTGTAATTACGATAGAAGGTTTAAAAGTATTGAAAAATAAATAAAACCATACATTTAAAAAATCATACAAAGATAATTATAATTAAGTCATACCTATCAATATTAAATATTAGAGTATAGTAAAATAATTATAACCTTTTATCAATAAGGGCTAAGAAATTTGACAGGCTACGATTACACTTGGAAAATAATGATGTTAGGAGACGCTGCTGTTGGCAAGACCTCCCTCACTCTCAGATTCATTTCGGGCTTCTTTTTGGATGACCTTAAATTGACGATAGGAGTGGATTTTTATAGCAAGACCACTACCCTTAAAGAGAAAAAAGTAAAATTACAAATTTGGGATTTTGGCGGCGAACAAAGATTTAGATTTCTCTTACATCAATACTGCAAAGGAGCTAACGCTGCGTTCTTTTTATATGACATTACTAATCGCTTGTCTTTGGACCATTTACCTGATTGGACTCAAATCATACGAGAACATGCTGGAGACATCCCAATTATGTTAATTGGTTCTAAAGTAGATTTAAAGGAATTTCGAGCTGTTACTAGGGAGGAAGGGATTTTAGCTGCTAAAAAATATAACTTGTCTACATTTATAGAATTGTCTTCTAAGACGGGTCAAAATGTTGAGAAGTCATTTGATGTAATAACTGAGATTCTTTTTGAAAAATATAGACCTAGTTTATAACTGAACTAAAAATTTGATTCCTTGGTAACCTATTTGAAGAAATTAATTAATATTAATCATATTATTAGCTGCCAAACTTGCATATTATTCGCACCTCTATTATTCCACATAAAATAAGGAATTGCGGTAATTTTGCTTTGATCGATAGTTGTCCCAGTAATGATATTGACACCCCCTAACAAATCTTTTTCGAACTTAACAGTTAAACCCTGATTTTTAGAGATAACTATATTAAAAATATCTATATTTTCATTATCTTTTTGTTCGAGACAATAAATTAGGGGACCATTTGTTATTGCTACTCTACCTCTGTTATCCTTAATCCTTTGGTCACTTTCAACGAATTTTGGTTTCAATTTGAAAGTTAGATACAGAATATCGTTATCTAGCCAGTTTCTTAAAATTTCTACATATTTCCCATGAGATAAACCTTCACTATACTTTAACCCATTAATTTTTAGCTCTGTATCGATACTCCAATCTGGAATTCTAAGGAATAAAGAGAATTTTTGACTCTTACTTAAAATAAGTTTAATCTTTACCTCTCCTCTCCATGGGAATCTACTAGTTTGACTTATTCTAATCAAATTCGAATCTAAGTCAATCTTAGCATCATTCCCAATATATTGATGAATCCAAATTCCTCTTTCCGAAGTGCTGTAAATATAATCACCTAAAGAAGCAATGATTCGAGCTACATTAGGGGGACAGCAGGCACATCGAAACCACTCTCTCCTTTTGTCCTTACCATACGAAATCAATGGATTATCATATGTATATTTCTTACCATCTATTGATTGGCCAACCAACATAGCGTTATATAACAATTTTTCTATTAAATCTGAATATTTACAGTTGCCGGTTATTTGGAGCATTCTTATACTCCACATCATGTTTCCGATAGCAGCACAAGTTTCAGAATAAGAATCTTCATTTTTTAAAACAAAGTCTTTTTTAAAACCTTCTGTGCCTTTTTCAGATCCAATTCCACCAGTAATATACATTCTGGCTTTAACCATTTTCAACCATACCCTAAGAAGGGCTCTTAATAGAGTTTTGTCTCCTATTTCAGAATAGAGATCCGCCATTCCACAAAATAAATACATTGCTCTAACAGCGTGTCCAACTGGTTCGAAAATTTCTCTTACTGGAACATTTGATTGAATATAAGCCCCGTTCAAGTTTTCTTTGAAGAGTGTTAATTGACTCTTTAGTGTAAGATTCGAAGTCCATTCTGCCACTTCGTTCTCTTCTTCTTTAATAGTATTTTCTCTCTCTATTGATGATTGAAATTCTTGGTTTTTCTTTTTTGCTATTCTTAATGTAGAAAGCAAGTTTAAATATTGATTAGCAACATATGTTTTAAAGTTAGAAATTTTACCTCTTCGGTTAATAAATTCTTCTGCTAATTTTAAGTAATTTGAGTTCTCAGTGATTCTATACAACGCGATTAAGGCCATTTCTATTTCTTCGTGACCAGGAACGCCCTTCCTTTTTCCTCCCAAATAAAGAGATACAAGCAAATTTGCGAACTTAATAGCTACCCTTATCATTATCTGACTTTTAGTAGCGTGATTATGGGCTATAGCTGCTTGGATTAAATGACCCGCACAGTACAATTCATGCATTAGGTATATATTTGTGAACCTTTTTCCTATAAATCTAGTCGAATAAAATGTATTAATGTATCCATCTTTAGTTTGAGATTTCTTTATTAAATCAACAACTTCATTCACTTTTGCTTCTAAGCCAGGATCGCTATAATTATTAAGGATGTAACATGCTGCTTCAAGCCATTTATATAAATCTGAATCAAAGTAGAATTCTCCTATCTGAACTCCTTTTTTAAGACCTGAAGCAACTCTAAAATTATCTATGTGAAAATCTCCCTCTAACATTTGATGTTGATGGTGAATTGATATTTCTCGATTGATCTGTTGTCTTCTTGACCAAAACTTATCGTTAATATTAACATTTATAAACGAAACGGGTTTGAGCTTATTGAAAGGTCGTTTACTAGAGTTAAAAATCATCTTTAAAAGATTGTTTTTTTAAAAAATTATAGGAAAAATAATTAAGAATAGAAAATAAAATATTTTAATTATTCAATCCAATTTAGTGAAAATAAAACACGTCTGATTTAACTTATTTTATTGGAATTATTTTCGCACTCCTCGCGGGAATTGTGGTCTACATCGGAGCCCTTATTCAAAAATCTGTTATTAATAAACACTCTAATGAACCAAAGTTTATCAGAAGTCTTATTAGAAATCCAATTTGGTTCATGGGGCTTCTACTACAAATTGTTATAGGGGGGCTTGTTTTTTACTTTATAGCGATTATTTTTATAGGACCTGCCCTTGTTCCAGGTCTAATGTCTGTAGGATTAATAGTTCTTGCGTTGGGTTCTGTTAAAATTTTGAAAGAAACATTAGGGAAAGAAGAGATTTTTGGTATATTGCTAATGATTGTTGGGGTTACTTTCCTTGGCCTTAGCGAATTATCAATTGATGTATCTACATTTAATATCCTTGATTCTGGTTTCATTATTAGAATAATTGTGTTTACTATCGTTATTCTTTCTTTAGCAATTATCTTTGAATTTTTACGTAGAAAACACGAGAAGTATAAAGGCCTGTTAATGGCAATCGAGGCAGGTTTAATTCTTTCTCTGAATACCGTTTGGGCAAGTCCGGGAACTACAGTAGTGACTCACGTAGTTAATGGAATTATAATCGATGAAGAAATTATTTTTGGAATCATAATTGGCATAACCCTTCTCCTAATTGTAGCCATTGGAATCACTATAGGACAAATCTCTCTTAAATATGGGCAAGCAAATATTTTGGTTCCATTAACGAGTGTTCCAATTCAAACTATACCAGTAATCGCATTTTTTATTATATTTCTATCGACACCCCCAAGTATTCTTGCACTAATCTTCATGATAATTGGGTTCACATTAATTATCATTAGCTCCTTTTTGCTTACTAAAAGACAAACTAAACTCGAGCAATTAAAGAAAGATCAATAAATTAAAAAAAAAGGAGAATTTATTTTTTTCCTGTTAGAAAAGCAATCATACCATAGATTAAAACTTTCCCCAAATATAAGAGATACTCTTCGAAAAGACCCAATTTATTGAAAAAATTGAAGAATGCTCCTTTAAAGGAAAATAAATCAAAAATAAGATGTTTAAATATAATAAAATTTTATTTATATATTTGTTACTAGCTCTATGGTCAAGAGATTTTACCAAATAGTCTTATATTAGCATTGATTGTTGGATCAACCTTATCATTCGAACTCAATATTTGATCAGATCCATTGATCTGATATTGCTAGTAAAAAATATATTTTTTATCAACAAGTATTCTTTTTGTCGACCAGAATTGGGTGATTTAATTAATCGAATAAACAATGACCAACCAACACATTTAAATATAAGAAATTCCAATTTAAATATAATACCAATATAAATTTATAACAAAACTTTAAAAAATTTTAAATTAGTGGAGGAATAAAAAAATGGCTGCATTCGCATGGAGTCCTTTACGGGCTTTAATGAAAAAGGCTGGAGCAGAAATCGTAAGTAGAGCCGCAGTAGATAAGTTAATGGACTATTTAGAAGAATATGCTAAAACTTTAACTGGCTGTGCTTTAGATATCGCAAAACACTCTCGTCGTAAGAAAGTAACTCAAGCTGATATGAAAATCGCTATCACTTTAATTTAAAGCGATTTCCTGAAAGCTTACTATATATACAAAATTTCTTTTTCTTTTTTTTAAGTTTTTAAAACTAGAATCCCTATCAATGTTAGGAATAGCATAAAAAATGGAGATAATATTAAAGGGATTCTCTATTTATATTTACGGAATAATAAAATTGCTAATGCTTATAATGATCCCAACTTCCTTAATAATATTGAACAAAAATACACTTTCCATTCCACAACAGGAACTTCAGTATTTAGTGATGATGCATTTCTTAACTGGTTAAATGCAGGTAAACCATAGAAAGATTTAGCTTTAAAAATAAATTTTATTATACACATATGAATATATTTAAAATAGGTCATAAATATGAAAAAAAAAAAAGAGTATTCTGATACTTATCCTCTCCTACCAAAGGAATTCGATCCACTTGAAGAGTATGTATATTCTGGTGTTTTAGCCTTTTATGATAATGTTTTAAAAAAAATTAAAGAAAATAAGCAAGAAAATACCATAATAAAACAAGCCTTTAAAGAGGTGGTTGAATTTCCAGACGCAATGGAAATTCTTGAGAAAATTAACATTGTAGATAAAGAATTCATGGAGGGAGCACATTTATATATTAAAGACCGCCTTAAATTTGATCCTGAGTTGAAAGATAAGTTGAAAATGATGTCAAAAGATTTCAGGAATGATTTTTATTCATTTGCAATCAAAATTTTTTTTGATCGGTATTATGATATTTATAGAGCTTGCCCCATATGCGCAGACGTCAAAAAAGATATGATTTTTAATGAAGAGGATAAACAATGGTATTGTCCAGATTGTTTAAAAAATAAATGAAAAGATTATCTCCCTCCCCCGTGGTGCTCCCTCCTAAAAAGGTACTACTACTAATAGTTTTATTTAAATTAAAAATCTCTTCGAGAACTTTAGAGCCAATTTAGTGATAATGTTAACATTCTTGAAAATAGTGAAAGAAAATTCTTTTCTCAGATTAAATCGCATATTATATAACTTCTATAGATTAGAAGTAATAAAAAAATAGTTTAAAATAGGTGCCTCAAAACCTCTGAATATGTGAAAACTCATATTATAACCTATTCTATCTTTTACTAACAAGAATGTTTTGGGCAAATTCGTCAAGGATCTCAGCAATATTAGTAGGTCTTAAGTACAACGTAAAATCCAAATTTACAACCGAAGTCAATAATTGATCATTTTTAACTATCTGATTTTGCTATTAAATTTTTTTTTTCTCAGCAACAATAATTCTTTTTGTCGACCATAATTGGACGATAAAATCACTCGGATAAACCATGATCAACCAACACATTTATATAGGAATAATACCAATTTTAATTTAAATACTTTAAATTTTTTTAAAAAATTAAAAATTAAAATATTTAACCCAAACTTGTAAAAAGTACGGGAAATTATCCAAAAATAATTAGTGGAGGAATAAAATCATGGCTGCCTTTGCCTGGTCGCCCTTGCGTGCGTTAATGAAAAAAGCGGGGGCTGAAATTGTTAGTAGAGCCGCAGTAGATAAGTTAATGGACTATTTAGAAGAATACGCCAAAACTTTAACTGGATGCGCTCTAGACATAGCAAAACACTCAGGTCGTAAGAAAGTATGCTGTTCTAGCATCTAGAAAGCCTTTAGACACAAGCAGATATGAAAATCGCAATCAGTTTAATTTAATTGATGAGCTTTTCTGCTTGGACCTGAATGTTTAGCAAAAAAATCAATCTTTTTTTTCTTTTATTTCATATATCGGTATTACATTAAATCATATAATCGCTTCTAGAATTCAGGGTGTTTCAAATTATCGAGATATTTTTTATGAGTTTTTTCTTTTTGTCTAAACTTATTCAGAATGTTTTGAAATCGTACATCTAAATCGAAGAAATGATCAAAATCTATAGCAAAAAAAGCTTTCTAATCCGATACCGTAAATTTTATTCTTTATTTTCAATTACTTTTCCGAGATCACTAAAATCATTATTATGGGAACATCCTTCGCATTCTGATCCCCCGCCACAATTTTTTTCAGCTATGTTCATGCTAATTAGAATATCCCCAAAATTTCTAAAAGGACCAACAAATCCGTGAAAATCTTTCAGAATAGATTCATAGTTCTGATTGAAGATTTCAGCAACTCTATGAATTTTAAAATTTATTTCATCTTTATCATCATCAACATCAGTGACGATTACATAAAAGATGTTTGGATCGATTAAATCTTTATAAAAATGAAGAGCGATTTCTTCAAAGTTCAATGATTTTATCGCAGTGCCTGTAATTTCTACAGAAAGTTGTTGAAGTGCGTAAAGATAACTCGAAACGAGATTTATATCTCTACCTAATGAGTGACACTGACCAAATTTTTGGTTTACTAATACAATCCCTGCTTTAAAAACAAAAATATTTTGTATCAAAAGTAATCCTAATTTATTTTAATCCCTAAGTTCAGAATTAAGAAATGAGATATAAATCTTCATTTTATATTTTATCAA
>SOKP01000147.1 GCA_004375715.1 Promethearchaeota archaeon | reverse complement strand
TCTTCAGTTAGCCCTACACTGGCTACCTCGGGCATAGAAAATACACAAAGGGGAATTATTTTATAATTATAATCTCATAAAATCTAAACTATTTTTTCAATTCTTGCAGCACAAACTTTATATTCAGGTATTTTTGCAATAGGATCTAAGGCAGCATTGGTAAGGATATTAGCAGCCGCTTCTTCAAAATGAAAAGGAATAAAAATTAATCCTTTACTTACTTTGTGTGTAATTTTAGCTTTAATTTCTATTTCTCCCCTTCGTGTTGTTACTTTTATCATTTCATTATTATTTATCTGTAGTTTTTCTGCATCTTCCTTGGATATTTCTACATATCCTTCCGGTACCCGTTCATTTAGGGTCTTTGACCTTCTACTCATAGTCCCAGTATGAAAATGCCATAAGATCCTCCCGGTAGAAAGGATAAAAGGATATTCTTTGCCGGGAAGCTCTGCTGGCTCTTTAAAAGAAATTGGATGGAAATATCCTTTACCCCGGGAAAATTTGCCATCTCGATGAAGATAAATCGTACCAGGATGAGAAATATCGGGACAAGGCCATTGTAATCCTGCTTCATTCTTTTGCAAACGCTCCCAAGTAATCCCTCCATAAATAGGTGTGATACGATTAATCTCATCTAATATTTCACTAGTATGTTGATAGTTTAATCCAGAATAGCCCATCTCCCGAGCTAAAAGAGCAATAATTTGCCAATCTGGTTTACTATTGCCTACCGGTTCAATGGCTTTTCGCACCATCTGTACTCTTCTTTCTGTACTGGTAAAAGTGCCTTCCTTTTCCGCAAAGGAAGCTGCCGGTAAAACCACTTCAGCTAATTCGGCGGTGTGAGTCATAAAAATATCCTGAACAATTAAAAATGTTTTTCGTAGAGCTGCTCGAACATGATTGCTGTCTGGATCGCTCATTACAGGATTTTCTCCCATGACATAAAGTGCTTTTAAATCTCCTTGATAAGCAGCATCGATCATCTCTACTACAGTTAATCCGATTTGATCATCCATTTCCTCTGCTTCAATCTTCCATTCTCGGGCCATCTTTTTTCGAATTTCCTTATCAGTAACTGATTGGTAGCCTGAAAAAACATTAGCCAAAGCACCCATGTCACAAGCACCCTGCACATTATTTTGACCACGTAAAGGATTAACTCCAGTTGCCCATTTGCCCACATTAGCACAGAGCATCTGCAAATTAGCCGTACTTTTTACATTATCAACTCCGGTAGTATGTTGAGTAATTCCCATAGAATAAATTAAATAGACTGAATCAGCTTGGCCAATAATTCGGGCTGTTTGGATAATTTTTTTTTGAGAAACGCTAGTAATATTAGATGCTCTTTCGAGGGTCATTTTTCGAATTTCTTCTTTAAAAGCATTAAAATTTTCACAATATTGCCGAATAAATTTCTCATCATAAAGTTTTTCCTGAATAATTACATTCATGATTCCATTTAATAAAGCTACATCGGTACCCGGACGATGTTTTATGGCAATTCCCTGATTATCTTCAGCTAATTCAGATAAAGGAATTGTACGGGGGTCAGCAACAATTAATTTTGTCCCTTTTTTCAGTGCCTTTAATATCCTGGCTCCAATTAAGGGATGTTGCTCATTCGTATTTGATCCAATAACAAAAATAACTTTGGCATCGGTAATTTCATCAATAGAGTTAGTCATGGCACCCGATCCAAAAGCTGCTCCTAAGCCAACTACTGTAGATGAGTGGCATAAACGAGCACAATGGTCAACATTATTGGTTTTTAAAACAGCTCGAACAAATTTTTGGAACACATAATTTTCTTCATTAGTACATTTTGCTGAACTTAAACATCCAATGGCCTTCTTATTTCCAGGATTTTCATTAATAATCTGCTTAAAACGCTCAGCTATATAAGTAATCACTTGTTCCCAGCTTACTTTTTCCCAATGACCATTCTCCTTTTTTATCAAAGGATCAGTTAAGCGATCAGGATGATGAATAAATTCATGAACATTCCACCCTTTAATACATAATTTTCCTCTTCCTGGATTAAATTCAGGAGGCATAACAGGTTTTGTATCCACTACTTTTCCATCTTTGGTTTTTAACCATAATTGGCAACCGGTTCCACAATATACACAAGTTGTTTTTATCTTTTCCATGATATCCTCCTACCTTTTTATTTTAATTGGTATTTTTACTCGATGAAGATTATAGCCAATGTCCTCCAAAGAACGACCCATAGCCAGAGCTAATAGCTCAATCGCATATAATACGGGAATCGGTTTTTCTTTCAATTGAGGATAATCTCTGGAAGCAATTAATTGGCCAGTATCAAATTGATTGAAACAAGCTGGACAGGCAGTACTAATCAACTGAGCTCCAGAAAGTTGGATATCAATCAATTTTGTTTTAACACAGTAATCAGAAGCTTCTTTATCTCCGGCTAAAGCTAAAGAAACTCCACAACAATCCGCTTTAGTCAGATAATCTACAGGAGTAGCCCCTAAGGCTTCAATATATTGGTCATAAAATTCTGGATCTACCGGGTTATCAAACTGTAAAATATCATTAGGCATTAGAAGATGACATCCGGGATGAGCGGCAACTTTAAGACCGGTTAAGGGTGTTTTGACCATTTTTTTTAGATTATCTAATCCAATGTCTTTTTGTAATACTTGTAAAAAATGTTTTATCTTTATGGTGCCCTTAAATTTTCTACCAATATTCTTTAATGTCCCATTTACCGCTTCTTTCAGTGCTGGTTCGTTTCTCAGTTTGTGATTTACAATGGCTAATGTATTTTCACAACCATTACATAAAGTCATGATATTTAAATTTTTTTCTTCAGCAATAGTAATATTTCGAGCAGCTGCCGACATCCAAAAATATTGATTGGCGCCCTGTAGCTGTATCGGATCAGGACAACAGGTAAATTCATTGGATTCAATTAAATTAATACCTATTTCCGGTAAAACTTCTAAAGTTAATTTCTCTACATTTGGTAATTTGGCTGGAATCGTACATCCTTTAAAAAATAAATAACTAACCATAATTAATTATCCTCTTTTCTTTCTAAACCAACTTTTTCGGCTAACACATTTAGCTCTTTAACCGCTTTTTCATTTTTCTTTACTTCTTTTACCCCAGCTCTTTTTCGGGTCATGTTGGTAAGTTTTAGACTATAAACGGTACCTTCCTGTAAAAGTTGTTTTACCAAACGATAGATAATCAAGGGAGCCAGGCCTTCTCGATAAGATTTTTCTTTTAAATTGGTAAATACCTGAGTGGGATTAGCATCCTGGGGACAAGTAATAACACATTTTTCACAAGCACAACACATCCAAACATCATTTAATGCTTCCGGTTTTTCTGCTTGAAAAAGTTGGGTTATAAAAGAGTCTTCTAAATTATATTTAGCTACATGCAGAGTAACTGGACAAAATTTTGAACAAGTAGAACATTTAAAACAAACCTCAATTGCTTTGTTTTTTTTCGTAATTTCGTTCCTTTCGTATTTTACCCGTAGAACTTTCATTTTTTTCCTCCTGATTGAAAAAGTTTCTATTTTAAACTAATAAATATAAAAAAGTTCTAACTTCAATTAAAGGCAGACTAGAAGTTGTCTAATCTGCCTTTAACTTCAATTTATAAATAATCTAGAAAATTCTAATAAGTTTCTTTTCTTTTCGGTATTTTCCTTTTTTTTCTTATCTTTAAATATATTTCATTAAAATTATTTAATACTCTATTTTTATCATCTCTACATAGAGAGAGGTAGT
>SOKP01000289.1 GCA_004375715.1 Promethearchaeota archaeon | reverse complement strand
GGGAAATTATCGTAATAAGTCTTTTTATAGGCTTAAAATTATCTGATTCAGTAGTAAAACCAATTCACAGGTTAACTAATATAGCCTTAAAGTTATGCACACACAATCTAAAAACGGTTTCTTTTGACGAGATAGATACAGATTTTGATCAAGAAATAGAAGTGCAAAGCACA
The DNA here is from genome assembly GCA_004375715.1 of Promethearchaeota archaeon. Lineage (GTDB taxonomy): Archaea > Asgardarchaeota > Lokiarchaeia > Sigyniarchaeales > SOKP01 > SOKP01. The sequence continues at coordinate 13,482 of SOKP01000289.1, read as the reverse complement.
GAAATAGGTAATTTAACAGAAGCATTTAAAAAGTTAGTGAAAAAAGTTAAAGAGGATATAAAGTAGAGACTGTTCATACGACAATAGTAATTTTCCATTTTAATTACTCAACTTAATAACTACGATTTGAGTTTTAAGCTTCCAGCAAAACTCTCTAATATTTATTTAAGTGATTAAATCTACTAACATTATAGAATAATAAATTATAATTTATTTTATTGAGATATTAAATGTCAATCCAACTAATTAGCGTACAACAACTATGGAATCGCCGTTTTAAAAGAGCAGTTTATTCTTGCATAATAGCAAATTTATTAGGAGATACTGAGCCTGAAGTAATAGGATGTTCATTTAGTGCTGAAATGAAGGCGTTTGATTTAACCGGTAAGGAAGTATTCCTCACCGAATTCTCTTCGAACATAACTTGTTTCGATATATCTTCAATTAGTAAAGAGAAAAATGTTGAATTAATATCAGGTTCGTTAGATGGAACTGTATATGTAATGGATATAAAAGGAAACCCCATTTGGGAAACAGATTTAAAATCACCTATAATATGTATGGAAATAGGGGATATTATAGAAGATTCTCGAAGTGAGGTTATCGTTGGTCTTGAAGATCAACGATTGGTTGGATTAGATAACGAAGGGAAGGAATTCCTCAAATATAAGGCAAAAGAAGCAATACTAGATTGCACCATCGGTTACTTCTCTGATGATTTTTTAGGGAAGATTTTCTTGCTGCTTAAATCGGGAAAGATTATTAATGTCGACAATAAAGGTAATTCAGTATTTGTTTCACAACTTCAAAATAGCCCGACAAGTATCGCTTTTTGCGAATTTTACGGACAACCTACTTTGATCATAGGTGATAAGGCTGGATCAATAAAAATTATTAATTCTGACTTAGAAATCATAGGTGAATACAGCTTAGAAGACAAAATTACAAGTATCGACAATAAAATTATGCTTTCAGAATATAACGAAGATGTTTTCTTGGTTGTAGCATCAAAAAATACCATTACTCTTTTAAGTTTAAGGAAAGGAAACATATTAGAATCCAACAAGAAATTGGTTAAAATTGACGCGCAATCACAACCACCACCCGTTCTTAAAGAGGAATCTGTAACTGAGCAACCTAAAGATAAGCAAGCTGAACCTGATATACCCCCTAAAGTCGCCCCTACCACAACGGATATGGAACCCCAAACCGTCCGCGTGCTTCGAGGAGGTCAAATTGAAGGAGGAGATTACATTTTTAAAGTCAAAGTAATTAACAATAAAATCTATAACATAACTGATGTTGATATTCATATACTTTCCTACCCTGAAGAGAGCCTGGTTTTATCGCGTGTAGATGGACACCAAAAAAGTTCAACAGATAGAGCAAAATTCCATAAGATTTCAAAGGGGGGAGGTTTTGTTAGCCCATCCTTTGTTTTTAAACCAAAAAAAGACTGTTTAAAAGGAAAAATTCACGCTGTTATAAATTTTATTGACGAAGAAGATCGAATCAAGACAATAAATGTAGAACCTCACGACATCCGAATTATTTGTGGATTATTGAGGCCAAAAAAGGTAACTAGTGAGGAGTTCGACGAGCTCACAAGCGATCTTCTTACTTTCAAAAAAGTTGGTCAAGACCTTACAATCTACTACAAACCCGAACAACTTTACCAGAAATTATTTGTTTTATTAAAAAATAAAAACTTTGCAATTATTGATTCCGAACAACAAGATTCAAGTGGGGAATTCTTAGGAGTTATAAAAGGTTTTGCAGAAGGAACTTTTAAGAAAAACGCTGTAGGATTGAAACTAACCATAACCGGCACCAAAGGTGAACAATTTTCTACATTAAAAGTAGAAGTTTTTGCTGAAGATAAAGATATGACTCCCTCTATCATCAATGAGTTTGAAAATGCCGTAAATCCTCAATCCTGTCAAGAATGTGACGGAAATATACCCATTGATCTTATTAAACAAATGATGACAGGGTCTGTCGCATATTGTGAAGCTTGTGGCGCACAATTACACGAACTAAGTGGAGAATAAAAATAAAAAAAAATTAAATTAGAGAAATTTTTGGTTTTGGTTCCTAAAGATTAGTCATCTCTAAGCTGATATCCCACAATCGTTTAGCATATTCTTCGTTATAAGATTCTTTAGAAGAAGGTTTTACTTTCTTTTTAGCGTAATATTTTCCTGTAATTCCCTCTACTTCAGGTGAGGACGCTAAGAAAATTGACGTTTCAGCACCAATTTCTGGACTTTTAAAAAATTTTCTTGCGAAGCCTTTACTGGTTGAAGACCGATCTCGACCTAAATTAGTATTAATAAGACCTGGATGGACGACATTCACAGTTACATTAGAATTTTCTATCTTTCTACTGAGTTCATAAGATACGAGAGTCATCGCTAATTTTGAACTTCCGTACAACCCCATAGGCCGTCCTTTCTTGTTTTCTCTTTGTAAATCCTCAAAATCTATCTTCCCCATTCTATGTGCCGCTGAACCTACATTAATGATGCGACTTGGTGCTGATTTTATTAATACATCAAGCAATAAATTAGTCAGCAAAAAAGGTGCAAGGTGGTTAACAGCAAAATTCATCTCAAATCCATCTATAGAGATATCTCTTTTTGATAACATAACTCCAGCGTTATTTATCAGAACATGAAGTTTATCATATTTACTCTTGAATTCAGGTACAAAATTGCGAATTTCTTTCTGAGATGACAAATCGCATATAAACAAATCAATATTCTTATTTCCAGTAAGCTCAATTATTTCTTTTTGAGCTTCTTCTCCACGTTCTTTACTACGACACAGCATTACAAGTGTAACATTTAATTTTGTCAATCCAATAGCTGTAGCCTTACCAATACCGGAGTTCGCACCGGTTATAATGCATATTTTTCCTTCCATACTCATAATTTATATCCTCAACTCGTTTATGGCAATTATCTTAATATTTGATATATGTTTAAATATTGGAAAATTTATCAATTTTTTTCCTTTATTTGATAAATCGAAGGTTTATTTCTAAACGGAAAAAAAAGGATAAAAAATATTGTGAAGATCACTCTTCGAGTTTAGGAGCAATTGCAGAAGATGAATGCACTTGCTTCTGAAGCATCTTGAAAGCATTGGAGGAAGTTGAGAAGGTTGTTGCGTTATAATTTTCAACCAAATCTATGAGTTCTTCGTCGAAAATTCTTACAAATATTTCTATATGAGGATAACGTAATGATAACTTGGATGTCAAATAAAGCGATTCATCAAACTCCGAATCTTGTTTCCAGCAAATAAATACTTGAGTAACTTCCTCTAACTTTACATGAGCTCGCAAATCACTTAAAAAACATGCGAACTCGTTTATAATATGTAATTGATCATTCACATTAAACTCAATGCCATCGTGCTCGTCATCAAAAAGGAATACTTCCCGATCGGGCTGTAAAGAAATATCATAAGCAATTCGATGAGTCAAACTATCTCGTCCGATTACGATAGCTTTACCTTTTTTACCTTTGATCCACTCTCGAATACCATCCATTGCCCATTTTGAGGTGGAAAAAGGAATTGCATTTAATGGAGGTTGTTTGAGATATTCTTGTACGTGATCCTCAAAAACGCGCACGTAAATTGGGCATTCTTGATTGGCTTTGCGAATCTTTTCTGTACAGATTATTGCAATCCTAGCATCATCAATACTTATAAAGATTTCTTTTGCTCGCTTAATATTTGTAAACGCAAGGCTGGTTGCCTCTGTAGGGTCCCCAACTACCACTGGACAACCCGAATTGATTAAATCCTCTACTAATTCTTCGTTATCCTCGATAATACAAAATGATTTCTTATTAGCGATACAATATTCAATAATCCTCTCTGATAAATGATGGAAGCCTATAATTACTGTATGATTGCGTTTATGCTTTGCGAGGATTCTACTTGTAATAAGGGGATTATATTTTTCTAATAATTCCCCCATAATAAAACCAAACACGATCACTTCCAATAGAATTGGCCAGATTAATGAGTAAAAATTAGCAACATCTCCTGCATTTAAGGGGGAACGCACAGTTAAAGAATATAAGACTAATTCGCCAAAACTCGAGCCTGGCTCTGTAAAAAGAAAGAACAAAAAACCTGCAAACCAAAATAGGAAAAGAAATACGAATTGCAATTTGTATTGTTTTAGTTTAAGCTCAAAATTAATAAAAGAGTTTAGTAGACCCATAAAAATAAATAAATCAAAGCACTATATAAATGAAATTATAATATGAATACTACTAAAAATCCTTAAAATTCATAAGCCAAGGAGCAGGAGTTGCTGCCGCTATTTCGTACAAAGACAAAGTTTCTTGTCGAGATGTTAGTATGTCTAAGGTTCAAACTAGTCTTAAGAAACAAGGAGTTAGAATTGAATAAGTTATTAGTTTGATTTCTTATTGATTTAGAGTTCACTATCAACTCTTAAAACTCTTAAAGTAAACTAAAACTATTTAAAATCATATTTTTATACTATGAATATCTTAATATAATTAACCTTTTTCACATAATTGTCAAAGAAGTTGACGATCTATAATTTTTCAGTTATTACGAGCAATGGATTTCCCTATTATACATTGGATGTTAAAGAAGCTCCAAACAACATCAAATTAAATTTACGATTTTTTGATTTTTCGAAAGAAGAATTAAATCTTCAATCTGATTTTGAGGTGGCTAATTCTTTTGAGTTAAATGCTGGGTTAGTTTCAGCATTATTTAAATTCGCACGAGCGATGTCTAAGAACATTCATATACTTGAATTTAATTCTGACGAATCACTATCATTTGAAAAAGATAAAACTCAATTTTTAGGAGACGTTTTAATCACATGTCAAACAGAGTCGTATCTATTTCATAAATCAGTTTACGCAAAAATTAAGCTGATTTACGATTCACTCATTACCTATAAAATTCCTTTAGAATCTGCTATCGAGATATTACCCGTTCAAGAAGAAAAAATTTTCAACATTTTAACCGACTTTGAAGCAAAAGCCAGGGTTAGTGAACATAAGACTCAACTAAAACGATTAGGAAACGATTTTCTGAAAGAGATGAAAAATTACGGCTTAAGGGACGTTTGTATTACATCGTTCGACCTTTCGCCGATAATGATTCTCGGAAAAAAATATTCCTTCGACAGTATCCACGAGATTTTAAGAAATATTGGAAATGTTCCAGAAATTCCACCCTTAAATTGGGTATATCGCCAATCAACTCACGCTGGTGAGCAAATATGGGTTTACATCTATAAATCAGACGTAGGTCCAACTATTGAAGGCTTATTTGAACCTTACCTTTATTTGCTTTTTTGTGATCTTAACTCATACCTTGGAGAAATACCAGAAGTTCTTGGAAATAAAATTAATAGGATTTTAAACTAGTGAAGAAAATCAAAATCAGAAATAAATAAAGGAACTAAGCCACATTTTCTGTTATATTTTTTATGAACTTAGAAATAGGATATGCTTCAATTTCTCCGTCGTTCAAGTAACTTTCAAATTTTTTTTTCAGTTGCGATTTAAATTCTAAATCACTCTGAGCGATGATTCTGCTGAATGGATAATTCTGAATTTTTCCTTTCTTATTATAAATTAAGAACTGGTATGAAAATGTAGGAATTTTCTCGTATAAATGCGGTACTCTTATAGTGATATGAATTCTAAATCCTTTAATCTTGATATCTTCCATTTTTTTAACCCTGTTATTAGAGAAATAATACTTTACAACGAATATTATGTATCAGAATCAAATTGTAGTATTTAAATAGCTATATTCACTTTCTGAAGTATTGAATTCATTTAGGGTTAATTGCGTTAATTAATCCTTTCCTATCATATGCTAACGCAAATTATTAACTTCAAAATTAAAAATTAGTTATAACAAACATAATAAATTAGCTAAATTCCGTTTTACTTACCAAACTGTTCAATAAATAGATGTTCTTCTAAAACTTAAAATACAAAAAGAAACCTATAAAAAAAAAATATATAATATATGTGAATTTAACCTCTTTGTTTCATCCAGCAGTATATCCCTAGGATTAAATAGATTGCTACGAGAATAGTAACGAATATTGAATTTGTAAGAGCCATAGCGGGCAAAGATAATAGCGCCAATTCGAAAATATTAATGATTGTTACCATTAATAACCACATCACGGATAACTCGTATAAAAGTTTTATTTCTTCCCATTCCTTTTTAAAATAAGCCATAAGTGAAACCAAGCCAAGAACTAAAAGTGTTCCTCCAAATAACCTAAAGTAGATGGGGTCATTAAATGGCCACTGAGTTAAACCGTATATATAAATATCGGGAATCACCAAGTATAGAAAAGCAAAAATAAAACCTGCCAGTACGTTCAAAAGCAAGGAAATTTTGGTAAGTTTTTGAATTTCAGTCATTATTTCATACCTCTTCGTATTAATTTTAATTAATTTATTTCGGATTTCACCGTTCAATAAATTTACAAAATTGTGGAATCTTCGCGTATATATAAAGATATCTTGCATTTATATGCTAAGGAGGATTGAAAAATATTTCTTAACATCTTTTAATCTAACAAAAAAAGCTGGTACGGTTTCCCTATATTTTTTGTAAGCTCCCCCATATCTTTGAATAAGTTCTTTTTCTTCAACGCACTTAAGGTGAATATTTATTCCAACTAAAAAAATTAAAAAATAGACAACTGAATAAATGGAGAATCTAAAAAACATACTTCCTATGCTAATTAGCATTAAACCATGATAGGTAGGGTGACGTAATATTGAATAGATCGCGTGATTTTGAAGCGTAGATTCTTCTGGGTAAAAAACGTAAAGCATTGCCATGTTGTCAATGCCAAAGAAACTTAATGTTTTAACTATAACAGTAAGTCCTAATCCGACGAATACAATTGACAGGACTAACCTGATATAAAGAAAGTAAATAGGGAAACCTAATATTAGTCCAGAAATAGGATTTCCTAAAAAACGGCAAAGAGTATCATCAATTCCGCATGTAGCAATCAGATCATTGGGGATAAAACTATGAACTATGACAGAAAAAAGCATTGGAATCCCAATTGCTACAAATTTAAATGCTTTTTGATAAGCTTTTTTCCCCGATTTAGATAAGTACTTATCTCTAACCCTCCAAAACTTACGTACTACCGAAAAACCAATAGATATTACTATTAAAGTCCCAATAATAGGCGTTAAAGGAGCTATCATCCGTAAAATAGCTATACTTCTAAAAATTCGGGGTAAAGAATCGAGAACTGATTGGAATATTAACGATGTTACAAAAACGATGAGAGCAATCACCGCAAATATTCGTATTTTTCTACCTTGGTAATCCGGTAATTTTTTCCTAAGCTGATCTAATCCTTTCATTCGATGTATTAAGCTCGTTAAACCTATATAAAATTAATATTAATTAGTCTAGTTATTATGTATAAAAATCTATAAATTAACTTATTTTTAAATATCTTATACATTACTGTTAATCTATCATAAGATTATATTTTTATCTAGAAATTGGATTTTAAGCTATAATGGTATTTTAGGAGATTAAAAATGGTGATGAATAAAAGAAAAATTTATTATATTAGGCAATTGTCTATTCTTTTTGTAATTTTAATTGTTATTGGAAACATATCAAGTTTTCAATCGAATATCATTGTTCTGGATGATATTAATCAAGAACCGTTTAATAAACCGACAGAAGATATCTTAGATAAGCACTTAAGCGATTTACCCGATGATGTAGGAGGGTATTCGGTAGAAGGTGCGTCGAGTTTTACTACAATCCAAAACGCGTCTAGTATAATATCTAATCAAGATTACTTTGCGAATGAAACTAATTATTTCAATATAACCACTCCCGTTGCGTGGAATACTACTTCTAAGCAGTTCAATATCGAATCTTACACGAAGGAACAAATTATAACAGATCCATTTTTTATGGAGGAGTTTGTAAATGGCACTAAATATTGGGACAATGAAGTTAGGAGTACGGGTAAAGGCACCTTTGTCCAGTCCCCGTTAAATTTAAATCCTTTTGGTAGAACGCGAATATGGAATAATAAACTAGAAGTAGAACCAGCGTATAATATAGGTGATTACGCTTATTGGACGCAAGAATTTGGAAAATTAAATCCTGAAAGCTTAGATATTCAAAAAGGTAGAATATACCAAGAGGAAGACGAAAAAATCGAGAACTACAATAACTTTCAAACTAACCCCGGTTTTTTTAAAGATACAAAAACTCCCTATGGGGGAGTTTATAAACCTTTATTTGATACTATTAATTTGTATTATGACGAATCTCAAACGAGTCTTAAAGTATTTATAGATCCGGGCATTTCTTCTTTAGGGGGAAATCCCTCAGCAGCGTGGTGGTGGTTTGGATTTATTCCATATGCTGCTGATTACGCTCAAATTACAATTAGCTGGAACATTGAAAGTGCTTCTACTTTTGAAGCTGAAGATGAATACGAAATTCGGGCACGTATAAACAACAAGTATATTAACGGCGTTGATTACATATCGAAATCCGGAGATGTGCCTTTTAATGGGTCAAAAGACGCTTTAATGGTTTATAACAATACGCATATCGCCGGTCATATAAGTCATTCTACGATCTCTAGAACATATAATATTACGGATTTAGTAGACGGGTTAGTAGGAATTAATAAAATTGACTTTGGAGCGTGGGCTAAAAATCCTAGTCAAAGAGGAGATGACGATACAATTATCGTAAATTTCGAATCCATTGAAATTATGTTTAATACGTCAAGAAAATACGAAATTGCTCGTTTAAATTATCGATATAAATTAATCGATAATAATAAATTAGGATTAAATCCCTTCACATTCAAAAATGATCTCTCCATTGCTTTGTACCTAGAAGACACTGAGAGTAGTAATAGTGAGTGGATTCGAGCACTTCCTTTTTCTCTCGCAGAGATAAGTTCAGAAGATTTTGGCGATACTTCTTGGGTTTACATGAGTTTACCTATTTCGCAAGATTACGAGGATATTATTAAGGCTAAAAAGCTAAACTTCAAAATAGGAGTGTATTTTGAAGGTGAATTCTACGATAAAATTGATTACGACCACTACATTGATAATGTATTTTTCACGATTAATTACAAACAAGCAGTCGAAGATGTGAATTTACAGATTAAAGCTGATAGTTCCTGGAAAAATGTTACCAGCGATACCTACACCATAAACACATCTAATTGGGGGGATTCGGGGGATAGTCACGCCTTCCAATTTAGGACAACTAATAGTACTTATCAGAACAAATTGTTCTTAAACCTTAAGTCATCTTTAGATGTTACTTATACAAGTAATTTGTCTAACTTGGCTCAGGCGAGCTATGCCATTGAAGGCGGAAATGCTGAAAAAGGCGTTTGGAATGTCACTTACGATAATACCTACTCTTATTCTAAATTATTAGAAGCACATTTTACTAACCTATTCAATTTATCTCATTACTCGATATCATACATTAATTTACCCGCGTTTGATTCCAAAGGATCTAACAGCGAGAATTGGAATGTATTCAGCGCTTTAACGCCCAATTTATATAATTATACACGGAATCTGTATCGTTTTAACTATACAGGAAGTAACACTAATCAGAGTGTGACTATTGATAAAGCTTTTGCTGCGGGGAATTGGATAATTCAAGCATATCAAACAAACTATATTACAAACTGCTCTTTTAATAATACGCTCTCTTATTTGGGTGATCCTGCGTTTTACAAAGACGATACTTTGCGATTCAACTTTACATTACCAGAAAAAATAAATGGAAATTATAGCTATGAGTTGTATAATTCAACGGGAGATTTAATGAACGGCTATCCTCAGTTCAATTCTTCCAACTCTAAGAATTCAATCGGATTATTGAATCTAGCAGAGAAATACTCGGTTGGGTCCTATTATTTAAGATTTAAATGGAACGATAGTGCCAGTTTCACTGGGAGTGCGTTAAGGTATGGTTCAATAATATTATCCTTTTATATTTTTAATAAGACTAAAGCTCAATTCACCCATCTTGTAAGTGAAGTATCTTCTGGAGAAACAGCGGAATTTGCTTTAAATTACACTACTTATTTAGATTGGGGGATTGAGGATGCCACGATAATTGTATATGAAAATTCTACGGGAACCTTAAAATTTTGGGGTGTAGATTGGACTGGCAGCTATCAAGTTGGAGATATCACGCATTTAGGAAATGGTAATTATTCAATCCCTCTTATTACAGAAGGTACACCGAATGGAACCTATCCACTTTTCTTCCTCTGTCTAAAATCTTTACACGAAGCCCAAGTTTTAACTAGTAGTCTTAGAGTAATTGCTACAAAATCAATTGATTTCAACATAACTATGGGAGCTTACAATATTACCTCCAAATGGGTCATTTCTTCCGACAATATTCCATTTGTTAACGATACATTAAATAGCGTTATAAGAGTTAACCTTACAGATTCGGGTACTCCACTAACGGGAGGTTTAGTTATAGGTACCATAGAAGGAAGTGAAAATTATTTCACTGCCCAAGAAGTTGGTGGTGGTTTATACGATTTGACGTTAAATACTACTAATATAGACCCCTCTGAAAAAAGCGGTAACTCCTATCTCGATAACGAAACGCTTGAAATAAGGTGTACTTCCAGCGGATACAACATAAAAATAGTTAATGTTACTTTCTTTGTTGACAAGATCCCCACCCAAATTTCGCTTCAAAACCCTGGTGATACTTTTGCGGAGAGCAGCATAACTGCTGTAGCAAGCATGCTAAACAACATTGATCCTAATAATCCTAAACCAAATGCTTACGGAAATTTAAAATATTACATCGTTCAAGAAGCTACTGTGATACTTAACGGTTCGTTAACGCATTTGCTTAGCGGCGTGTATCAAAAAGAATTCTCACTAGCGGGGCTCTCACCTGGTGAATATAGCTTATATATAAACGGCACAGCTATCAACTGTTTGAATTCTCAAAGCAATATTGTAAACTTCACTATATTGTCCCAAACATCAACAGATTTAGCAATTTCGGTTCCATCTTCAATAAGGATTTTACAATCGTTTCAAATAAGAACAATATTAAGCTACGCTATAAATGGAACTACAATTCCTGATCAAATTGTAAAACTCAACATTTCAATTAACGATGAGGAAGGTTTTATCGTTTCTACCGTTACAGATTCTGAGGGTGTCAGCATATATGAATACATTATTTCCGCACAATATGAAACACAAAACTTCACGGTAGTATCAAATTATGAAGGTTTAGTAGAAATAGCTGGATCATCAACCAATATAACAAAAGTTATTCAGGGAAAAATACCCATATTTCTACAAATTTTTGATTTCCCTAATGGTTTGAGAGTAGGATATTCTGCAAAGTACCAATTAAGGATTAACATAACTGAGGGTGGAGAAACTCTACAAAATAGGATTATATTGTTTTCAGCATATTACAACGACGAATTTTCGGCTCCCTTCGTAACAGATCAACTCTACACAGATGCGAATGGACAATGTGAATTTACAATAACAGAGATCTCCGATGGAAGCAATAATGTGACAGTATTTTTCGAATACCTCGGATCCACAACAGTTTCGTATAATTTAACATCAAGGCTAGATGCAATTCAACCGAAGTGGAACTCAAACTTTACAGTAGAACCTTTACCAAGTACTATAAGGTTTGGTCAAAGTCTCAGTTTTAATATGCAGTTTTATTGTGAAAACAACTCTATTTCACTAGAAAACCTTCCAACCGTTTTAACTTTTAATTATGCTGGTATTAACGAGATCTATATCAGATGGGTGAATGTAAACAATTCTCTTAACTATATGTATCGTGTGGCGAATTCTTTTAGCGGAAATTTAGATTGCTCATTAGTTTTTGAAGAAACGAGTAAGATTGCAGGATATTCGTTAAACTTTAGCTTATCTATTAATCCTAAGATCATCGTAAACTTAGAATTTGTAAACCCTCTACAATCACAGTATTTATATGGCTCAGAATCGTTTGAAGTTCGAGTCACAGACGAGTTAGGCACTTTATTAGACGGGTTACTAATTAATTTTCAAGTTATCGATCAAAATAGCAACACAATTTATAACTACACATCTACTTGCGTAAATGGAATTGCAGTTGCGATTTTAGACTTATCAGTAGGCGATACTTATATCATTCAAGTCCAATATTTTGCTGAAAGTTATTACGAAGGTGATCTTTTAATTTCGTCAGAAATTCGAGTTGTAAATGAATGGGTAATGTTCCTTGATATGCTTCCCACCATTTTAATAGCTACAGGAATAATCTTAGCTTTAGGGTTTATAGTACATCGTGGCATTATTGTTCCAAAGCGAAGAAGAAGAATCGTATCGTTAAAAGCTCTGTATCAAAAATTATCCGATGTCGAAAATATGCAATACGTGTTAATTTTAACCAAGGATGGGGGTATTCCATGTTACAGTAAAAGTTTGGCTGATGTACCAATAGATGAATCTTTAATTTCGGGATTCTTAAGTGCCATCTCTACTTTTGGCAAGGAAATAGGAGCTAAAATTCAAGAGGGAGAGGGAGGTTTGGAAGAATTGTCCTATAGACAATTTAAAATTATTATTAACGAAGGTAAGTACGTTAATACTGCACTCTTACTCTTAAAGCATCCAAGCGATGCTATAAAAGAAAAGCTAAAAAATTTTAATAGCATATTCGAAGATATTTATCGGGATCGCTTAGTTAATTTTACAGGGCAAGTTCTAGAAGACACACCCATCACCAAGATGATAGAAGAAGTTTTCGAGGCAGATCTGTTGTATCCTCACCAAGTAGTCGAATCAAAAGTAAGAGATTATCTGAAATCCTCAACTCCTACTAAAATAGATAAAAAGGTCATGATACTTATTCGAGGTGAGGAATTTGAATCCAACTTCTATCTGAGAGACCTAATAAATCACCTAAAAACTAGAGGGATAGATGAGCTAAAATCATTTGAGACGATTCAAAAACTTAAATTAGATAAAATTGTGTTTGCCATAAACCCAAGGACTAACTACTTAATCGTAGAATTTCAGAAATATATTAAACACATGGACGCTGACGATAAAAGCGTGTTGTATGCTATCTTTGATGGTCAAAATGATTGGATGAAAATAAGCAAATATCTGAATAAGAGAAACATAGACATAACAAAAAATATTGATCAAATTCTTGAAAAGCTAAAAAAGCTACATTTAATCGACGATCTTAATCAAATTAGCGAAACTGGGAGCGCTATAGCAACGATTCTGAAACTAATTCCAGACCTGTGAATGGGGTTTTTTATTTAGCATTTTCTAGGTTTTTTTCTTTTACACTAAAATTAAAGTGTAAATCATAGTATATCCTAGAATAATGATAAAATGAAGCGTC
>SOKP01000123.1 GCA_004375715.1 Promethearchaeota archaeon | reverse complement strand
AAAATGAATTATTATGACAGACGCATCAAAATATTATAAAGTTGAAGAGGGTAAATTAGTTAGGACGCATCGTGCGTGCCCCAAGTGTGGGCCATCGTATTTTCTCGCCGATCACTATGATAGGTAGTAAGTAAACCTTATTATCCATAAAAGATCATCGTGCGGGAATTGTGGCTATACCGTATTTAAGAGAAAAGGTAAAAAGGGAGCGGCTACGGTTGCCCGAAGTAGAAGGACACCTCGAAAGCGTACGAAATCAGTATAGATCAAATTAGAAAATTTTTGAACCCTTTTTCACTTTATTTCTTATTAAATCCTACAATTCTTCATTCTTAAGATATTTTTGATATTCAGATATTCCAAAATTATAAGATTTAATAAAATTTCTAACATCATTAGTTGAAATATCTTTTATTTGAACACCAGATATTCTAGCAATTCGTCGTTTGTATCTCTCGAAATAAGTATCAATTTTACCTCTAGCATTCTCACGGACCCTTACATCATCATCAGGGTTGCAGAAGTTCAATGCATAAGCAATCTGAATATTGGTGGCATTTAATTTTACAAGATGTTCTATAATTGAGAATTCATTTAAAGAATCTTTTATATCCTCAAGATTTAATGCTCTAAAGCGATGTAATTCATGGTCATAATTAATAGACGGGTTTTGTAATTTTTCTTGAACATCAATAGACTTTAAATAATTATGATATGGTATAATAAAAAGATTAAATCTTAGTTGTTCATAATACGAGGTACTCCTCCCTGTTACTTTCCTTAAGGGTATATGATAGTATCTGATTTGCAAATCCTTAATCATTCTTTGAAAAAGACGATCAGGAGAAGATCTCTTAATTTTAGAACTAAATGACTTAATTCTTGCTTGAAACTCCTTATCACTAAACATATAGAAACCATTTTGAAGTAAATAATCTAACGCTTCGTCTTTTGTATAACCTCTTCTTAAACATTTATCAATATAGGGTGTCGCTAGATCAAGTCTTATTTTATATAAATTACTTGTATTAAAGTAACTTTTAATTCTACTCTTTAATGTTCCTAATGGGACATTTTCCCACAAGATATCTAGTTCAGCTCTCTCAAATCCACCTAATATATTACTTGTAAGCTTCCATTTAGGAACATTATACTTTTTAAACTTGTCACCTCGACTTCCAATCATAGGATTAAAATCTTTATTAATCGAAAGATTAAATCCAATTTGATCTGCCTTTTTATTGTAGAAAAGGGTCCAGAAATACTCTGATGCTTTATATTCGATAGAAGATTTACAAACAGTTAAGAGTTCTATTTTAAAAGCTCTAGGACCATATTTAAGAAAGGCGTTCTCAAAATGCAGGTTCTTTATGTTATTATTAGCCTCATATCGATAAGTGATCACTCGTCGTCTTAAATCTATAGTTCTTCCAATACGAATTAATCCTTCTTTAACTTTTTTGTTGTCGGAATAAAAAATAAAAGGACCTGTTTTGAATTTGTTACCTTGAACATCTCTTATCAAAGAGATTTTATATACAATCCCATATACATTCATAAATTTAAATAAATTTAATAATTTCCCAACAGTTTTAACTCCTAAGTGAAGATTATGAGTGTTCTTTACATGTTTAAAATACGGAGAATAGACACCTTTATAAGTTCGCTTAAATTCTAATGGTGTTAATTGCAGAACATCTTTTCCTATATCTAAGTATGGAATTTTGTTGCCGTCTTTATCGTGTAAATACTTTAAGTTTCCATCATTAAACAATTGCCCTGGACTGTGCACCCGATAAGTAAAAAAATGGTTAAGGATTCGATTGACATGCATTTTATCCGAGAAATTATCAAAAATCTGATCGTTTAAATAATGTTTAATGGCTCGTATGCTTGTAAACAATTCAATTTTGGTGGGCTCGAGTTTTTTGAGCGTATTAATTAATAGCTTTAATTCACTTTTTTCAGCTTCCGAGATTTGTTTATTTTGCACCTTTCTATATAAATCCATGAACCTTATTGTCAATTCTTCTAGTTCGCTAAAGTTCTCAACGATTTCTTTTAACATTACTTTCAGTTTGGGATTAATTTTCTCTTCGGACACTTCTTCTATCCAATTTTTCAGTATTTTCTCAGTATATATTTTCTTTTTCTGCAATTGCTTTAAACTACTATATTTTTGCGAGAGATGGGTAAAAATATGGCTAAATACTTGATAATGATGCTGTTTGTTCCAGAAATTGAAATAATAATGATCATCTATATATCGTTTACTTTCCCGTATGCCTAAAAACAGCTCAATCTTTATGGAACCGAGTTTCTGTAGAGCAATAATTAACGAATTCAGTTCTATTTTTTCAGTTTGAGAGAGTTCTTTACATAGCGCATTATTGTATAATTGGGAGTATCTTTTAATCAATTTTTCTAACTCATTATACTCCTCAATGAGTTTTTTTAACTCAGATTTAACTTCAGGTTCAATTTCATTGACTAATTCTATCCAGTTTTTCAGGGTTACTTTCCATTCTTCTTCTTTCTGTTCTTCTTTTAATTCTTCCTTATGTTTCGTTTTCTCTTTTTCTTCTGATTCTTCTCTCTGTTCTAACCACTGTTTAAAACCCTTTGTTTCTTGGTTTGCATAAATTGGTCTTCTACCAGTCTGTTGCTTATAGAGTCTTTTGACTTTTTCGTATTCTTTTTCAGCTGTTTGATCTGAGTCTTCTTCTTCTGACTCGATATTGTTGAAAACTTCCTGTTCGATTTTGCGAGTTTGCTCGAGGATTTCTTCTAATTCTTGTTCATGATCCTTATATTCTTCTTCTACATGCTCTTCTGCTTCCTTATATGGAAAAGTTGTTTGCTGCTCTAGTTCTCTTTCTTGACCATCCTGCTCTACTTCGTCATAGTCTGGATTTATTTCTTGGTCTATCTTGAGTTCGCGTGTGATTTGAGCTACTTTCTCTTCTGTATAGCTCTCTTGATATTCTTCTTTCCCTTCGCTTTCTTCTTCATTTTGTTTTTTTGCTAGTTCTTCTATGAGTTCGTAAAGAAGCTCGGCATCGAGTTGTTTTTCAAGTTCGAAATCTTTGACATATTCTAGCTCTTCCTTATTTATAATAGGTTTCAGTTCTGTTTCAAGTTCTTCTTCGATCGCGGCTTCGACTTGGTGTTGTTCAATTTCGTCGTTTTCTTCATACTCCAGCTCTAACTCCTGTTCTTGTTCTTCTACCCCTTCTTGGAGATAAGTTGATTGAGGCATTCCTTCTTGATTTTTCTTGATATTATCTTTTTCTTGTTCCATTTTATCATGTTCTTGGGTTTTTTCTTCTTCTTGTTTTTCTACTAGTTCTTCTATGTATTCGTTAAATTGTATGGTTTGAAATTGCTCTTCATGTTTCATCTCTTGAAGTTGTTCTAATTCCTTTTCGTTGACTATGGGTTCTGATTCGGTCTCGAGAGCTTCTTCGATCAAGGCCTCAACTTGGTGTTGTTCGATCTCATTCATTTCTTCTCCGAATTCTTCTTGTAAATCGCTCAACTGAATTTCTGAGACTTCCACGCTCTGCTCCATTTCTTTTTCAATTTCGAGTTCTTCGGAAATTTCTGAAATTTCTTCATTGTTAACATTAGCTTTTATTTCATTCTTACCTTCGTAGATCTGTTCAGCTGTATAAGCCGCTGTTTCGATCTCTTTTTCCCATTCTTCCTCTGTTTTGAGAGGTTCATCGCCTTCACTCTCTCGTACTCCGTCTAGTTCCCTTGCTTCTCCCACCATTTCCTGATAAGCATTAATGAATTCTGCCTCTTCTTTTAAATATTGGTTAATATCTTCAACTCCTTCTTCAAATTCTTTCTCAATTTCTTTATCTAACTCTTCCTGGTTGATTTCCTCTATTTCTTCTTGGTTTTGATTGTCACTTTTTAAATTTTCGCTTTCTTCTTCTCTACTCTCGCTTATTAAAACTGTACTTGTCGATTCAGAATTGAGATTTTCGTAAGATTCATTTTCTTGCTCAGGATTACTTGATTGATTATCAACATCATCCGTATTACCATCATTATCAGGATCTTGAGGTCCATCAGATTCTCCTGTTGGTTCTAACCTATTTTCTTCATCGTATTCTTCCATTCCATCAAAATCAAGTTTTCCATCAAAATTATATTCTTCCATACCGTCAAAATCCATTTTTCCATCAAAATCATATTCTTCCATACCGTCAAAATCCATTTTTCCATCAAAATCGTACTCTTTATCAATATCAGTATCTTCCTCGATATCACCACTTAATTCGTTTTCCTTATCTGTCTCTCTCTCAGAACCAACATCTGACTTACTTTCTATTTCCCTTTCATGTCCCTCGCCGTATTCGCTAAAAAACCCTCTCCTCCTACTTGAATATTTATTAATTTACATTTTAATATATTTTGTTTCACTATTATTGAAATCAGGATAATAAAAATCAGGTGTAAAAATTTCGCGCATGGTTCGCTATTAAATTTCATCAAAATTTACCAATTGATTTTTTTTTGTAAATCTAAACCAGTGTTTATTTATAAAGAAAAATTATTCATTTTCTCTACAAGTTAGTGTAAAAGGGAAATACATAGAAAACTTAAAACGAGTATTTTTTGTGAAAACTCAATGTTTTGCAATTTTTGATTAATCAGTAAATGAGCGCGAAAACGTACGAAATTAATATAGAATAGAAAATAAAGTATTTTTAATTTCTAATAATAACTGTAAAACTAAAAAGAGAAAAGTGAGTCAATATTTTAAATATATAAAATTTTTTTATTAGGTGTAAGCAATTAAACGCCAATTAACGCTTGGAATCGAGTCTACGGCACATACATGGAGTGTTGGAATAGTAGATTCCAGTGGAAAAGTTCTCAGTTTAGTGAACGATATGTTTATTCCTGAGGAGGGAGGACTTCATCCAATATTAGTAAAGGAGCAACATTTAAACAATTTTATGGGAATAATTATTAAAGCTTTAGACGACGCTTCGATTTCAATTAAAGAAATTGATCTTATTGCATTTAGTAATAGTCCTGGTTTAGGACAAATTCTAAAAATAGGCGCTCATGTTGCGAGATTGCTTAGTCAACTTTTAGGAATACCAATAGTCGCTGTAAATCATTGTATCGCTCACATTGAAATCGGACGTTTTTTATGTAAAATAGAAGACCCCCTCACGTTATATGTATCAGGGGGAAATACGATAGTTAGTGCTTATGAGTCTGGTCGTTATCAAATTTTTGGAGAAACGTTAGATATCCCCATTGGTAATCTAATAGATTCATTTGCTCGCGATGTTGGGATACCTCATCCTGGTGGTCCAAAAGTCGAAGCATTAGCTCGTGAGTCAGATAACTACTTACACTTACCGTACGTAGTAAAAGGGATGGATTTATCCTTTTCTGGGCTCTATTCTGCAGCTAAAAGGTTAATTGAATCGAAGGATTATGAAAAAAGATATACCCTAAATGATGTTGCTAATTCGCTTCAAGAAACAGCGTTTGCCATGCTTACTGAAGTGACCGAGAGAGCTTTAGCCCATACGGGAAAATCTGAAGTCTTGTTAACAGGTGGAGTGGCGGCTAATAAACGATTGCAAGAAATGGTAAAATACATCAGTAGAGAACATGGTGCAAGATTTGAGGCTGTTCCCTTAAAATACGCAGGAGATAATGGAGCAATGATTGCGTGGACAGGCATGTTGAAGTATAATTCTAGTGGAGGTAATAACATTTCAGAAACTAAGATTAATCCTAAAGAACGAATGGATCAAATAACAATCCCGTGGAGAGCTTAGGTGATGTATTGATTGTCGAACGAGGTTATTGTTGAAAAATTAATTCACAAGGGAGCAGAAGCTAGTCTTTATTATGGTTCGTGGTTTGGAAAGGAAGCCATTTTTAAAAAACGAATTCCTAAAGGATATCGCATAGAACAAATAGACAAGGTTCTCCGCTACAATCGAACTCTTAACGAAGCTAAAGCGTTAATCAGAGTCAAAAATTATGGGGTGTTAGTTCCTCCCGTATACGAAATTGATACTGAAACCTCGACCATCGTAATGAAATATATAAAAGGCGAAAAATTAAAAGATATTTTATATTCGTTGACTACTTCAAAGAAAGAGCAATATTTAAAAGAAATAGGAAAAAATATAGCGTATTTGCATAAAAATGGTCACATTCATGGTGATATCACTACAAGTAATATAATCCTCACTCCCTCTCAAGAGCTATTCATCATTGATTTTGGTTTACACGACTACTCTGATTCAATTGAAGATAAAAGCACTGACCTTCATTTATTTAAGAGAGTTTTGATTTCATCACATGGAAGCGATTACAATATCTGTTTTGAAGCTTTTCTTGAAGGATATCGTGAAGGATATGGAAAAGAGAAAAGTAAAGAATGTAAAAGTATTTTAAAGAATATGTCAGTAATTGAAACGAGAGGACGATATGTTAAAAAAGAAGATAGATCATAAAAATAAAATTTTTTCAATCGACTTTAAATTGTTAACATTAAATGTTCATTTTAAAGATAAAGGCATCAAAATTATTTACATCTGATATAGAGCCCTTTAAAAGCCTCCCAATTCAGAGAGATAATTTTATATACAAGTTTAACTTATATTTTATTATCAAAAAGTTGTATTTAGTTAAGGGTCAATAATATAAGATAGCTTTTCTTACTCGTTATTACGCTTTTCTGAACTTCATTTTGAAAATTAATAACTTTGGTGAGTTCAATTTTGCCGAATCCTAAGAAAGAGAAAAAACGTGCCATGCAGAATATTACTATCAATATTCCTGACATATATGATACAAATATTCAAAAATTAATTAAAATGAAAATCGTTCCTAGCAGATCAGAAGCAATAAGAATGGCTCTTCGCGAATTTTTTTCCAATGAATATAAAAACATGCAAATTTTAGGATTCTTTGACGATTAAAAAAGAAATAGTGTAAAAAAAATTATCTTCTTTTACGAATTTTTCGAGCTTCTCGTTCTACTTCTCGTAAGGTCACGATATCGCTAATTTGTATTGGACCCTTTACATTTCTTGTAAGAATTCGATTTCGATCTGGACCTTCAAGAATCCTTACCTTTATTTGGCTGATCTCACCAGTTAATCCCGTTCTACCAACGATTTGAAGGACTTCAGCGGGAATTGAATAATCTTGTGTTACTCTTCCTTTTGATCCTCTTGACCCTCTTGACTTATCCATTTTTGCTAAGATGCTTCACCAAATTACTTTTTTAATGCTTCTAACTTCTTAATAATATCATCTAAAGCTTTATCGTTTCCAGTTCCTACATTCTCAATTGCGATGGCGGAAGAAGCAATATTAATACGGGCAGCATTTCCTAATTCCTTTTTAGTAGATACATAGCCAAATGGAATTGATTTTTCTTCGCACAACAATGGAACGTGGAATAAAATTTCTGGTGGACTCACATCCTCTGCCATGATAACGAGTTTCGCAAGACTTCTCTCTATTGATTTCGTTACTTCATTCATCCCTTTCCTTATTTTGGCATCTCGCGTTCCAGAAATCGTGGATAAAGCGTCTTTAATGCCGTTTTTTAACGCATCAGGGACTTTAAATTTTATATAGCTCATTTTTTCTCTTTCCAATATATATTCTTAATATATTATCATTAATCATCGATTTTGATGTTGTATGTAATAATGGATATAAAATAAAATTTTTGGTTTGGAATAACAGTAAAATTTTTTTAGAATACTTCTTTTTATAAAATATCATGATTATTCCCATTAGATGTTTTTCGTGTGGAAAATTAATAGCTTCCAGCTATAAACCTTATCTAGAACTAATAGAAAAAGGCGAACCCGCAGAAGAAGCTTTTAAACAGTTAGGTCTTGAACGGTTCTGCTGCAAAAGAATGATTATCAGTCATGTAGACCTTATAGATGATCTTTTAAAATTCCCAAGATTGCAATAATCTTAAAAAAAGAATAGATTTTAGAACTGGTAGCTTTAAAAGAAGTTCTTTATCCTTTTGTAGCTAATTTAATTCCAAATTCTTTACATTTTGATAAATCTTCTTCTACAATTGGACCCTTCATTCCACCAACTTTTATTGATAAGCCGGGAAGAGCCTTGGTTGCATTTGGTAAATTCTCACTAATTTGCTTCTCCATCTTCTTAACCGCTTTTTCAAAGTCTCCTTTCATATAGGTGTCAAAAGCAGCAAATGAACTGGCTTTTATGCTAGCACTGGAAAGATTTTTTATAAACTTTTTAATACTTTTTACTTGGCTTCCCACATGGTTTGGAGAGCCGATTATTATTAAGTCGTAAGTTTTATTTTCGCTAAGATCAAAATCTTTTACATTCACAACTACGGTTTCGTTGCCCTCAGTTGAGTTAATTCCATCTGCTATTAAATCAGCAACCTGTTGGGTATTCCCATGTTTTGTATCAAAAACAATTAAAACTTTCATTATATTACTTCCCTCTTACGAAATTGAATTATAATTTTATTTAATGTTAAAAATTAGAGTTATAACAAGTATTTAAGAATATTTATAAAAAAATTATTCTTTCCCATAAAACGCTGTCCATCGTACTTTACGAGGGTTACGTTTCTGAACGAGTGTAGAAATTCTACATTTATGCGTGCAAAAGTTATAGATTGTCCCATCTTTTTTGATATACATGTGTCCTTTGCCGATTGGGATGTCGTAGCCACAAAAAGAGCATTTTTTTACTTTAACCATGGAAGTATCATCTCACTGTGCAATATATAGTTTCTATTCCTTTATTATTTTAAAAAGTTCAGTTTCCCCGTATTTTATAACTTTTAGGTTGATCAGTGTCATGTCAAAAGTAATCTCGTTGCCCCTAACCATCTTTCTTCGCTTTTCTCCTTTTCTTGTAGGTTTATACCCGATCCCCCTTTTTGAAACGAGAATCCTTTTCTTTACGGGACCGTGAACATCCTTTCTCATTGGGAAACCTGAAGAATCGGAGCCTCCGGTTATTTCAAATTCATAATTAGGAAATCCAATTAGACCGCCATTAATCGATTCACCAATCTTTTTCGCTTCAAAAAGACGTGATCTTTTTTCATCTATTTCAATTAGCTTAGATAAGCCTTTTCCTGGACCCGTGTTTCCGCCAGAAATATTAAGTTTGTAAACTCTTTTCTCTGAACTCATTATTATCGAACTAACAAAAAGGAAATTACTAAAAGAAATATCCTAAAATTTAAAAATTTTATTGATTTTGAGTTAAAGGAACATAAATTATTAATTTCCGAAAAAAAAAATACAATTTATTTTAAAGATCACCTCCTATTAAAAATATAAACGTAAATTGGGATTTATCCATATCATATGACGCAGATTTTTGAAGTACTAGAAGTGAGGGAGTTCCCAAACTTTGTAACTATAGATATAGATGATGTTTCTGTAGTAGGAGAAGTCATTAATGTTGCGAATAGTCGAAAGGTTTACTTGCTCGTTGATCACAATAAAAAAAGAATATGGACATACAACGGGCAAAATAGTCCTTTCAAGCTTCAAATTTATGGTGGAATCTTAGCGGGTATGCTCCGTAAACAATTAAAACTTTTTTACCGAGTGTATGCCCTAAACATGTATTCTACAGAAGATCCCGAATTTCAAGAAGTAATGATACAATCCGTTGAACCGGGTAGAGCAAAATCTATTAATAAAGACGATTTTTCCAAAACCGTTATTGATGGAACTGTAGGCGAGATAATTATTCACAATCCAGGGTTAAAAAAAGCTATGGAAAATATTAATTCGTATGCTCAACCGGAAGATTTAAAAAGAATTTTTCTCATCATAGCAGGCAATATTTACTCCGAAGAAGAAACTCCTGAAGCAATACTCAAGGAAGAGCAATATTCAACTAATTTAGTGAAAATGGGAAGACTGAACAATGGATTCACACTTTTTAAGGACCGGAATTACTCAACACGAATAATTGTTAGAAACAGAACGATTCAAGGAATTGAACTTTATGTCAATAACTATGAAAATTTACCTTCTCTTCGCATCAAATCTCCAATAATTCACGAAGATAAAATAAGTAATACGGGAGACATGGATACATTGATGAAAGCTTTCCAAATTCCCGATTCACTGCCAGATGTAGAATCAGAGGAAAAAAGTAGTAATGTTGATGAAAAAAGCGGTGAAGAAAATAAGACCCAAAATAATTAATCTAATCATAGATAATTAGCATGATTCTTTTAATCAATCCAAAAACCACTAAACCTACAGAATTTCAAACTGACTTTTTTAGAGAACCTAATCTTGGAATTTTATATTTAGCAGCGATTCTAGAACAAAATGACATTCCCGTAGAAATTTTAGATTTAGAACAGTATTATGGTTTAGAGCCTGAGGAACTAAATAAAATTATTATTGAAAAAATCGAACAATACGATATAATTGGCATAACATCGCTGACTAACACCTTTTATTTGGTTAAGCAGATTGCGGAATTGATAAAGCAATCTAATAGAGAAAAGATTGTGGTCCTTGGAGGACCTCATGTTTCATTTCAATACGAAGAAATACTAAAAGCTGAACCCATAATCGATTTTATATGTGTGGGCGAATCAGAGATGTCATTCCTTGAATTAACGAATCTTCTGAGTCGAAAAAACCCCAATAGAAAGAGCTCTCAAGCTTTCGAAAGAGAATTAGATGCAATCGAGGGTTTAGCTTATAGCAATTTAGAAGGAAATGTTGTATTCACGGGTTTTCCAAAACCAATTGATATAGAAACAATTCCGCTACCGCCAAGATACCTCCTGTCCCAGGAAAACTTTCACTATAGGGTAGCAAGTGTGATAATTAATAGGGGGTGCCCCAACGCCTGTTCATTCTGTTCCAGGCAAAAATTATTCCCAAAAACTAGGATTAGAAGTTTAACTTCAATTTTATCTGAAATCAGAGACATTATTTCTTATCAAACGTACAACTATATCAATTTTTATGACAATATTAACATAGAAAAAAAATTCTTTCAAAATTTCTGTAGACTGTTTATCGACAACGAGATTGAAATTCCATGGGGTTGTGAATTACGAGTGGATAGCATAACTGCTGAGGACGCAACTTTATTAAAAGAAGCTGGTTGTAAGCTCATCGCCACTGGTATTGAATCCGCTAGCTTAAAAGTGTTGAAAAACAACTTGAAATACCAAGATCCTAGACGAGTACTTTCAGGAATAAAATACTTGAAAGCTGTAGATATCCCCGTACAGGCTTACTTTGTCTTAGGACTACCTGGAGAAACTGAGCTTACTTTTCAAGAAACTTTAGATTTCATTAGAGAATTACCATTAGATTCCAATGATAAAATAAACTACTTTGTTGCTACGCCGTACCCGGGATCCCGTCTATGGGATGAGAGAGAACGTTTTAATATTAATATAATTGAATTTGATTTTACTAAATACGATTGTCAGCATATAATTTTTGAAACTTCTGATTTATCAGTTAAGAAACTTGAAAAACTTTTTAAAATTGCCAGAGATATTGAACTATTCTTTAGAAGACACTAAATTCTTGATCGATGCGGTAGGCAATACGGAAATGCTTTGGTAAACTGAGTAAAAGCTACATCTTCTGCATCCATTTTAATCAGTTCACTTACGCTTTCCAAAACATCTTTTTGTTTGGTATATAAGTCTGTCTTAATCCCTTTACTCTCAAGATCTTTGATTAACGAACTAAGATGTTCCATTAATACGGTTCCCCAATTATCTCTAAATTTTTTAAAATCTTTCTTGCAAATTTCTGATACATATGATACATCCGGTTTCTTAGGATATCTCTCTGATGATAAGGCATATGACATTTTTTATTTTCACTCCTCTATGGAAGAATACTAAAGAGCATTCTCTAAGGTATATAACAATATTCATATTTATAATTATTTACACTGCATCTTTTTCATAAGGAGAGAAGGATAATTTTAATAATGGAGAATTAACTCTATTTTAATGTAGTTAAGAAATAATTTATTATAATATCTAAGACACATAAAAAAATAAATAAAAATTAGGCGCTATATTGATTATGGCTAAAAGTGACTACTTTATAGGGGAAGCCCTTTTGGGTACTGAAGAAAACTTAGCACACATAGATTTAATAATTGGTTCAAAAGATGGTCCGGTTGGGGTATCTTTTGCAAACGCACTTAGTTCTCCGTCAATAGGTCATGGGGGGCTTTTAGCATGCATAAGACCAAATCTTCTTACGAAACCAGTTAGCCTCGTTATACCTAAAGTTACAGTTTCCAAAATGTCAGAAGCAAATAAGATTTTTGGACCCGCTCAAGCTGCCGTTGCTAAAGCAATAGCCGATGCTGTAGAAGAAAATATAATACCCATGAATAAGCTGGATGAATGGTTACTTATCATAAGTGTTTTTATTCACCCGGATGCAAAGGATTATAGGAAAATTTATCAATATAACTATAGTGCAACAAAATTAGCGATTAAAAGAGCTTTGATGAATTATCCGCCAATTGAGAAAATTTTCTACGATAAAGATCGAGCAAAACACCCTGTTGCTGGAATCAGAGTGCCAAGGCTTTGGAGACCCCCATATGTCCAAGTTGCTATGGATCACCCAAATATAGAACATCATATGAAAGTCGTAAAACAATTACCAAAGAGTGACAGAATTATCTTAGAAATTGGAACCCCTTTTCTCAAGAAATACGGAATGGAAGCGATATCAAGAGTAAGAGAATTGGCACCTCAAAAATTTATTGTGGCAGATCTAAAAACCTTGGATGTAGGGAAATTAGAAGTTGATTTTGCATTTGACGCGACTGCAGATGGTGTTGTTGTAAGCGGTTTAGCGGCACCCTCATCTATTGACAAGTTCCTTCTAGAAGCTAATCGGTTAGCGATTTATGGTTTTGTTGACACTATGGAAGTAGATGATCCTATAGCAAAATTGAGTAAACTAAAACAAGTCCCTGATGTTGTCATTTTACATCGAGCAATTGACGTGGAACAAGCTTCTGGTTCAGAATCCTCAGATGCTGCTCAAAAAGCAAGATGGGCACTAATTCCTAAGATTAAGGAATTATATAAAGATCAAAAATTAGCATCCGGACGAGATCGCGTTTTAGTAGCTGTTGCAGGAGGAATTGATCCAAATACTGCCAAATATGCTATAGATATGGGGGCAGATATTTTAATAGTCGGTCGTTTCATTACATCATCGAAGGATATTGAAAATTCTATGAGGAGATTACTCAATATCATACCCGGTTATTCTGATATTGACTTAAAGAGAATTCACACGGAAGACGACGATAGTTCTGTAAAAAGGCCTACATGGGATTAATTAAAAAACCCCCCTTTTTCCTTTTTTTCTTCTAAATAATATAAATGCCTACGATTAAATTAGTAATTCATTTATCAGGTATATTAGGAGAAATATTTTTTCATAAAATTTTTGATTTTAATAGATTATATTGACAAAAAAATATCAAATCCATAATTATTTGGATTAATATTTAATCTCTAAAAAAAACAAACAAAAGAGGTGATATGAAATTCATAACTTTAAAAATATAAATTCCTTACACTTCAGCAGACCATAGTTAGTGGTTCATTTCACTGAAGGATACATATTTAAGGTACCACTATGCCGTAATGATGTGAGAAACACATAATTTGGTGTCGTATTATTAAATATTAAAACTCAAATTACAATTTAAATTTTTTAACGCTTTTTTCAAGATGTTTTTATTAGATTTTGGATAAT